>JAHBWY010000003.1:0-300000 GCA_019636735.1 Phycisphaeraceae bacterium
CAACTGGCGGTGGCGAATCCACGCCGTGGGCGTCGGCACGTCATGGACCTGCTGCACCAGGAAGGCTGGGCGATCGGAACGAGACTGATGAAGCGGCTGTGGCGGGTGGAGGGTCTGCTGGTGCCGCAGAATCGCAGGACACGCAGGCGGATCGGGACGGGCGAGCATGACCTGCTCCCCTGGAACTGGTCCGGTCGGAGAGTTGTACTCCTCGATTCCGGATCTGAAAGGAGCCGGACATGGGCAGGCGTCGATTCACGGCGGAGCAGATCGTGCAGATGCTTCGTGAGGCCGAGGTCGAAATGTCGAAGGGGCAGACGATCGCGGTGACGGCGAAGAAGCTTGGCATCACGGACCAGACCTACTACCGGTGGCGTCGCGAGTACGGTGGTCTGAAGGTGGACCAGGCAAAGCGATTCAAGGAGCTCGAGCAGGGGAACACGCGTCTGAAGCGCGTCGTGGCGGATCTCACACTCGACTACCTGATCCTGAAGGAAGCGGCCCGCCCAAACTTCTGAGCCCGCCGAGACGGCGCGAGACGGTCGAGCGCGTGGTGCAAGCGCTGAGCGTGCCGGAGCGGCGGGTCTGCAAGGTCCTGGGTCAGAACCGGGCGACGCATCGGTACGCGGCGAAGCCGCGGAACGATGAGTTGCCGTCGACGGCGCGGATCATCGAGCTGGCAACGACCTACGGGCGCTACGGGTATCGCACGGTGACGGGGCTGAGTGGCCGGGCGATGAGTGAATCTGAGCGGAGAGTCTGGCAGTTCTGTGCGAGCGCCTTGCAGCAGTGTTTGCACGGGGTCGCGGGGCTGTTCGGCCCCGACCGGCGCGTTGACTCAACAAGTGATCAGTGATTGACTATGTCGTCAATTGCCGCTAGAATCGGCGTGTGGCCCGCGTTGTCCTGACCGATTCCGCCGCCAAGGAGCTCGAAGCCCTGCCACTGGTCGCCCATACGCGCATCCTCAAGGTGCTCGAGCGCCTTGCCGATTGGCCGGATGTGAGCGGCGCCAAGCCGATGCGAGGGAGGCTCGCCGGCAGGTTTCGGATCCGGACTGGGGACTATCGAGTCCTCTTCTCTGTGCGCGGTCGAGGAATCGAGACGACAGTCGTCGTCGAGCAGATCGGGCATCGCGACGGCTTCTACGAGGAGTGAACTGATCATGGATCGAGTCAAGGTCAAGCTGGACGATCGCGAATATGTCATCCTCCCCCGCGCCGAGTACGACCGTCTTGCGGGTCGCGCGAAGGCGGCGGACATGCCACCGCTCCCGAAGGCGGATCGCGCTGGAAATGTGCCTGCGGTCGACTACGCCCGGGCATCCCTCGCGCGCAAGATCATCTCGCGGCGAACCGAGGCCGGGCTCAACCAGCGCCAGCTTGCCAAGCTGGCGGGGATCGCGTTCGAGCAACTGAATCGGATCGAGCGGGGCAAGGTGACTCCGACGCTGGCGACGATCGAGTCGATCGAGCGCGGATTCAGGAAGGCGAAAGGGATCAGCAAGAGGCGGAGTTGATGTCGGAATCGGGGACGCGGGGACCACCCGGCCGTTCGGACATCGCCGCAGACTCCCGCGCCACAATCGCCTCGATGTCTGCCAGACTCAGCGGAGCGAACGCATTGCGATCGACGCCGACATCCCACGAGCGTGAAGGGGAGCTGCGACCACTGGCTCACGCAGGCGCCGCGCCGCGTGCGGCGGGTCTGCCAAGAAGCAGGAGCAGGACGGGGGATTCGGCGACTTCGTGATCTCACGGTTCCGGCGGTCGAGCGCTGGCTGCGCGAGCGGGCGGACGAGGGGATGTCAGCGGGCACGCGGAACGGGTACCGCAGGGCGCTCGTGGCGTTTGGGAATTGGTGCGTGCGGAATGGACGACTCGCGGCGAGTCCGCTCGCGAAGGTGGCCACGGCCGACGATCGCGCGGATCGCCGCCGCACGCGCCGGGCGCTCACCGACGACGAGCTCATGCGGCTTCTCGACGCCGCACGGCGACGACCGCTCGCCGAGGCGCTCACGATCCAGAAGGGCAAGCGTCGAGGGCAGCAGGGGGCCAAGGTGAGCGACGCCACGCGCGAGCGACTCGATCGCGCGGGCCGCGAGCGGGCGTTGATCTACAAGACGCTCGTCCTCACCGGCCTCAGAAAGGGCGAGCTCTCGTCGATCTCGATTGGTCAGGTGGATCTCACCGGACCGGTGCCGTACCTGCTCTTGCACCCGAGGGATGAGAAGAACCGTCGCGGCGAGGAGATCCCGCTGCGGAAAGACTTGGCTGCGGAACTGCGTGCGTGGATGGACGAGACGCTGGCCCTCGCGCAGGCGGACGCGCGCGAGCGCGACGAGCCTGTTCCCGCGCGACTGCCGCCGACCACCAAGTTGCTCACGGTGCCGAGCGGCCTGATCCGGATCTTCAATCGCGACCTCGCGTTCGCGGGGATCGCCATGATCAAGAAGGACGAGAAGCGCGGCGGCAAGGAGATCGTTTCGAAGACCGACGAGCGCGGCCGCACGGTCGACATCCATCCGGATCATGGCGCTGCGACACACCTTCGGCACGCACCTCTGCCGCGCCGGCGTCCCGCTGCGCACCGCGCAGGCCGCGATGCGTCACAGCGACCCGAGTCTCACCGCGAATGTCTACACCGACCCGAAGCTGCTCGATGTGGCGGGGGCGGTGGAGAGGTTGCCGAGTCTTCGAAACGTCTCTCCGGAGAGATGCGCGCTTGAATCTGCGAGAGGAGAGTCACGACGATGACCCGCTTCTCCTAGCCGAGGCCGCGCTCGGAGTACGCTGGGGAGGCTAGCCCGCCGCGCCGACTGGTGATTGTCGGTGGCGACCAAGTAGCCTAACCTCTCGTGAGACCGATGGGATCCGGCATTCGCATCAGTGCAATCATGGTCTTGGCCTGCGCGCCACTCGCCGGCTGTCAAACCGTCTCGATGCACGGTGATGCCAAGTGGGTCACGCGCCACCAGCAATGGTTTCAGCTGGCAACCGTAGACACGCTCTCACTCCCCGCAGTCGACGTCGGGCGCCGGGGCGTTTCGTCGTTCCGTGTCCGCGACCTCCCCATGCCGTTGCTTCCAGACACCGTGTACATGGATGTGCCCGAAGACGAGGATGTTGGCTCTGCGCGGACGCAGCCATGGCGCACAGTCGTACTGCGTGTCTGGATAGAGGCCGTCGGCGGGCCGCCGACGAGCGCTGCCGAGATCGCATTCGCTGACGCGAACTGGTCGATGCCCGCGAATGGCTGGGGGCAGCGCAGAGTGGCCGTCCCACTCGATCTTGTTGGAGCTCGCGAATCTTGCGCGGACACGGACTGGCGCAGCTATGACCTCACGGTCGAGGTCTTTGCGCCGTCGGGGCGCGTAGGAGACACAGTGTGGTTGGAAGGCTCTGCGGTCTCGCGAGACTCGGTCTCGGCTGGGACGGGAAGAGACGTCGCCGGTTCTTTGCGAGCCGGAAACGGGAGAGGTGCGAGCTGGTTCTGACGGGAATGCGCCTCGACAAACGGCTCGAGAAGCACAGTTCCGGCGAGATCTATTCAGCCAGACGCGAACCCATCCGCGAGTGGTTCCATATCCCACTCGCCCAAACCCGCAACCTCATGGATGTTCGTACACGTCTTGCGCACCGCGTCCAGAGCACGCTCTGCACCTTTCAACTCATTCCATTCGCGCATATAGCTCGGGATCATCGCGCCTCTTCCAGCGCCGGGACTTCCGTCGTCAGTGTATTCCAACACCTGAGTCTCGGTTCGACTGTGAGCAAGGCCATCTCTGAGTTTGAAAGGGGCCGCGATGACCTGCAGCTCACCCTCACCCCAGTTACATGGGAGACCTAGATCGCTAAGCAAAATCTCCGTCTTGCTTCTCCATGGAAGCCGTTCAAAGTGCTCCCAGTGTCGGATCTTCAAGGGCCCTACATGGTTCAGATATCCCTCGAACATGAAAGCTGAGAACAGCGCGGTCGTCACGCATTCAAGGCCGCTGCCACGCTCTATGGTCTTGGCGTGCTTGAGTGAATGGGCGGCCAGGTTCTCGATCTGCCGGTAGCCGCGTACGGTCATGTGGCCTCGAATCTTGCGAGGTGTGTGCGGCGGTTGTTGACCTTGAGGATCTCTCATCCGGAGATGTCTGTTGGGGCGAGGGTGGGAGTCGTTCCTAACACAATGGTGGGCGGAGGCGCGCTGGGTGGCCACTGCACGCGAGCCAATTGGTAGATCTCTCCCTGACGGTCCTGGTACTCCCAGTCCTGAGGAGGCGTGACAGGTTCGCAGATCTCGCGCCATTGCACATGGAGACCCCGGAGCATTGATTGGCCTATTCTGATCTCCCCCGGTGCAGCCGTAGCTTGAATCTTGGCTGCAAGGTTTGCTACAGCGCCGATGATGTCGAGTGAAGGCGTCCCGCAACCCAGACCAAGGTCCTCGACCACGGCTCTCCCAGAATCAATGCCGACACGAATCTGGATGGCTGGGAGTCCAGCCCGGCCGAGCGATGGCGATATCGCATCCGTCGCAAGCCGCTGAAGGGTAATGGCCCCGTCTATTGCAAGATCGTGGTTCCCGGTGAAGTTCGGTTCGGGAAAGTAGGCGAGCAAGCCATCGCCGGTGAACTTGAGTACGTGTCCGCCGAATCCCCAGATGACGGCGGCGAACTCGCGCAAACACACACGAACCAGTCGCGCGTACGCGTCGCTAGAGAGCGTCGTTGCTAAACGAGTCGAGCCGACAATGTCCGCGGACAGAATGACGAAGTGCGATGTCCCCGGACGGATGTTCGGAACGTGACGCTCGGGGAATGGTTCGTGTGCGGGCGCGTCGCCTGACGATTGCGATAGCGCAGAGTTGATGCAGGGAATGCGCGACTCGACGTACTCGGCGGCGTTGCGTATCTGCGGCAGACTGAAACAGAGGTGCCGTTCACTGAACTGAGAAGCGATGGCTGCCAGAAAGTCTGGCCTCGGATAGAGGACATTGTCGTGAGTGTCCTCCCAGTATTGCCGTCCGTCGACCTCGACCTCCTTGTAGCGGCGAGGATCTGGACGCATGGTAATGGTGACGACCTTGGGATCGTCCGTGTCCTTCACGCTCGTGAATATCAGATCGAACCGGCGAAAGTCGCCGTCTTCGGAAAGCGCCGCAGGACGATCCGTGTCACCGCTCATGGTTCGATCGTACCCGCGCCAACTCGCGTAGCGATCGACGACCGCGCTGCCTCACCCCTTGCCCTTCCCCTTGCACAAGCGCTTGCACAAACTCCCGGCCGCGCCTGTCATCTCGGGTCTACTTGTGGCAATCTAGCGGCCTCTGGCCGACCTCCCGAAGCGCTCGCAAGCCTTGGCGCAACTCGCGCCCGTGTCGCCTCTTGTCCGCTCCGGTCGCGTGCTGTCCGCTCCGGTCGCCTGCTGTCCTCTCGTGACCACGAAAGCGGGTGAAGGGACTCGAACCCTCGACATTCAGCTTGGGAAGCTGACGCTCTACCAACTGAGCTACACCCGCGTGCGCCGGGATTCTACTCGGGGCCCGCGAGGATCGTCACCACACGAGTGATGCCCGCCATCTCGTCGGCGGGTCGGCGCACGCCCAGGCCGTGTGGCAGCAGGAGCCAGGCTGGGGGCCCTCTCTCGACCTCGGGATCGTTACGCCAACCCACGCCGACAGGCAGCGGACGACACCCGCCCCCGTGCGACTGCACCGTCGCAGTCCGGACGCACGCACACTCGGACCACCGCACGCCTGATACTCCCAACGCTCGGACCGTTGAACACTGGGTCCCTCGAATGGCATGACCACCCAACGCTCGGGCCTTCGAACAGTCGCGCGCCCTCACGCGGGAATCTCCCAACGCTCGGACCGTTGAACACTCGGAACTCCGATTGCTCTTGCGCTCGAGCCCCCGGTTGGATGACCCCACTCCCCGGACCCACACAACCGCAGGCCGTCAGGGCTTGATCGCCTCGACCCAGCTCCACAGGAGTTCGAAGTCCGATGACGAGAGCTCATGGCGCCGCAGCGATCGTCCTGCTGAAGGCTCGCGGGCCGCTCTGCTCACCACGCGAAACAGGGCGCTCCTCGCCGCATCGCCGGGCTGGACCCATCGCGTCCCGTGCTGCTCGATCAACAGCCACGCCACAGTATCCGCGCGAACACCTTCCGCCGCATGGCGCGAACCATGGCAGTCAGCGCATCGGTCTGCCAGCAGGCGCGCCACGCGCCGCTCCACTTCGATGAACGGCAGTCCCGTGCCGCCGCGCGCTGGGGCATTGATCGGGTCCGAGTCTGGTCCTGTGTCACCGTCGCCAGCTCGCGCCGCCGCGCCGCTTTCGCGCTGCTCGCTAGTCCCAACGGCTCCGTCGCTCGCATCCGGCAGCACCTCTGTGGCGGCCAACCGATCCCCCTCGGCCCGCAGCGGGTGAAGGGGCGCTGAAAGCGGCCGCACCGCAGCATGGGCGATCACGATCGTCGCGAGCAGGGGCATGACCGCGATGAGGAGCGCCAGCACCGTCGCAAGCCAGGGCCGACCTTCGACGGTAGAACCAAGTCCGAGCCGCTTGCACAGGCCCATCGAGAGCCATCGCCAGTGGAGCGCCACATGCACGGCCAGCACCGCCAGAAGCACGGCGGCGAGCCAGAAGTGAAGCTCGCCCCATTCGTGGCGGAGCCAGCCAAGCAGTTCGTGCGTGCGATTCGTTCCTGGAGGAAGCGCGAACCAGAGCACATAGCCTGTGGCGACCAGCGCCGTCAGGATCACTGCCGCGATAGAGTCGATCAACAGGTTGAGCACGGCACGATTCATGACGAGCGCTCATGGACCATAGAGGCTGTTTCAGAACCCCGCGTCGCTGAGACCGAGCGAGGACGAGCGGCACAAGGAGAGCGAGCGAGGCGCGCTTCAGGGTAGCCGCCGAGCGAAGCTCGAGGCGGTGCTGCGAAGTCGGAGCCTGTCGAAGGCAGCGCGGGTTCTGAAACATCTCTTTCGGCCCGGTGCACCTTTCGACAACTTCCGGCAACCCATGGCGGTTCCCGACCGCACAGGGCCACTTCTGGCGACACCCTGCGGCCCATGGCTCATGACACACCGCTCACTCCGTTGAGTGGAGCACCAGCGTCACATGATTAGTCCTTCCATCAGGCGCTCGAGAACAACCGTTCGCACGCGCTCCATGGGGGAGGCACTCTCGACACGAACCCTCCGCCTGGCATCGATCTCTCCGGGTGACTCAAAGCGGGCCGCCATCGACTGCATCACCGCGACATCGGCGTCAGAGACCTCCTGCGCATCGTGCACCCGGTGCTCAAGCCGACGCCTGAGCTCCATGAGTGGAGCGACACACTCGACAACGATCCACGGCACGGTGGCGGTCGCCGACGCTGGTGCGCGATCGTGAGCACCGGGAGCTCGCTTCTGCCGTCGCTCGACTGCCGATCCGGCAGTGGCGGCCGAGAGCATCGAGACGGTCTCCCTCGCCATCGCCCGAAGCTCCGCCGTGGGGAACGCCGCGTCCACAATCACATGGCGTCCGCACCGGATCGCCTCGGCGGCCATCGTCAAGAGCTCCGAGTAGACGCGCGTGGTGACCGATGCCTCGTACAGCGACGCATCGCCTCGCGCCGTCGGTGGCAGCCCCGCTTGCTGCTTGCGATGCTCATCGCTCCGCAGCACCACCGCTCGCAACGGTCCGGCCAATCCACGCGCCACGGTGCTCTTTCCGCTTCCTGGAAGCCCGCACATCAGGACGAGTGACGGCGGCAGCGCATAACCGACCGCCAGATGCAGGAAGCGAAGCGACTCGCCCTTCGCCCCTCGCATGCGCTCGACCATCGCCCGCACGAGCGCATCATGCAGTCGATACCAGGTCTGGGGAACGAGAAAGTCGCGCTCATGATCGGCATCTTGGGGGTCGCGCGCCACCTCATCGAGGTACGCGTGAGTCACCCGCTCCGCGAGATCGGCGCGCCCGTGCGCATCGAGGTCCATCGCGAGAAACGCCATTTCCGCGCTCGTGTCCCGGACGCGCAGTTCGCGGGAGAAGTCGATGCAGTCAAACGCCGTGGGCGCTCCGGGCACCATGCAGATGTTGCGAGAGTGAAGGTCGCCGTGGCCGTCGACCACGCATCCGCGAGCCCTTCGCGACTCAAGGAGCGGCATGATGTCATCCAGCATGATCAACGCCCGTCGGCTCACGAACTCGATGAGCGTCGTGGTGTCGCCGCTCGAACAGTTCGTTGCCTCCTCCACGGGAGCCTTGGCCGCCCCAGCCTCCGCCACTTGAGCGGTGACCACATGAGCCTCGGGCACTTGAGCCTCAGCCAAATCAGCCTCGGCCGTGCGCGGCTCCCAGCTCGCGAGCGCGGCGAGCGTCTTCGAAAGAGCCAGACGCACGCGCTCGGGGGTGCGCAGCGACGCAAGGTCCCCGCCGCGCGGGGCCGTGCGATGAAAGCGGGCCAGGTGGCGCGCCAGCAGCTCAAGCTCGGCTTCAACGCGGCGGTCCACCCGCCCTTCATCGAGCAGCCGGTTCAGCATCCACTCCGCCGGAAGCGCGCGCATCACCACGCACCAGTCGATCACCCGGCCGCTGGTGCCCGATGGCGGCCAGTCGAGTTGCAGCAGTGAGGATGCACCGAGGTCACCGGCGGCCGCGGCGCAGGGGTGTTCATCCATCGTCCGCAGCGCCGCGACCCCCAGGTAGACCGCCGGTGCAAGGCGGGCATTCAGGACGACCTCATCGCGCACATGGGCCTGCCGCGCGTCGAGCGAGCGATGATCGACGAAACCGAGGTCGAGCCATCGCTTGAACTTGAAGACCAGTTCGGCCGTGATGAACACCCGCGACAGGTGCGTCGTCTCCACTCTGACCGCGTGCTCGTCGACACCAACCGCGCGGGCCACGGCGGCCTTGAGCGCCTCATCCGATGGCTCAGTCAGCGGACTCATCTGATGGTCCTGCGATCCTCCGTTCCGATGGTACCGCCAGCCAGCTCATCCGCCGGTTCACTCAGGGCCATCGTCTGAAGGCTCAATCCGCAGGCTCATCGTGGCCATCGGGCGCCGTCGCGACCGGCGAACCGGCGATACGCGCACTGGGCGAGGTCGCCACCGCAGTTGTGTCAGGTCGAACCACGCGCCACGCCTCGCCCTCTGAGACAACGGCGAGTGGCGTCGCGCCGCCGATGGAACTCCCGTCAATCGTCGGAAGTCCAAGGAGTGCCAGACACAGATTGCCCGCGTCTCCGTTGCGGATAGGAGGCAAGCCGATTCCGATCTCTGGATTCTCCAGTGGACTTGGTCGCACCCGCGACTGCGCGTTGAGCTTGTAGAGATCGGACGGCGCTCGATCTTCGCCCAGCCAGACGAGGAACGGAATGATGAAGTTGCACGGCGCGTCGGGGTTCGTGTGCGTCTTCGCGGGGTCGCCGCCGCCATGGTCGGTGGTGATGACCAGCGCCGTCGAGCCGCGAAGAGCGGGGTTGGACTCGATGTGTGCGATCAGTCGCGACATCCACGCGTCCACGCGGGCCATCGTGCGCAGATAGTGCGAGCCTGGAGTCAGATCCCACTCTTCGGCGTGACCGGCGGTGTCCGGTTCGGCGATGTGAAGAAAGTCCAGCGTGCGCCGATCCTGCGAGGCGAGCCGCGTGAGCCGCGCCATCAGCGCTTCAACAAGATCCTCGCTCGACTCGGCGTGGAGGAAGGCATCGATCTTCGCGCGGCCGTTGTTCTCTCCGGTGCGGTCCTTGGCGCCGCGCGCGCTGCCGTAGGTCTGCTGGAGGAGCCAGAACTTCGTCTTGCCTGTCGACAGGGAGGTCGCCAGGCCGTGGTCGTGCGCGACATCGAACATGCTGGGGACATACCGATTCGCCCGATCGTGAATCGTGCCGCCATGCTTCGGCCCGGGCGGTTCGTCGTTGCGCAGCCATGCGTGTTCGGCCGCGTGCAGGCCTGTCACCATCGCGACATGATTGGGAAGCGTGACGGTGAAGTCCGGATCGGTCCGTGCCTCGAGCGTGTGCGGTCCGCGCATCAGGCGAGCCATCGAAGGCAGCGTCTCGATGATGGGTGACTTCAGAACATCGGCGTGCACGCCGTCGATGCTGATGAGGATCACATGCGGAAAGGCGTCCGGTCGTGCCGCGGCCGCGGCCCGTGCGGCTGCTCTGGCGCGCTCCTCGGCGGTCGGCGGCGTGGCGTTCTCGGAGGCGGCCTCAGGTGATGCCGGAGTTGGATCGGATGCCACCGGCGCTCCGCCGACACCCCGGCGCCCTCCGACGCGTTGGCGCCCGCCAGCATCCTGGCGTGCATCAGCAATCTGAAGTTCGCCCGCAACCTGGAGTTCGCCGATCGGGCCACTGCTCGCCGACACGAACAACGAAAGCGCAAGAAGGAGTGTCGTCATGGCGCCACACGGTAGGTCATCCGCGCAAGGAATCGGTGAGTCCCGTTTCAATCCGCATCGATCCGGCGCGGGGCAGCCATCGTCACATTCGCCTCAGCATGCCGCAAGCCACTGCACGGCACGCGCGAGCGCGGTGCGCCTGTGCGGAAGGACCACCACGATCGGAGATCGGCTGCCCAAGCAGCCGGCATTGGCCCTGGTCGGTCCTCGGGTGTTCATGCACTCCGCATGGCCATCTGTACACTGTGAGCCCACGAAGGGGCGAAACTCATACCTTCAGTTCCCAAGGAGGGACCATGGGGCACGAAGCGATTTCAGCGGAGGGGTGGAACGGGCACCATCGACAGCGGTCGGGCGCGAGGAGCGCTCTCGCGGCTGCCATGGCGGGCATTCTCGGCAGTGCTGCACCTGCGTGGAGTGGCGCCGCAGTTTCGCCACAGGGGCAGGAGCAGGAGCAGGCGGCTCCCGCGCCGTTTCTGACCATCTATGCCGCAGGAGTCGAGAGCCTTCTTCGAAGTCCGAAGGACGCGTGGCTGCGTGGGGCGATCGAACGCATCGAGACCCAGGGAGTGCAACTTCCCCCGGACCTCGCCGCCCAGTTCAACGCCACTCCGCAGAATCGAGTCATGGTGAAGCTCGTGCGCGATCTGCTCACCACTCGAATCATCGGATCGCTCGCGCTCACCGGAGATGACGCAGAGGAGCCGCCGATCCCCCGGGGGCAGATCGCCTTTCTTGGCAACAGCCGTCGCCCGGGGGCGGACCTTGAACCGAACATGATCGACGCGATGCGGCTGTCGGGGCTCTGGTCGAACTTCAAGCCCGTGCCTGGCGCGGCGGGACTCTTCAGCTTCGATCAGGCGGGCTCGCCCACCGTTTACTTCGGATCTGGTCCGGGCGGTGACGGGTCCATCACCTCGCTCAGCGTGGGCATGCGGCCGGTTGAACCAGTGCTCGACTTCACCCGATTCGGAGTGCCCGCAACGCTGCAACCGCAGGGCGTCTTCGAACTCGACTTCACCCCTCTGCAGTCGCTCCTTGGCCTTGGTGCGGCCATGATGCCACAAGGGCCAGATGGTCGCTCGCCCCTCGAAACACTCGGCCTTCTGAGCCGAACGCCGATGATCTTTCGCGCCGCCGCGACCAACGATGGTGTTGAAGGTCGCATCCAGGCGCGCCTCGTCAACGCCGTGCCCGCGATGCAACTTGAGTCAGCGGCGAATGGCCGCACACTGGGGGCGAAGGAGCTGCGGTGGATTCCCGCCGACGCGCAGTGGGCTGCAATGGCGCGCATCGATCTGCCGAGGGCCTTCAATCAGCTCGTTGATCAATACAACCTTCAGGCGGCGCTCTGGGGCGACGACGAGGACTTCATGGATGATGATGAGAGCAGCGCCCTGCTCGGCGTAGCCGACCAATGGACGAAGGAGAACCTCGGCCTCGATCTGCGACGAGACATCATCGCGCCGCTCGGCGACATGGTCGCGTACCAGACGAGCGTCTCGATGGGCGGCGGTGTTTTTGGCTCCGCGGTCATTGTCGGCCTCCGTGATGCGGCCACCATGCAACGCTCGATTGAGCGACTCAGCACCTTGCTTGCCGCCGATTCCTCGGCTTCGAACTCCGGCCTCGGTCTGCGAGCCCGCTCGGTCCCGGGCACGAGGGCCTTCTACTCCTTCTCACTGGCGGGCCTTCCGATTCCCTTCCAGATCGTGATCGGCATGACGGACGACGCGATGGTGATCGGCTTTATGCCGCAGACTGTGACGGCGGCAATCGCACAGGCGTCGAATCCCACCTCGATCGCGACGAGCCCCGCGCTCGCTCCGCTCGGTGGAGCAAAGGCACTCGAGAACGCCCATGCGCTCCTGTGGTTCGACGCCGCGTCGAGCGTGCAGGCGGGCTATGGAACGCTGCTCGGAGTGGCGACCGCAATCGACAGCGCGCTCCTTCCGCAGGCGGGGGCTCCAACGCCGATCGCGACCACCGTGCCGCCCCTCGCCGAACTCGCCAGAGGCGTTCGGCCGAGTCTGCTGGTCGGTCGCATCGACGGCAATGACCTCACATGGGACTATCGCTGCGACGGCAGCTTCACCGTTCAACTGGCAGCCTGGGGATCGCTGGTCGGTGGTGGATTCACTCCCATGTCCATGGCCCTTGCTTCCGCAGTGCTCTCTGCGAGAGCGGTGGATCGGGCCGCATCCGTGGCTGAGACCAGAGGGGGCGCTCGGGACATGCAGCCAGCGACGGAGCTTCGACAGCTCGGAATGGGAATCATGTCCTTCGCCGCCAGTCGCGAGTTCCAGTTCCCCGCGACGCTTGATGAGCTCGTGGCAGCCGGAGCCGTCAAGCAACTGCCACGATCCAGACGAGACGCTCCAGGACTCAACGGCAGGATCGAGTACCGGGCGCCAGCGCCTTCGGAGGCCTTCAACTCGGAACTCCCCATGCTCTGGGAGGGCTACGACTTCTGGCCGGACGGCGGGATCCTTGTGGTCTTCGCCGATCTCAGCCTCAGGAGAATCACAGACGAGCAGGACTTCAGGGGGATGCCCGACCGCTGACACCCAGACGGGCGGCAGATCCTCCGACCCCGCAGAGTCGCCCATCCGCGCGTACGCTGTCGCCAATCCACTGAGGAGCTACATCCATGCGTGTGTCGTCCTGCTGGTCTCTTCATGCTGTCATTGGCGCCGGGATTCTCTTCATCGCATCGACCACCGACGCGCTGGCGAGACAGAGCGCGGGGACCGTCGCGGCCGCTGCAGGGGCGCGAGCGGCAGCGGCATCACCGGCGGATGCCAGATCGGGCACGCCGTTCGTGCTCGCTGTGGAACAGCGTGTGAAGCTCGAGCCGCCGGAATGGGACACGCTGGAGCTGAGAGAACTTGAAGCGCGAATCGTGAACGCCACCTCGGATGCCTGGCGCGCTGAACTCGAGGCGCAGGCCGCGGTACTGCGCGAGCGCATGGATCGAGATGGCGCGTGCGTCCTCCTCGGGCGCTCGGCCGCACGCGGCGACGCTGGCGGGCGACCGACGGCCGTCTTCGTGCCTGCAGGCATGAGCGGATGGGAAGCCGAGCGAGGCAGCACAGTGCGCGTGACACCCTCCGCACGGCCGTGGCCGTCATTGGGGCTTGGCCTGGCCGCGCAGGCGTTCCCGGAGTTGCGAACATTCGGCACGGAGGCTCGTCCCGGATTCGTGGCCTCGGCCATCGAGATCGTGACTCGGAGTGACACGGCTCCGGGCGCGGCCGGCGCCACCACCGAGTCGGTGATCAGGGCGATCCCGGGCCGCGACAAGTCGCCGTGGACGCGAGCAGTGGCTTCGCCACGCACCGAAAGCGCGTCGCTTCAAGTGGAAGGTGGCCCGGAGTCGGGGCCGATCCTGAACGGGCGCGTGCCGATGTCCATCACTGTGCGAAACGCAGGAGTCCAGGCTCTTCCGCCGAGTGAGGTCTTCTTCGAATTCATGGATGCCTCGGGCAATCTCATTCATCGAGAGTTCCAATGGGTCACACCGCAGCGGGCCGCGGCCCTCGAGGCGCGGCTGCCAGCGCTTGCGCCGGGTGCCGTGGCCACCATCGAAACGCCCGTTCCACCGGAGATCGCCGCGCAGGCGCGCTCCTGCCGAGTGCTGATCCTGAGGTTCCTCTCCGGGGTGCCCCGCTGACAGAAGGGTGATGGAGGCGCACCCTCGCCGCCGCGTGATGCGGCGATGAGTGACGCCTCGACTCCGCCATCGCACTCTTGCTGTGCCCGCCCAGCGATCGACCATCCTTGCGGTTGTCGTTGCCGCGCTCGGCTACTTCGTTGACATCTTCGACCTGCTCCTCTTTGCACTGGTGCGACGCGAGTCGCTGCTCGATGTGCTCGGACCGCAGATCGCCGAGCTCCGCGCGGAGCTCGAGGTGCGCTTCGCCGAGATCGTCGATGTGGCGCAGCGCGAGGCTGCGATTGATCTCGCCGTCGACACCTTCCTGCGCAACTGGGGAGCGTGGCTTGACAATGTGCTCCAGACGACCGGCCTGCTCGTCGGTGGACTCGTCTGGGGCATCATTGCCGATCGACGCGGCCGACTCGCCGTGCTCTTCGGCTCGATTCTCTGCTATTCGGTGGCCAACCTTCTCAATGGGCTCATCACCGATGTCGATCGAAACGGGCTCTTCGGCTTCATGCATCTGTTCGGAGTCGGAACGGCGATCGGCCAATACGAAGTGCTCCGCTTTGTCGCCGGTTTCGGCCTGGCTGGAGAACTCGGCGCAGGTGTCACCCTGGTGGCGGAGCTCGTCTCGAAGGAGAATCGCGGCTACGCGACGACGCTGATTGCCACGGTCGGCATTCTCGGCGCAGTCGCGGGCTACTTCGTCACGCAGGTGACCGAATGGCGCACCGCGTTCATCATCGGCGGCGTGCTCGGGCTCGGACTGCTGGCCCTTCGCGTGGGTGTGGTCGAGAGTGGCATGTTCCACCAGGCGCAGCAGCGGCAGGTGCGCGGGCGCGGCGCATTCTGGCTTCTCTTCTGGCCGCCTGAACGACTGGTGCGCTACGCGAGCGTGGTGCTGCTGGCTGTTCCGATCTGGTTCGTGGTGGGCACGCTCGTCAAGTACGCCGATCTCCTCGGTGGCTCGATGGGACTTGTGGGTGAGAACAAGCCTTCGCCCGGACTTGCGGTGATGTGGTGCTATGTGGGGTTGGCCGGGGGCGATCTCGCGAGCGGCCTCCTGAGCCAGTTCATTCGATCAAGACGCGGAGCGATTCTCATCTTCCATGGCCTGACCGGGCTCGCAATGCTCGCGTACTTCACCCTCGCGCCGAGAAGCGTTGAACTCTTCTACGGCGTGGTGGTCGCGCTCGGCTTCGCGTGCGGCTACTGGGCGGTCTTCGTCACGAGTGCGGCGGAGCAGTTCGGAACCAACCTTCGCGCCACGGCCGCGACGACCGCACCGAATGTGGTGCGCTGGTCTGCCGCCGGCAGCTTCCTGCTGTGGCACTGGCTCGAAGGGTGGATCGCCGCCATGCCCGGCCGTACGCAGGCGGAGGCGACCTGGATGGCGGCGGCGGTGGGCGGGGCGCTCGTCCTGACGATCGCGCTCGTGGCGCTCGGCGGCATTCGCGAGACCTTTGGCATCTCCCTCGACTACGAGGAGGAGTAGCGGGGGAGTCATGTCCAAGTGCGGTCGGCCTTCGAGACCGTTTGGCTTCGTCGCTCGCTCAGGATTCTCTGAGGGCGCGACGCCGGGCGGCACCCGCGGGGAGTGGCGGCGGGCCCATGAATCTCCCGGGGGACTCGGGTGCTTGGGGCCAGAAGGGCTCATCGGCTCCCACAATGGTGCGGTGAGAGCACGGCCCCGGTATCGTGAATGCATGCACGCCACTGCGTCGGCTGAATGGAGCATGGGGTGCCGGGGCCGCGAGGCCGCGCGGCGCGTGTTCGCGGCGCTCCGTGTCGTGGTCGCGGCGATCTTGTCGGTCATGCCTGTCAGGGCGTTCATGCCGGCGATGTCATTCACGGTGGCCGTTGCGATCGTGGTTGTTGCAGCCATGGGCACCGCCACAACCGCGAGTGCAGCCGCCGCGAAGATCTCATCCGCGACTGCGCAGGAGAGCGAGCGGGCTGGTGCACCGCGCGCGCTTCGTGTGATCTCCTTCAACATTCGCTTCGATACGCCGAGAGATGAGGAGCGACGGTGGCGCTTCCGCAGCCATCGCGTGATCGAGTTCCTCTCGACCTCGAGCGCCGATTTCATCGGTCTCCAGGAAGTCCTTCCCTCGCAGGGAGCCGAACTCGCCGAGGCGCTGCCCAACTACGGCGTGATCGGCCGCACGCGCGAGCGCAGTTCCGCCGAGGGCGAGGCGAATCCGATCTTCTTCGACCGCGCGAAGTGGGCGCTCGTCGAGAGTCGGACGGGGACCTTCTGGCTCTCGGAGACGCCCTCGGTTCCTGGCAGCAAGTCATGGCGATCGTCGCTTCCGCGCATCGCCACATGGGGGGTCTTTCGCGAACGACTGGGAGAGCAACGCATTCTTGTGCTCAACACGCACTGGGATCACCAGAGCCAGGAAGCTCGCGAGCAGAGCGCCGCCGTCATTGCCGAGTTCCTCGGTCAGGAGGCGGGTGACTTGCCGGTCATCGTGATGGGTGACTTCAATGTCGGACCCGCGAACCCCGCTCGCGAGCGTCTGACAGAAGGCTTCGCAGGCTCGCCGCCGCTGGTCGACACCTTCGCCGTGCTGCACCCCGGCGTCGAACGAAACACAGGCACCTATCACGGCTTCCGTGGCCACGCCTCGGGGCCGAGGATCGATGCGATCCTGGCATCGCATGCGTTCACCGTGCTGGGCGCAGAGATCGATCGTCGCGGCTCGGTGGAGGCGCCGCTCTCGGATCACTATCCGGTGGTGGCCGAACTCAGGTTGAAGTTGGCCAACGGACAAGCGGGCGATGGCGCAAGCGGTCAGGCGCCTTCGGTGAAGGGACCGAATCAGGAAGCTCCGGATTCGTCGCCGAAGCCTGGCGACACCGCGCCGACAGGGCCCCCCTCAGGTGTTCCGCCGAAGAGCGCACCGGTGACGAACCCCCCCGCGCGCGGCGAACCCGCGCCGGCGGATCCTCCCGCACCGGCGGAACCCGCGCCGCCACCGCCGCCGCCATTCCCGCCCGTCGACGATCCGCCCGATCCGGGGCGAGTGAGCCACGAGGCACCTGAACGCCCGTGAGCACACCGCGGCGCGACGACGAGAGTGCCATTCCACTCGACGCCCCGCGGCCCGAGTGGGCGCAGAAGCCGCTGCCCGACATCGTGCCCACCGAGGAGGAGGTTCGCCTTCCGGGCGGAAGCGCCGAGCGCCTCTACATTCCGCCATCACCGCCATGGGTGCGCGGGCGCGAGTGGTTCCTTCGCGGCATCGGAGTGACCTATGTCGTTGCGTTCGCATCGCTCGCCGTGCAGGCGAGGGGGCTCCTTGGCCCGCGCGGCCTCGCGCCGATTGAGGCCGCAGTCAAGTCGCTTGACGAACAGGGCGTGGGCCAGCTCGCGTGGCCATCGCTCTTCCGGGTGCTACCGACCATGGCCCACAGCCCGGAGACGCTTGCGTGGATCGGCGCGGGCTTCGGACTCCTGATGATCGTCGGCCTTCTGCCTCCGCTTGCGGCGCTCGGTGCGTGGCTCTGCTACCTCTCCTTTGTCACGCTCGGAGCGCCGTTTCTCTCGTTTCAGTGGGACTCGCTGCTCCTTGAGAGCGGAGTGCTCGCCCTTCTTGCTTCGCCGTGGACATGGGCCCTCGGCCGAGGGCGAGCGAAGCCGGTGCTTCCGCTCCTGCGTTGGTGCCTCTGGTTCCTCATCGGTCGACTCATGCTTCTCTCCGGCCTGGTGAAGCTCGTCTCGGGTTCACTGCCTTGGCGAGATGGCACCGCGCTCGACTTTCACTGGTGGACACAGCCGCTTCCGAATCCCGTGAGCTGGTGGCTCGGCCAGATGCCGCTCGCGTGCGATCGGATCATGACCTTCGGATCACTCGCTATCGAGTTTGCCGTTCCGCTGCTGATTCTCCTCGGACGCTGGCCGCGCGCCATCGCGGCGCTCCTTGTTCTGCTCCTGCAAGGTGGCATCGCTCTCTCGGGCAACTATGGCTTCTTCAATCTGCTCACCGCTGTCCTTGCGCTTTCGCTCGTCGACGACGAGGTGCTGCGACGACTGCTGCGACGGCCACTCAATGTGCCGATTCCACTCGTCCCATCGAGCTTCGCCCGAACCATGCGATGGTGTGGTGCCGGGTCGGCGGTGGCCGTGGCGCTGCTCGTCGCGCTGCCGTCATCGGTCATGTGGCTTGAGCGCGTCTCCGGACGCGGCGCCGGTCCCTTCGATGCGCTTCCGTCGTGGGTGGGCCGCATGCTTGAGGTGCCGCTCGAAGCCGGCATGCGCTGGCGGCTCGCCTCCGGGTATGGACTCTTCGCCGACATGACGACGACGCGGCCGGAACTGGCGGTCGAGGTCACTCTCGATGGCCGCAACTGGGAGCCGGTGATCTTCCGATGGAAGCCGGGCCCGCTCGATCGTGCACCGCCTCTGGCTCTCCTGCACATGCCGCGGCTCGATTGGCAGATGTGGTTCGCGGCGCTCGCCTTCCCGCGCGGGGAAGCGTGGCAGGCTGAACTCGAGCGAGCGATTCTCGAAGGGCGCCCCGAGGTGCTGGCGCTTCTCGATCGGGTGCCCCTTGGCGGCGCTCGCCCGAGAGCCGTGCGATGGCGGCGCGATCTCTACGAGTTCAGTACCCTTGGCAGTGCTGAGGCGCGCGGCGGCGCGTGGTGGATCGTGAGCGAGATTGGCCGAGGCGGCGGTAGCTTTCTGCGGAGGTAATGCATGGCGTCGGATGCTCCAATGCCGCGAGGCGCATGGATCGTGGGTGCGCTCGGCGCGATCGTGCTGGCGGCGGCGCTGCTCTGGCACCACCAGCCCCGATCGCCGATGGCCTCGAAGGAGCTGCTGACCGAGCTTCTGGGCGATGGATCGCCTCACCCGGTCGGCTCGGAGGCGGGCGCGGCGTTCGCAGCGCGCGTGGCCGAGGCGCTTCGGGACACCGGAGCGGCGGTCGAGATCCAGGATGACATGATTGCGGGCCCCGGAGGCGCACCTCTCAGGATCATCAATGTCCTCGGTCGCATTCATGGCACGAGCAATGGTCCAGCGACATTGCTCACGGCCCACCATGACTCGGTGGCCGCCGGGCCCGGTGCGGCCGACGACGGCGCTGGAGTGGTGAGTGTCATCGAGGCGGCGCGCAAACTGGCGCGCGAAGGCACCAACCGCGATGTCATCTTCCTGCTCACCGATGGCGAGGAGGTCGGCCTCTTCGGCGCCATCACCTTTGCCCTCGGCCACCCGTGGTTCGACGAAGTGGGCAGCGTGGTGAACCTCGACGCGCGGGGCAGTTCGGGACCGTGCCACATCTTCCAGATCGGGTACGGTCAGCGCGCGCTCGTGGAGATCCTGCGAGACAGCGTTCCACGCCCGGTGGCGTCGTCAGTTGCGAATGAGGTCTATCGCAACATGGGCAACGACACCGACTTCACCATCTATCTCAAGGCGGGGCTGCCGGGCTTCAACCTCGCGTTCATCGGCGATGTCCAGCACTATCACCAGCCGAGCGACACGCCGGAGAATCTCCATGCGGGGTCGCTTGCGCACATGCAGGAGACCGCGCTCGCGCTCGTGCGAGCCCTTGACCGCGCCGATCCGATTCCAAGTAAGCGGCCTGGGGGAGTGGATGAACTTCGCAGGCGCTTCGCCGAAGGCGATCCGCGCGCGGTGTCACAGTTGCGCCGAGGCGACTTCAAGGCGCCCGTTGATCCGACGGCGCAGAGCTTCGCCTCCTTCGCGCAGCGCTGGGTGCTCACCTTCGATGTCGGGCTCGTCCCATGGTTTGCCGGAGCTACGGGCGTGCTGCTTCTGTTTGCCTTGACCGTGGCGTGGTGGCGAGGCCTGCTGGGATGCGTCGCTTTCCTCGGCGCGATAGGGCGCCTTCTGCTGCTTGTCTCTGCGATTGGCGGCGCGACCGCCATCGTGGCCCTGGGCATGGGCGTCGTTGGCTGGAGAGAAGGCAGCGGTTGGGTTGGCGGGATCTGGCCGGTTCCGGCGTGGCCATGGTTTGCGGCACTCTGGACCGTGGCGTTCGTGACCGGAGTTGCGCTCTGGCAGCTTGTTCCGGCGCGGTCGGCGTGGGCGAATGTCGCCGCGGGAGTGAGTCTCGTTGCGGCGCTCCTGATTTCGATCTCGCTGCTCATTCCGGCAACGGCGGCGATGCTGCTCCCGCCGGTCGTGATCTCGGCGATCGGGCTGCTGCTCGGCGCGACGCTGCCGCTGGTCGCCGCCGGTATCTCGGCCATGCTGGTTGCATCAGTGGCGCTCTGGGCCATGGTGGCGGTGGTGATCCCGCTCGAGCCCTCGCTCATCGATGCGATCGGCTTCGGCGCGGGGCCTGCGGTCGTGGCATGGCGACCGCTGCTCGTGGTGGCCGTCTTCTGCATTCTGCTTCGAGGGGCGACTCGGCGCGGTGTGCCGAGTGAACCTGCTGCGGATGCTCGGACAAGCAGCGCGCCCGCGCCGCTGCCACTTGCGGCTTCGTCCTCGTCTCTCGCCCCGCTCCCCATCGAGGCGCCGCTTGCCCTTGAGGCCCCGATACCGTCGGAAGCGCCACTCCCCGTGGATGACGACCCGCGCCCCAAACGAGATCGAAGCGAGTGGCGCCCGTGACAATGAACGAGATGCGTTGGGCGAGCCCCTTCGCGTCGAGACGAGTCTCCATGTGCGGTCGCTCGGCGGTCGCCACCAGTCAACCGCTCGCGGCACAGGTCGGCATGGAGATCCTTGCGCAGGGAGGGAACGCGGTCGATGCGGCGATCGCCACCGCTGCGGCGTTGACCGTGGTCGAACCGGTGTCCAACGGTCTCGGCTCCGACGCGTTCGCGATCGTGTGGGATGGCGCCCGCGTGCATGGCCTCAATGGAAGTGGACGCTCGCCGTCGTCCGCTTCGCTCGAACGACTCAATGGTGCTGCGGCGGTGCCGTCACTCGGCTGGGCGCCGATCACGGTTCCGGGCGCGGTGTCGTCGTGGGCCGCGCTCCATCAGCGCTTTGGTTCGCGCCCCTTCGAGAGCCTGCTTCGGCCCGCGGTTGAACTCGCGCGGCAGGGCTATCCCGTCTCGCCCATGTGCGCCGCGGCGTGGAGTCGAGCGATGGAGCGCTACCGCGCTCTCGAATGGGCCGAGCCGTGGCGCGCGACCTTCGCTCCAGGCGGCCGGGCACCGCGGCCCGGCGAGATCGTCACCCTTCCCGATCATGCGGCGACACTTGAAGCGATCGCGAGGTCCACCGGGCGCGAGCTCTACGGCGGCGCATTGGCCCAGGCGATCGTGCGGGCGTCGCACGAAGCGGGCGGCTGGATCTCCCGCGACGATCTCGAAGCGCATGAGCCGCTCTGGCAGGAGCCATGGTCGATCGACTTCCACGGCGCCTCGATCCATGAGATGCCGCCGAACGGACAGGGCGTCGCGGCGCTTCAGGCGATTGCGATCTGCGAGGGTTTCGAGCGGGCATGCAAGGGTGATGAAGCCGGTCTCGCCGCGCATCGCCGCATCGAGGCGGTGCGCCGCGCACTCAGCGATGCCTCGGAGTGCGTCGCCGATCCAGATCTCGGTGTCGAGCGGGCCCGATCGCTCATCTCACCGGAGTCGATTGCCGCCGCGCGACGAGCGATTGCGCCCGACCGCGCGGCACCGCAGGGCCGAACGGCGTGGTGTGTCGGAGGAACCGTCTATCTCTGCGCCGCCGATGCGGGGGGCGTGATGGTCAGCTTCATACAGAGCAACTACGAAGGTTTCGGTTCCGGCGTCGTGATTCCGGGCACGGGCATCGCGATGCAGAATCGGGGAGCGTGCTTCTCGACGGAGCCCGGCCACGCCAATGTCTACGGTCCCTCGAAGCGACCGTATCAGACGATCATTCCCGGTTTCATCACTCGAGGGGGCAATGCGCTCGCCGCCTTCGGCGTGATGGGTGGCTTCATGCAGCCGCAGGGACACCTTCAGGTGGTCGAGCGCATGATTGTTGAGGGACATCATCCGCAGGCAGCTCTCGATGCCCCGCGGTGGCAGGTTCTGCCCGACGGTCGCGTTGCGCTTGAACATGGTCTCGCGCCGCTCGCCGACTCTCTCAGGCGTCGTGGTCACCGCGTCGAGGTGTGCGGCGAGGACGACGATCCCGCTGTCCCTCGCCCGTTCTTCGGCGGCGGTCAGGTCATTCTGCGGCTCGACTCGGGCGTGGTGATCGCAGGCAGCGACTTCCGCCGGGATGGCCTGGCCGTGGTGCGCTGAGAGCGCATGGAACTGCACTGCGGGGAGAAGTGCAGACGGCGATCGGCGGTCCCAGACGGCGCTGCCGGTCCGTAGAAACTGCCGACGCGACGCCGTGTGAAGGGCCTTGTCGCACGCCCCGCGAACTCCCCCCTGAATCGTTACCATCGTCGGCCCGGCGCGAGCCAACCACCGCGCCATGGAGCACGCCCCATGCGTATCTACAGTGACGACGGCGATCGACTCATGGATCCCCCGAAGGGCGGTCCTCGCATCACCATTCTTCCAGCAGGAGATCCGCGAGCCGTCTCGGCGCAGAGGAAGATTCGTCTCCAGTGGGGCCAGCACCTTCTCGACGATGTGCTTGATGGGCGCTATCGAACGGTCGTCTGCGGTGTGAACGAGGAGGACAACTCGCACGGTGTCCTCGGGGAGCTGCTCAAGCTCGTTCCGACGAGCCAGTGGACGCTCGCCAGCGCGACCAGTTACGCGAAGGTCTTCCGCAATGCGGTCTCACTGCATGCAAAGGAAGATCGCGAGCCCTACATCCTGAAGTTCGACCTCGACCGACTTCTCGTCCTGGGCCTGCTCCGGCCGGCGGGGCGGGGGCACTTCAATCTCGAGGACATCTATCGCGGGTTCAGGACCATTGCGAACATGCTCGAAGGTCGAAACGATCGACGGCCGGTGGCAAGCGTCTCGTTCCTCGGCGCGAAGAGCAATCGACTTCTTGATCACACCGGCAACGAGCCATCGCTCGAAGCCGTGCTCAAGGCGATGTACACCGCGGGTTTCGACGGCGATGTCTTTCCACCGGTCGCGTCGTGGGAGTTGCCGCCGACGGGCGTCTTCTCGCGCTACCCGTTTCCCGAGAGCATCGATCGAATGCGCCAGGGGAGCAGTTGACGAGGCGACGGCGCTGGAGCGAGATCCACCTGGTTCCCGAGAGCATCGATCGAATGCGCCAGGGGAGCAGTTGACGAGGCGACGGCGCTGGAGCGAGATCCACCTGGTTCCCGAGAGCATCGATCGAATGCGCCAGGGGAGCAGTTGACGAGGCGACGGCGCTGGAGCGAGATCCACCTGGTTCCCGAGAGCATCGATCGAGTGCGCCAGGGGAGCAGTTGACCGGGCAACTGCGCAAGTGCGAGCGCAACCCGAATCGCCGAGGCCGCTCGCGCGGGGGCTCGGCGACTGCGGGCGTTCATGGACGCGTGTTCAGGGCGCGGGCGGCGGCGGTGGTGGTGGTGGTGGTGGTGTCGCAGCGCTCCCGGCCCGCGGTGCGGGTGGGGCTGGCGGCGGCGAGGGTGGCGTCGGAATCGCCATGGCCTCGAACTCAGCGAGCTTGCGCTGGATGTCGGTGGGCAGGGCGCCGCGTCCACTCTGATGGGGCATCGGTCCCCGGTACATCTCCCGACCGGACTGCACGATTCGAACAAGGTCGCTTTCCGGACCGCGCGTGCGCTCGATGCGAGTCGTGCCATCGTCCCAGACGATCTGCTCGGTCCGCGAGCTGCTCGATGCGGAGTCGCGCGCCTGCCTGACCATGCGTGAAGTGTCATTGGAGGAAGAGCTTCGGCTCGAGCCACCGGAATCGCGAGTCGAACCGCTGGCTGAGCCCTGGGCCGAACCTCCATCGTTGCTCTGGCTTGAGACGCTCTTCGAACCGCGCGCCGGGGGCGCGACGGCGCTCCCTCGAGTGCGCTCTCCGGCATTCGATGAACTGCGATGGAGTGCATCTCCCCCAGCCGCTCCTGGCGCGACAACCGCCGAGCCGCGAATCAACTCAACAAGGCGCGGCGCGAGGTCATTCGAGTTCTCGTCTCGCAGCATCACACTGATGGGCATATCGTCATCAAACCCCAGCGATGCGCGTCGGCCTCCCGGGCCGAGGACCGGCTGAAGTCGTGACCCCAGCGTCGTTGTGATCCGCTGCTCGCGACCGCCGCGATAGACGGTCAGCGTGACTGCGTCCCCAGGCTGATAGCTCCGGATGAGCGCCGCAAGTTGCTCTGAGTTGATGAGCAGTTGATCATCGAGCTTCGCGAGAACATCGAGTCGAGTGAGCCCCGCCGCGGCGGCGGGGCTTCCCTCAGTCACCGTGGTGACGAGCAGGCCCGTTCCGCGGCGAATCGGAAGTTGCGCCGCCGTCTCTGACGAAATCGCCTCGGTGCTCACACCGAGAAATGCCGCGTCTTCCCGCCGCTCCTCAGCTCCCGTTGCATCGAAGTTGAATCGGCGAAGCAGCACATCGTTCTGGGCACCATCCATCATCGCTCGAAGCGTGACCGCGATGGGCGGCATGTCGTCACCGCCACGGCCATCGGGGAAGGCCCATTGGATGATGCGCCCCGGACCTTCGTCGTCGCCGATCATGTTCAGAATGACATCGATCGGCACATCGTCAGTGGCGTCCGCCCCGGAGAGATTGACGATCTTGACCTTCGACGAAGCCGTCATGGGAGGAGCCGTCGGAACTTGGGCGGCGGTGACCGAACCGATCGACGCGGTGGCGGCCATGATGAGGATGGGGTTCAGTTGCATGAAGTGATCTCTGAGGGGGATTGGAAGTGCTCGGGAAATGGACCATTCATCTGACGGTTGATGCGACGGTCACGATGGCGAGAGTCGGCGGAGCATCGAGTGGCTCGATGATGAAGCGGTCAATCCGCGGCGGGGGCACCGAGAAGTGTCCATGTCTCGGGATAGGAGCGCTCCACTGAGACTCCGCGACGAGGGTCGAAGTAACGATCGGTTCGGATCCAGAGCGTGTCGGCGGCCTGAAGCGATCCCGCATCGCCGAGATCGAGTGACCTCGGCTGGGCGAGCGCTGCCGGTCGAACGGAACTCTCTCGAAGAACGAGACTCAGGCCGTCGTCATCGGCATGCTGATCAACGACGGAGAGCGGGCCTGGTCCTGACAGCGCGCCCTGGAGCCGCGCCTGAGTGGACCAACTGCCGGTGACATATCCGACGGCGAGTGCAAAGCCCGCGGCGGCGGCGAGCGGAAGTGCACGCCACCACCATGGCGTCGTCCTCCGCTCGATCATCGCTCCGATGCGGGCATCGAGCATTGCGCTCGGGCGCCTGAGCGGCATCCTCGACAGAAGACGCTCGATGGCCAGATCGACCTGGGCCAACTCGCCCCGTGCTTCATCGGGGGACTGATGATTCGTGGGCTCACTCATTGCACCACCTCCTGAAGTTGATGGCGCAGCGCTTCGACGCCGCGCGAGTACCGCGACGCGACGGTGCCCAGCGGGGCACCGACAGCGGCGGCAATCTGTTCGAATCCGAGGCGACCGACGGCTCGCATCAGGAGAACTTCCTGCTGCTCCGGTGGAAGCGCGTCCATGGCCGTTGCAAGCGCGCGTCGCAAGTCAGATCGCTCGGCGGGAATCGAGTCGTCGAAGAGGGCATCCTCGAAGAGGCCTTCGTCGATCGGCTGTGCGCTGCGCACCTTGCGGCGACGCAGGAGATCCCGCGCGGCGTTGCGAACCGCCGCGTAGAGGTACGCCACTGGATCGCGCTCCGCTCGTGTCGAGGCAAGCAGCCGGCTCACTGCGTCATGGACCGCATCTTCGGCGGCGGCTGAGTCGCGAAGGATCGCGAGGCCGACACTGAAGAGACCCTGCGCGTGCTGTCGGTAGAGCTCTGCAATCTGCCGGTCACGAGCCATGGTCAGATGGAACACGCACGGAGGGACCTCTTCTTTCCCACCACTCTGCGGATTTTTCTGCTGCTCGATCGGGATTCGGCTCGGGGGTGGCCTTGGGGCCTCGGAAACGGGGCTGGCGCGACCGAATCCAGGTCGCTTGCGTCACTCAGGCGCCGTTGAGTCGACGCCCTCCGAAGCAGGCCGGGGATCGACTCTTCGTCGTCGGCGGATCGACTCATTGCCAAGCTGTCCGCAGGCTGCCATCGCGCCGCGCCCCTTGGTCTGGCGACGCTTGCAGAATTGACCGTTGGCCACAGCGCGACTGATGAAGCGCTGTGTCTCATCCTCGGTCGGTGCGCGCCACGGCGAGTCGCGTCGGGGGTTGTAGGGAATCACATTGAGCGAGCTGCGCAGGCCCTTCAGGAGGGCACAAACCTGGTCGCAGTGCTCCGGCGCATCATTCACGCCGGGGATCAGGACATACTCGACGCAGATCGCCGCCGTTGGACGACGGGGGAACTCCCGCAGCGCCGCCATCAGTGTTGCGAGCGGCTCGGCGCGATTGATGGGCATGATCCGGGAGCGGATCTCGTCGTTGGGCGCGTTGAGACTCACCGCGAGATTCAGCCGGTGGAAGCCGGGCCTCCGGATGAACGCGCCCAGTCGGCGAATGCCGTCGGTGCGACCAACCGTCGAAATCGAGATGTTGCTCGCGGCAACGCACGGTCCATTGCGATCGGTCAGGATCTCGACCGCCGCAAGGACCGCGTCGAGGTTGTCCATGGGTTCACCCATTCCCATGAAGACGATGTTCTTGATCTCGAAGCCTCGGCGCAGTGAGCCCGGCTCGCCCGTGATGGCTCGATCGCCGGTCGCATCCGGGGCATCCTCATCGCCAAGCGAGTGTTCGACGAGGTGTCGCGCGACGAACCACTGCGCCACGATCTCCCGCGGCGAAAGGGAGCGCAGCAGGCCCATCTGAGCGGTCTCGCAGAAGGTGCACCCCATGGCACAACCGATCTGGCTTGAGACACAGAGCGTGCGTGAGAAACCTCCGCCGGTGTGAGGCATCGGAATCACCACCGACTCGGTCTCGAGCCCGTCGCCGACATCGAGCGTGAACTTCAGCGTGGTTCCGTCGACGATCGTGCGCGTGATCGCCGGCGTGCGAACTTCGGCATGGGGGAGCGCGTCATCGGGCAGGCGGCCCTTGCGATGTACTGCGCGGTAGGCCGCGAGCGCCTTCTCCCATGACCACTCTCGCTCGCGCGCGGCAGTCACGAAGTCGGCGCTCGTCATGGAGAAGGGGTCGAGCCGCAACGAGGCGCGATTCGCGTCACTCCCGATGCTGGCCGCACCCATGATCGGCAGCGGCGTGGCGCTCACGGTTGATCGCTCCCCTCGGCGGCGACTTCCGCCGCCAACTGCCTCTGCTTGTGACGGGCGATGAGCATCAGGTTCCTCACATAGATGAAGAACGCTCCCTGGCCGAGCACTCCCACGAGGTCGCGCCGCCACGAGAAGTAGAGGATGAGCATGATCGATCCGACCAGGCTCATCCACCAGAAGACTGGTGTGACGACGCTCTCGCGGCGCCGCTCCGACTGGATCCACTGGACCACCATGCGTCCTGAAAAGACGACCTGCCCGATCACGCCGATCGAGACCCAGACGAACCCCGCGGCGCTCTCGATGTTCAGGAGGCGGTAGACCCATGGCCGGGCCGCGCTCTCCGGGAGCCCGGAGGCGAGGAGAAGCAGGGGTTCCATCAGGGCGGCCATGGCCTCAAGACTAGGCGATGCCCCCCGAAATCGCCTACGATCCTGCGTCTCGTTCTCAACTAGCCCTGAAGACGGAGCTTTTGTCCGCCATGCACTTCCGACGCAATGACGACCATGAGCACGGCCCGCCCATCGTTCCGGTCAAGTTCATTCTTGAGGACCCTGCGGGTCTGACGAACACCGAGCAGACGGAGTGGTCGCTGATGGGTGGCGAGGGGGAGTCGCTTCTCGAGATCGCGCTCGATCATGGCATTAACATCGAGCACGCCTGCGGTGGGGTCTGCGCCTGCTCAACCTGCCATGTCTACATCGAGGAGGGCATGAAGGACCTCACTGAGGCGACCGAGGCGGAGGAAGATCGCGTTGAAGAGGCTCCGGCCATTCAGCGCAACAGCCGGCTTGCCTGCCAGTGCGAGTTGAAGGGCAAGGGACCGATCATCGTGCGCGTGCCCGCGTGGAATCGCAACGCCATCAAGGAAGTGCCGCACTGATGTCCCAGTCGGAGCGCCTCCATTGGCTCGATGTGGAGCGGCTCGGCGAAGAGTTGGCCGAGCGGCACCCCGACATCGATCCGATGACCATCGCGTTTCCGCGCCTGAAGGCGCTGGTGGTTTCGCTGCCCATGTTCGAGGAGCAGCCCGGTCATCCATGCAACGAGCGCATTCTCGAGGCCATCCAGCAGGCCTGGCTCGACGAACTGAATTAGGCTCCGATGCATCCGGGGCGGGCGCCCTCGGGCGCGACCACTGCCCATGCGATACCACGCCGCGGCCATCCAAACTTCTTTCGAGAATCCCCGCGATCGATCGGAGATCGCTGACCGTGTCACGCGCATGCTCGAAATGGCGGAGCAGACGATCGGGGGCTATGAACCCTTCTTTGATGTGCGCCTGCTTGTCTTCCCGGAGTTCGCCCACGCGGCACCGGTCTATCTGACGGTCAAGGAGCTGCGCGAGCACCTCGCGGTCGAACTGCCCAATGAGCATGTCGATCGCTATGTGGCCTTCTGTCAGCGCCACGGGTGCTTCATGCAGACGGGCTCCTTCATCGAGCGCGACCCTGCATGGCCCGAGTGCCTCTTCAACACGACGCTGCTCGTGGGACCGGGCGGAGTGCTCAGTCGCTATCGCAAGCTGAACCCGTGGATTCCCTGGGAGGTTCACGCGAGCCCCCACGATCTGCCCGGCTACACGGAGCCGATCCTGCCGGTGATCGAGACGGAGATCGGCCGCCTCGGCTGCGCCATCTGTTACGACTGGCTCTTTCCGGAGACGATCAGGCAACTCGCCTTTGATGGCTGCGAGGTCGCGATCCGCGTCAGCGCCTACATGGACCCATGGGGCGCAACGGCGCCACTTGACTGGTGGACGCTCTTCAATCGCGCCCGCGCCGCGGAGAACACGCTCTTCGTCGTGGCCGCCAATCAAGGCGCGTCGATGGCGGGCTACCCGCCCTTCAGTTGGCCGGGCGGCAGCATGGTGGTTGACTTCGATGGTCGGATCCTCGCGCAGGCCGACCCGGGGCCCGGCGAGAAGGTGGTGGTGGCACCGATCGACCTCGCCCAACTTCGCGCAGAGCGAACGAGGCGGCGCGGTCACGACATGCGCGCCCACCTGCGGAGCGAAGCGTTCACCTATCTCTCGCGCCCATGGCTTGCGCGCGGGCACGCAGAGGGGAAGAGCGAGATCGACATCGCCTCGATCGAAGCGCGGATTCGAGAAGCGAAGGAGCGTCTGCCATGAGCGTGCCACAACGATCTGGGGGCAGCGACTCGGCCGAGGCGCGCGCGCCAGGCCCCCGCCAGCCTCGCGGCCGGGACAGCGACATGGGAATGGCGACCGATGGGGTGAACGCGCCTCGCGCCGGCGCGGTTCGAGGAGCGCTTCGCCATCACCCGCGCGGTCGCTCCGCCGGACCTCGTGGCAGTGGTGAGTGGGGCGTCGTGGTCATGATTGCCGTGATGATCCTCATCGGTGCCCTGGTGGCCGGTGGCATCGTGGTCATCATGAATC
The DNA here is from genome assembly GCA_019636735.1 of Phycisphaeraceae bacterium. NCBI lineage: Bacteria > Pseudomonadati > Planctomycetota > Phycisphaerae > Phycisphaerales > Phycisphaeraceae > Phycisphaeraceae bacterium. Next base: position 29,706 of record JAHBWY010000003.1, read on the forward strand.
AGGTTCGTGAGCGTGCGCGGGCCACGGCGTCTGCGGCACGAGCGGAGCAGCTTGCACAGGAGCTGACCCTCTCGCTGGCTGCACAGGAGATGACCGAGCGCTTCTCCGAGGCGATGGATGAACTGGCGACGAAGGCGAGCGGCGGGAGAGTGGCGACCGTCGAACCGGTTGAACCCGCGGAGCCCGTCGATCCCGTGACTCCCTTCGAACCCGCAGAGTCGCCGAGATCGGGGGCAGCCGAAGCTCCGGCGCGACCAATTGAACCAGTGACGACAACGAACGCCCTCAGGCAGCCGCCGCGAGTGGCACAGGACGAGCCTGTCGGCGCGTGTGTGCCGCTCGCCGCCGCAGGAGTGCTCATCGAGCGTGGTCTTGGCCTCATGAGCCAGTTCGAGTTCTCTCAGGCCGAGCGCATCTTCTCGGGTGCCCTCGAGGCTCTCGATCGGGCATCGACACTGGACGCGCGGCTCCGTGCGGCGCCCGGCTGCACCGAGGCGGTCAACCACGCGAAGCATGTGGCGGCGCTCAATCGTGCGATCGCCATTCTGAACCAGAGCGAACCGGGAGCGCAGGAGAGGGCCATCGGGCTCCTTGAGGAGCTCCTTATGGTGCCCACCGATGATGTGCTCGCTCTTCGAGCGGCGTACTGCCTCGGACTTGGCCACGCTTATCTCGGTCAACCCGAGCGAGCGCTGCCCTTCTTCGAGCTCGCGGCGGTTGCAATTCCCGGTGATGGCGCCGTCCTCTATCAGGTGGCGCAAGCCCATGAGATGCTTGGCGATCGGGCGACGGCGCTCGATCGCTATCTACAGGCATCGCGCCTCGACCCCTTCCAGCGATCGGCGCTTCTCGGGGCGCAGCGACTTCTGGCTCGCGACGGCCGCGACGAGGAAGCCGACGCGGCGCTCAAGGCCTTCCTCGAACTCGAGGACAATCCCCGATCGCGCCTCACCGAGTTCAAGTACACGCGGATGGGGCCGCTGAGCGAGGCGATTCCCCTCGACGGCGATCGGCGCAGGCCCGACCCGGAATCGGGGCCACCGACCGCGTCGGGCGATCTCGCGCGAGAGCGTGCGGCCATTGAGGCGCTGCTCCTCGCGATCGCGCCCGAGTTCGGAACGCTTCTTCCCGAAGCGGGCGCAGCGCTGGCGCCGAGAGCGCAGCCTGCGCTCGATCTTGCCAGTGTGGATGGCGTCGCCGCACTTGGCCGAGGCGTGCCGACGGCCGTCGACCTCGATGGTGACGGAGTCACGGATCTCTTCATCGCCGGCGCCCGCGATGGTGGCCGGGGGAGCGCCATCCTCAAGGGGCGCGCCGATGGCACATTCGTGCTCGTCGAGGATGGGTTGTTCGCTTCAATGGCCGGGGCCGAGTTCGTCGCGTTCGGAGATGTGAACCTCGACGGGCGCCTTGAAGCGCTGGTCGTGACCGGAGCCGAGTCGGTGCTCCTGCGACTCACCGCCGATGGCGCTGCCGAGCGCATTGCGGAGTGGCCCAGCGCCGCCGACGCGATCTGGGTCGATCTCGATCACGACGGTGACCTTGACCTGGTTCTCGCGCTGCGCGATCAACCGCCGATCATTGCGATGAACCGCGGAGAGAAGGGCTTTGAGATGCTCGAGGCCAGCAGCGGATTCAAGCCCGCTCTCAGCCACGCCGAGCGAGTTGTGGCCGGTGACTTCACTGGTGATTCGCTCATCGATCTTCTCTTCTGCGGCCCCGACGGTGCGGAGGTCTGGCTCAACGATCGCTTCTGGTCATGGCGTCGCGATTCAGCCTTCGCACCCATCGAGCGCTCCCGTGCCCGACGCGTGGCCAGTGGTGAGCGGGGGAGTGACGGTCGCGCCCTCATCGCGCTTCTTCGCGAGCACACCGATGGAGTTGAAGCAGTGCTCTTCGCGCCCGGCGCAGGCTCGGCACAGGGCGCGTGGGCCGAGGTGGCGTCGCTCACACTCCCGGGCACGATTGACGAAAGTGAGATCGCCCTCACCGATCTGCTCGGCTCGGGACAGTCGGAGGTGGTGGTGTTCACGGACACTTCCGTCGTCCTGACCGAGATGGAGTGGGGTGGCGCAGGTGCTCTCCGCCAGCGCCTCAGAGTCCCCACGAGTGCCGGAAGCGATCGGCGCATCGCGGCGCTCGCGCCCTTCACCGCACCTGTCATCGTCGAGTGGGGCGAGGCGACTCGGCGCGTGCATGTTCCGGTGGCGCTCGCCCCCGAGGGGACTCCGACGGGCTCTTTCGTGGCCGTCGACTTCCGGGGACGCGTCGATCCATCGCAGTCGATGCGCAGCAACACGCACGGCATCGGCACGCGCTGGGCGAGTCGCGCCGGCTTTCGCTGGGGCGGTGGCTGGGTGCTGCCCGCCGGCGGTGGCCCGGGGCAGGGCATCATGCCGACCCTCATCGGCATTGGAAAGGCTGCGCAGATCGACGCCCTCTTCATGGATTGGCCCGATGGTGTGACGCAATCGGAGATGGCCCTTGCCCCAGGCCGCGTGCATGTCATTTCGGAAGCACAGCGGCAGATCTCGAGTTGTCCGGTCATCTTCGCGTGGGATGGAGAGCGCTTCGTCTTTGAGACCGATGCAATTGGCGTCGGCGGCATCGGTTACCTCGTCGGCGTGCAGCGGCTCGAGGATGGCCGGCTCAAGCCCATCTACGCGCCATCGCGACCTCGTGAGAGCATTCGCCTCCACACCGCCCTCGCGGTCAAGGATGGTGTCTTCGAACTCCGCCTGACCGAGCCGATGGAAGAGGCGTGCTACCTCGACGCCGCGCGGCTTCATGCGTGGCGCGTGCCCGAGGGCTGGTCGCTCGCTCTCGATGAGCGCATGGCCATTCACGGACCCGAGCCGAGTGGTGAAGCGCTCTTCTATCGACACTCGATGACACCATCAGCGGCTGAAGGGATTGAAGTGAGCGTCGATGGACGGCGCTGGTCGGCCGCCGAGGCGCTGCGCGACATCGATCGAGTGGCCGCTGAGTTCGGGCACGCGCACGCTCGCTTCCTCGGGCGCCTCGAGGACATCGGATCGCTCACGCTCCACTTCCCGCAGGCGATCGATGCGCATGCTGGAACTCCTGTCCTGCTGATCGAAGGGTGGGTTGAGTACCCCTACAGCCAGACGAGCTTCGCCATGTGGCAGGAGGAGGCGACGCCGAAGGCGGTCTCGATCGACGCCCTTGACCCCGTAAGCGGGGCCTGGGTCACACTCATCGAAGAGGTCGGCTTCCCCGCGGGCATGACGCGCGAGTGCCTGCTGCCCCTCAGCGGCAAGGGCATTGCACCCTTGCCTGTCGGGTGCGTCGCGCTCCGCTTGCGGACCTCGGTTGAGCTCTTCATCGATCACCTGCGTGTCGCGTGGATCGAGCCCTGTCCGCAGGCGGAGCGCATCGATCTTCCACTCCGCAGCGCCGAGGTCGCCGAGTGCGGCTACCCGCGGAAGCTCGACCTTCCGCAGAAGCGCCCGCTCTATGACTACGACGATCGGCGGCCACTCTGGGATTGCCGCACGCAGCCCGGCCTGTACACCGCGTTCGGCGACTGCACGCCGTTGCTCGAAGGGGCCGATGGCGCCCTCGCCATGTTCGGTCCCGGCGAGGAGATCAGGCTGCGCTTCGACGCGGCACCACTGGCTTCGCTCTCGGCGCTTTCAACCGGTTCTTCGCGATCGCATGATTCGCCCCAGCCGTCGGGCCGATCGTCGGCGGCGAATGGAGCGGCCTCGGCGGGAGCGAGTGAGTTCGATGATCTCGTCATCGCACACGAGGAGCACGGCGCGGAAGACGCCCTGACACTGGTGTTCATCCTGGAACTCGACGGATGGTGCAAGGACATGGACCGCTACACGCGCGACGGCGCCACGCTCGAACCGTTGCCTGAACCCGAGGGCCTTGATGAGGCCGCGCGCGTGCGTCGCGATGCGCTTCATCAGCGATGGAACACGCGCCTCGCGGGCGGCCGCTGAAGGCCGTTTCATCATCGAAGGTCATCACGGAGTGCGCTTCCAGAATCGGCGTGTTGGGGCTATCCTTACCCCATGGCGACTCGCAGGTATGTCCCCGCCGTCGGCCCAAAGCTGGCATGGGTCCTGCGGATCGTGCTCGGTCTGTTCGCGCTTCTGTGCGTGAACAGCGTCTATCTGGCGGCGGTGACCTTCATGAGCTGGGCGGCCACGGGCTATGCCGCTGGCTCGGCCGCGATGGCGGCGGGGGGCTACGACGCGCGGCACTTCGAGAACGCCTTCTACCTGTGGATGTTCCTGCTCCACCTGGTGCTCGGGCTGGCGATCGTTGTGCCCGTGGTGGTCTTCGGGATCATCCACATCGCCAACGCGAGGAATCGCCCGAACAAGCGAGCGATTCGCGCGGGCTATGCGCTCTTCGCAGTCGCGCTCGGTGTGCTCGTCACGGGGATTGCGCTCACGCGCGTGGACATTCGCGGCGTCACCGTGGACCTCAAGCACCCCACCACGCGCGAGATCGTCTACTGGCTGCATGTGCTGCTGCCATTGATGGCGGCGTGGCTCTTTGTTCTGCATCGCCTCGCCGGTCGGCGCATCAAGTGGGCCGTGGGTGCCCGCTGGAGCGCCGTGGCCGCAGCCTTCGCCGGGGGCATGGTGCTCTTCCATCTTTGGAATCCCACGGTCCATCGACCCGGTCCGGCGGCTGGCGCGGCGTACTTCGAGCCGTCGCTTGCGCGCACGGCCACGGGCAACTTCATTCCTGCGGAGATCCTGAACAACTCCGACGACTGCATCTCCTGCCACGCGGACATTCATCGCCAGTGGTCGCACAGCGTGCACGCCTTCTCGAGCTTCAACAATCCGCTCTACACCTTCAGCGTGAGGAAGACGCGCGAACATGCGTTTGAGAAGGACGGCCATGTGCAGGACGCCCGCTTCTGCGCAGGCTGTCACGATCCCGTGCCCTTCTTCTCGGGCATGTTCGAGGATCCGAAGTGGGATGATCCCCATTACGATGTCGCGAGCGACCCGATCGGCAAGGCGAGCATCTCCTGCACCGTCTGCCACTCGATCACCTCCATCAATGGCGTACGGGGCAATGCGGACTACACCATCTCCGAGCCCGAGCCCTATCCATTCGAGCGAAGCGGCAATCCCTTCCTGAAGTGGGTGAGCCAGCAGCTCATCAAGGCGAAGCCGGCCTTCCACAAGCGGACCTTCCTGAAGCCCGAGATTCACCGCAGCGCCGAGTTCTGCTCCACCTGCCACAAGGTCTTCCTGCCGGAAGAACTCAATGATTACAAGTGGCTACGCGGCCAGAATCACTACGACAGTTGGCGCCTCTCCGGCGTGAGCGGTCGAGGCATCCTCTCGTGGTACTACCCGAATGAGCCGCAGACGGATTGCAACTCCTGCCACATGCCCACCGTGGCGAGCAGTGACTTCGGCGCCAAGGTGCGTGATGCCAGCGGCACGCTCACCGTCCGCGATCACATGTTCCCAAGCGCCAACACGGCAATCCCGATCCTCGCGGGCATGAGTGATCACGAGGCGGTCATCCGCGCCCACAAGGAGTTCAACAAGGGCGTGATGAGGCTCGACCTGGTGGCCCTGCGCGAGGGCGGCACGCTCGATGGCGCCCTGCACGCGCCATTGCGTCCAGAGGTTCCCGCACTCGTGGCGGGGCAGGAGTACATGCTCGATGCGGTCGTGCGCACCGTGCGCATCGGCCACGAGTTCACGCAGGGCACCGCCGACAGCAACGAGGTCTATCTTGATGTCACGGTGCTCGCCGACGGCCAGGTGATCGGGCGCATGGGCGGCATGGATGCGGCCGGAGGCCTCGATCCGTGGACGCGCTTCTACAACATCTTCCTGCTCGATCGCGACGGGTACAGGATCGACCGCCGCAACCCCGAACACATCTTCATTCCGCTCTACAACAATCAGGTCCCGCCCGGGGCCGGCGATGTGACACACCTTCGCTTCCGCGTGCCCGATGATGTCCGCTCGTCGATCACGGTGAAGGCGGCGCTCCGCTACCGCAAGTTCGACCTGACCTACCTCAGGCATGTCTACGGCCCCGACACGCGCAACGACCTCCCGATCATGACGCTCGCGACCGATGAGATCACCTTCCCGATCGCCGGTGGAGCGGTCGCGGTGACAGGGCAGGAGCCACCCGGCGCTGCGGCGGGTTTCCCCCTGTGGCAGCGCTGGTACGACTACGCCATCGGGCTTCTGCGCACCTCCGACCGGCCGGGCGGGAAGGGCGAGTTCCGCCAGGCGGAGCATGCCTTTGCTCAGGTCGAGCGGCTCGGGCGCCCCGAAGGTCCGCTCGGCCTCGCTCGCGTGCAACTGGCCGAGGGTCGTGTGAACGACGCGGTCGAGTCACTCGCGCGGGCCGCAAGCCATGACCCGCCGGCCTATCCATGGAGCGTGGCTTGGTTCACCGGTATCGCCAACCGTCAGAACGGCGAGCTCGACGCGGCCATCGAGAGCTTCCGGCGCATTCTCGCCAACGACTTCGCACTCGCGCACGAGCGGGGCTTCGACTTCTCGCTTGATGATCGCGTGCTGGCGGAACTCGCCGATGTGCTCATTGAGCGGGCGCGCCGCACGATCGCCCGGAGCGGAGATCGCGATGCCGCCGAGGCGGATCTGCTTGAAGCGCGCTCGCTCTGCGAACGGGCCCTGCGGATGGATCCCGAGCGATCGGCGACCTGGTACATCCTGGCACGAGCCGAACAGGAACTCGGTGACGAGCGCTCGGCGGAGCGTGCCCTCGCCCATCATGCCCGATACAAGGTGGATGACAACGCGCGAGATCACGCGGTGACCGCGGCGCGGCTTCGCTATCCGGCTGCGAATCATGCTGCCGAGGCCATCGTCATTTATGACCTCCAGCGGCCCGGGGCCTATGAACTGCCGGAGTCAGTAAGCCCCGTCCCGGAGCAGGCGGCTCGATGAGCGCACCCGCGCCGCACGACGAAGAGCATGTTCCGGTGGATGACGCGATCATCGGTCGCGTCTTCTGGCGCAGTCTCGCGGTCGTCACGATCGTGGCGCTGGTCGTGAGCGGCATCTGGTTCGCCACCAGGCCGCGGGCGGCGGTGACTACGGGTTCGAGCGAGCCCGTCGCCGCACCAGTGCAGGCGACGCCCGCCGCGCCGCCCGAAGCCGTGCCATCGATTCCCTTCACCGATATCACGCGCAGTGCCGGAATCGACTTCGATCGGATCAGTGGCGCCGATGGACGCAAGCTCCTCCCCGAGACGCTCGGTGGCGGCGCGGGCTTCGTCGATGTGAACGGGAACGGGCATCCGGACCTTGTGCTGGTTGACGGCGACGCGTGGCCCGATGCGCCGGACGGCGCACGCCGGGGGCGCGGCACGGTGATCTACCTCAACGACGGTCGGGGGAACTTCACGCTCGCAGTGGACACCGGGCTTGAGGCGCCACGCCAGGGCATGGGGTTCGCGGCGGCCGACCTCGACGGTGACGGCCTTCCCGAGCTGGCGATCACGACGACGGAGGGAGTCATCCTCTTCCGCAACGAGACGGTGCCGGGCAACTCCAAGGTGCGATTTCGTGACATCACCGAGGAATCCGGCATTCGCGATCAGGGGTGGAGCACGACGGCGATGTTCCTCGACGCCGATGGCGACGGTCACCTCGATCTGCTGGTCGCGCACTATGTGGTCTGGTCGCCGGAGATCGACTTCAAGGTCGATTACCGTCTCGACGGAGTGAACCGCGCCTACGGCCCGCCGCTGGGGTTCGAGGGAACTCAGCTCTCGCTCTGGCGCAACGATGGCGCGGGGCGATTCACCGAGGTCAGCGCCGAGGCGGGGCTTCATGTTGTGAACCCGTCGACCGGCGTTGCGGTGGGGAAGACCCTCGGTCTCCTCGCCGAGGACTTCAACAACGATGGTCGCCTCGATCTCTTCGTGGCGAATGATCGGACGGCGAACTTTCTCTTTGAGAACCTCGGCGGGGGGCGCTTCCGCGAGATCGGCACCGCTGCGGGGGTGGCCTTCGACCGCGCCGGCGCCTCGACCGGCGCCATGGGTGTCGACGCGGCGCGCCTTCGCACCGCCGATGAGATCGGCATCGCGGTCGGCAACTTCGCCAATGAACCTCACTCGCTCTACATGACGCGCGGTGGGCGATTGAACTTCTCCGATGATGCGCTGGTCGAAGGAGTCGGGGCGCCGACGCGCCTTTCGCTCTCGTTCGGCACGCTCTTTCTCGACCTTGACCTTGATGGCCGACCCGATCTGGTGACGGCGAACGGGCACATCGAGGATCAGATCGAGTCCATCCAGGCGAGCCAGGCCTATGCACAGCGGGCGCAGGCATTCTGGAACGCCGGTGCGAAAGCGCCGCGTCTCTTCGTCGAGATTCCCCCGGAGAAGATCGGCGATCTCGCGCGCCCGGTCGTGGGCCGCGCGCTCGCGGCGGCGGACATCGATGGCGACGGCGACATCGACCTGCTCATCACGCAGCCACAGGGGGCCGTTCTGCTGCTGCGAAATGACCAGGCCCTCGGCAACGCCTTCACCCGTGTGCGACTTCGCGGCTCGCCACCCAATCGCGATGCGATCGGTGCGCGGGTCGAGTGCATTTCCGATGCAGGCACGCAGGTGCAGTGGGTGCAGCCGTCTCGGAGCTACCTGACGGCGAATGAACTGCCGCTGACCTTCGGCCTTGGCAAGAGCGCATCGGCCACCATCCGGGTGCGCTGGCCGAACGGCGACATGCAGGAAGTGCCCGCCGTCATGAGAGGGCTCACCGAGGTCACGCAGGTGCCCTCGGTCCGCTGACCGTGGACCGCACGCGGCCCGCACGCTCGGCGCTCCGCAAGCTCTGCCGGGCCTTCGATCGCACGCGACCTGCGCTCTTGACGCTCCGCCGCCTTCTCCATGAACCTTCCGACCAGCGGGCTGCCCATCGGCTCAACTCCCGAGCGCGCGGATCACACCGAGCTGCTCGTCGGTTCGCCGCTCAAGCGATCTCGTCGATCCGTTGACTACCTGCCGCATGGCCCCCACACGCCGAGCAGGATCGCGATGTCCGCGCCATCGATGGCGCCATTGCCGTCGAGGTCGCCAGCGCACTCCGCGCAGGGGCCCCAGCTTCCAAGAAGGAGCGCAAGGTCCGAGCCATCCACGACTCCGTCGCCGTTCGTATCAGCGGGGCATGGTGCCTCGGTGAGCGTGCCTTCGAGAGTGAACGCATGCGAGAGGACGGTGTCTGGCGAGTCGCCATCCTGCACGGCGAGATTCGTCGGGGCGAAGAGGGTGAAGACGCCGGTGTCCGAGCGCCACGCGTGCACAAGGTCGCCCTGAGAGAGCGCCTGCCCGCTCGGTCCGTAGGTCATCCACGACCACGCCGCGGGCGCTTCGGGTGAACCGTTGTCCCCATGCAGTGAGAGGTAGTAGTCGCCCGGCGGAAGCGGCAGGGCCGTCGCAAGGTCGATGGGCCATGCCGAGGTGCCTCGTTCATCGGGCGACTCGTGATAGGGGATGGGCAGCGCCACAAGGCCCGAGGCGACAAGGTCGCCCGCGACCGGCGCGGGATTGCCCGGCTGGCGCTTGAAGATCGACCAGCCGAGCGATTGGACCACGCCTGGTGTGAACCCATCGGCGGGCGTCACGAAGCCCGTGCCGACGATGCGCCGAAGCGCCCACGCGCGGCCGGCGGGAGGCTCTGGCACGGTGAACGGCGCGGCGAAGCGGCGTAGCGGCGCGGTCGGCGCGACATGACCGACGGGCCACCCGAGATGCACGAGTGCGCCATCGACCCAGGTCCGCCGCTGTCCGCCCGTCGAAGCGATGGTGTTGAATTCGACCGGCGGCGCACAGGAGATGGACGCCGCAAGGGAGACCATCTGGTTGACATTCCATGGATTGAACTTGAGGTTGTCGCCACTCAGTCCGCCGCACCCGTTGATGATCGAACACATGATGTTGCAGTTGTCGGCGCCCTGCCCGTTGCAGTGCTGCGCGTTCCAGTTGTGACCGATCTCGTGCGCCGTCAATCCAACTCGACGGAAGAGGGCCGTCGCCGGTCCCTGGTAGAAGGTCTCGCTTAGCCCATAGCCGATGCTGTCGAGTCCGCCGGCGGGACAGGTGGCGGTGTCATTCCACACCAGGTTGCACATGCCGGGTCGCCATGCGAGGCCGATGATGCTGCCTGGGAAGTTGAAGCCGGCCAGGTGATGCACGAGGTCGCGGCGGATGTTCTTGAGCGGCGGCTCATTCCACTGCGATCGAAACGCGCAAAGGCGCGCATAGATTTCCTGCTCGGTGTAGTCCACCTCGGGGCTGGTGCGGACCAGCGTGGCGGTGATCACGAACCCGATCCCGGCATCGCGCCTGAAGATGAGGTCCGTCGTGTTCATCACCGCCTCAAGGTCAAGGAGCGCCGCTTCGAGAGAGCTTCCATTGATCTGGAAGAAGTCGTAGTCGAGATCGAAGGCGATCTCGGTGATCGCGATCAGGGGCGGGTCGCCGCCGGCCGCAAGGCCGCCCTCGGAGCCCGGTGATGACGGCGCCTCGGGATGGTCGAGCAGATCGCTTCCGCACAGGCCCGGCGCCGCTCGCAGGTCGCGACTCGCGTAGAGCACATGCTTGGGGCGGCCATCGGGGGTGGTGGTGTCGAGGTCAGGGGCAAGCTGCTCCATCGGCTCGATGACGAGCACCTCATCTGGAAGGTGAATGGTGGCCCGGAGCAGGCCGTTCCGAAGTGTGGCGGCGACGAGCGACCCGGAAACTCCTCGCACCACGCCTCGATAAGTCCGAGGCGCGGGCGCGGCGAACTCCTGCAATCCGCCCTCCACGATGGGAACAAGCAGCTCGAAGCGCTGCGCCCGAAGCGAGAAGCGTTCGAGATCGAGGGTGAACGCACGCCCGTCGTTGGCCACTGCCACGCTGAAGGCGCCGCTCCCATCGGGCGGCAGGTGCAGGTCCACTTCGTTCCACGCGCGGAATGCGGAGAGGAGATGATCGGGCGACTGCATCGCATCGTTGAGGGACGCCGCCAGAACCGCTCGTGCGGCTCCGGCCACTGGCTCTGGTCCCGCCACCCCCTTCGAGACCCCGGTCGATGTCGCCGCGGCCATCGTCGCCGCCGCGAGCGCCATCGCCGTCGAGAGCCACGGACTGAATGGCCGGTCGATTCGAGCTGGATCTGAGCGACGCATGCGGTTCGTGGCCATGAGCGAACTCCCTCGACACAGCGGCGAGCGAAGGGGCGAGTCAAGAAAAGAGGCCCCGGTCCTTTGACCGGGGCCTCGACGAACATCAGGGGGCAATCAACGGGTGAGTGCCCGAGTTGCAGTGCAGGGCTCCGGGGTCAGTTGCAGCTTCCCCAGTTGCCGAGCACGATGGCCACATCGGCGCCATTGACCGTGCCATCTCCGCTGAGATCGGCGGTCGGGTCATTGGTGTTCCAGGCACCGAGGATGATGGAGAGGTCGGCACCGTCCACAACGCCATCGTTGTTGATGTCACCCACGCAGGCGGGTGCATCGATGCAGACGACACCCGAGACCACGACATTGTCGATCGCGGCTTCGGTGATCGAGTTGTCGGGGAAGTCCGCCACGCTGAAGCGGATCACCATGTTGGCCGTGGGCGTCAGCAGATCGTTGACCTTGACCGACTTGCGGGACCAGGCGTTCTGCTGCCAATCCACTGTCTCGATGTTGACCCAGGTGGCGCCACCATCGTTGGAGATCTCGCAGACGAGCTTGTCCGCCTCGGCGGGGTTGAGCGCGTCATCGCAGAAGAGCCAGCGCGAATAGGAGAGCATGGGTGACTGGAGACCGGTCAGGTCGAAGGTGGGCGAGGTCAGGACGGTCGGACCACCATCGAGGTCGGAGGCGCTGGCCGCGCCACCCGACACGCCATTCCAGGTCACCATGGCACGGGTGCCATGCGCTGCATTCGGCGGGGCCGCCTGCTTGGTGCCGGGCGCGCCGCCACCGACGGTCGTGCCGACGGGGATCGCCACTTCGAAGCCCTTCTGGGCTGCGGTCATGTTGAAGTTCTGGACAGTCCACCCTTCATTGGTCCCGCTCTCCCAGCTCGTGCTGAGCGCGATCACTTCCTCGACGCCGACAGGGGTCACATAGAAGAGGCCGGGGGCCGCCGAGGGCTCGCGGTAGGGGCCGCCATTGCTGAGCGCGGCTTCGACGAACCACTCCATCTCCTGGCCGCACGCGGCCGGGGGCAAGGAGGCCTTGTAGGTGGTGCCCGAGACGAGCGCGAGCGGCGCCTGGGTCCAGCCGCCATCGGAGCCGCCAACGCGATAGTTCAGCTTCACCGAGTCGGTGAGCAGCGAGCCAACGCCGAGCACGGAGAGAGTCACATTGAACTCCGTCGCGTTCTCCGTCGAGATGATCGTCGGACGGCCGTTCGGGAAGGTGAAATTGATCCCCGCGTTGCGGTTCATGTAGACGATGACGCCGCGGCAGGCACCAAGGACGACATCGAGCCAGCCGTCGCCATCGATATCCATGAGGGCCACATCGAACCAGCCCACGCGGTCGGCCACCGCGGGAATCGCCTGGTTGCCGATGGTGCGGTTCAGCAGGTTGTTGACATTGCTGCCGTTCCAGACATTGCGATAGATGTTCGACGAGCGGTTGGTGTTCGGGCAGAAGGGCCCGAGGTCCGCATCGACATCGGTGATGAAGACATCGGGGTTGCCATCCTTGTCCATGTCCGCGATGCGGATGGTGTGGTCGAACTGGCTCGGGGCGCCGGAGATGTTGTAGACGGTGAAGTTCGGTTCACCCGTCACCGAGTTGCCGGTGTTGATCAGGTAGCGATCGACGCCGTCGTCGGCGACCACGATGTCCAGCTTGCCGTCGCCATTCAGGTCGGCGACCTCGTGGAAGTAGGGCTGGTTGCCGACGCCGGTCTTCGGGCCGAGGAAGCTCGAGCCGGTGCCGGTGTTGGTGAAGACCGCGACGGTCTGCGCGATGGGGCCGAAGTTCGGGGCCTGGCCGAAGGTGAAGCCGGTGAGCGTGGTCAGGCGCACAATGTCATTGATGCCGTCGCCGTTCATGTCGGCGATCGACGCCGAGTTGCCGAAGTTCGAATTGATCTGCGGACCGGTGAGCACCGTCCAGTTGGTGTCGTAGAAGTAGCCGGGTCCGGGGCCGCCCTGGGTGTTGCCCCAGTTGTAGAGCAGCTTGTTGTTGAAGTCGTGCGACGCCTGCATGTCGGGGCTGGTGCGGCACTCGCCCGGATCGTTGGTGTCGCCATCGCCATTCAGGTCGATGCAGATGTTCTGGCCGAAGGTCTCGGCGCGGTCGTAGTCGGTGAAGAAGAGGTCAGGGAAGCCGTCGCCGTTCAGGTCACCCACGGCCAGGTGGCAGAAGCGCGGATTGGCGGCGGCGGGGGGATTCGGCGTCAGCGGGAAGAGCTGGGGAATGCGATCGCGCTGATGCTGGAACCCGAGCCAGTTCCCGTTCGCGTCATTACCGAGGTTGATGTAGACGCGAGGCTGTCCGAGGATCACATTGACGCCGTCGGACATGGTGGTGCCTGTGACCAGGTCAAGCCATCCGTCGCCGTTCACATCGGTCGCCTTGATGACGCGGTCGTTCGTCAGGTCGAAGAAGCCGTTGTAGCCGGCCACATCGGAGCTCGACGCATACTCCGCCGTCCGATCGACAAGAACGCCGCCCTCATTCATGAAGAGCATGTTGGTGAAGCCGCCCACCTGGCTGCCCGCGAACTTGCGGGCCATGGCGAGGTCGATCCACCCGTTGTTGTTGAAGTCGCCCCAGGCGAAATCCTTCTCGAGGTTGTCATTGACCACGAGAGCAGGGTTGGCGACGAGGCGCGTGCCTGTCTGGTTTTCGAGCTTCAGCCACTGGGCCGAGGCCGAAGCGCCCAAGAGCAGCGCCGCTCCGGTGGCAATGAAGGCGTACTGTCGGACACGATGCATGCGGGGTCTCCTTGCGGGGGTGGGGAGCCGAGTGGTCCTTCGAATCTCTGGACCGGCGAATGAGAACGGGAATCCCGCCGGCCCATGGGGACCGGCGGGATGTGTGAATCAGAGGATGGAACCGGGGGCGATTACTGGCACGGGCCCCACGCTCCAAGCACGATGGCGATGTCGGCGCCGTTCACGACGCCGTCGAGGTTGAGGTCGGAGGGCGAGCCGGGGTTCACACCCCAGGCGCCCAGGATCAGCGCGAGGTCGGCGCCATTGACCGAACCATCCTTGTCGAGGTCGGCAAGGCAACCGCAGTTGTCGGGAATTCCGTCGAAGTTGTTGTCGGTGGCAAGCCCAAGAATGATGTCGATGATGTCGGCCTGCCCGTTGAAGTTGCAGTCGGCGAAGGGCTCGTCGCCGTAGTAGGCCAGCGCGAAGTAGTGCAGGTCCTCCATGTCGATCACGCCATCCTGATTGATGTCGTGGATGGCGCACTCGTCGTCGGGAGTGACGGTCTCGAAGAGGCAGAAGAGCTTGAGCATGATCGCATCGACGATCGTGATCTGCTCATCGCCGTCGGCATCGAACTCGAGCTGCCCGAGCGAGCCGAGGAAGTTGATCAGGTGGGCCTGATCCTGAGTGCTCAGGTTCTGGAAGTTGTCCGCCACGAAGGCTCCCTCGTTGAAGAGCCCGTGCGCCAAGATGACCGCCGTGACGCGATTCTCGAAGGTGTCGCCTGCGATCGAACCGTTGTGCATCATCGATTCGCGATTGCGGAGGTTCCAGAGCACCGGCGTGCGCATCTCGCGCTCCGAGGCGCCATCCTGCGCGATCATGTCGGCGAAGTCACCGATGTCATGCAGCAGGAAGTTGCTGTAGGGGCGGATGGTCTTGCCGCGGATGGCATCTTCCAGCGTCAGGCTGTCCGAGGTGGTCCACTCCGGGGTGTGGCAGATGGCGCAGCCGATCGCATTGAAGATCACTTCGCCGGTCATGCCCGCCTTCGGCGTCTGCGGGGGAACCCCGAGGTAGCGCTGGAAGTGGGTCACACGGTCGATGAAGGCGAAGCCATCCTCGTCCTCGATGTCTTCCGGATCCGGCACCAGGTCACACGCGGCAAGGAGCTTGAGGTCCCCGTTCGGCGCCGTCTCGGTCGGGATGAGCCGGTTGGTCAGCCCCATCTCGTTGCGTGCGGCGTCGGCGGAGAAGGTGAGCACGGTGGCGACTTGCGCCTTCCAGCCGAAGCGACCTGCGCGGAGTGGGGAGCCCTTGATGTCTTCGAGCGCCTCGACCCAGTTCACGCGACCGCGGATGCCGTCGCCGTTCAAGTCATCGGGATCGGCGCCGGCAGCGATGTCCTCGTCTGGAATCGCCTCGATGAGTCCGAATGCGAGTGAGCTGTTGGTCACGCGACTGGCGGTGTGCGCGCCCATCGGCAGCCACTCCTCGCAGCCGCTGAAGGCCGTGTTCTGGAAGAGCGACTGCTCCTCGCCGGGCCACAGACTGAAGTTGCCGTCCTCGTCGAGGAAACCGAAGCGCGTTACCGCGAGATTGCCCCAGCCACCCAGCGGCGAAGTGTGGCAGCTCGCGCAGCTCGCCTTGTTGAAGATCGGCCCGAGGCCCTCTTCGGGAGAAATGCCTCGCAGGTACGCGGCGCGCCCCTCGTTGAACAGGTTCATTTCCAACGGCGTCAGCCCTTGCAGCGGCTCGCCAGCCTTGGGCTGCAATTCGATGACTCCGGCGTGCGCTGCGCCAGCAATGAACATGGTCACAGCGAGGGTAGAGAAGGACACTCTCATCATGGTGAGGGGCTCCGAGCTTCAATCGGACTGGACTTGGTGGAACTGAGCGGGGAAGTGGCGAACGGAAACGGATGCGAACATCTCTGCAACTCTCTCAGCAGAGAAACGGACCTCTTTCCGTCCATCCGGTCGAAAGGATGCAGGGAAGAACGGAAACCGAACGGAATATGCAGGACCAATCGAAAATCTGCCTTGGTGACTCAGGATCGGCCCTTCGAACACGGCTAGTCTAACCCGTCGCGTGATTCTGGCTAGTCCAGAAAGCGCCGAAGTTGCCACTCTCAGGACGCGCCGCCAAGAGTTCGGCGTGAAGACCGCACCATGCCACTGATAACCATCTCGATTCTCAATGCCAGCGTGATGCTCGCGCCAATCCAGACCGATATCGTGGCGAAGATTTCTTCGGCGAGTGTCGTGGCGCAGGCGGTTCCGCCAAGCGTCCCGAATCGCGCGCCTCCCTCGCCTCCGCCGTCGCCACCTGCGGGCGCTCCCGCCGGCACGGATCCGTCAAAGCCACCTCTGCCCACGAGAGAGTCCACGCCAAGACCCGCCGTGCCCGCACCACAGGGCGCGCCGCCAAGTCAGGGCATGACGGGCGTGGTCGAGACGGCCGATGGGTCGAGGTATCCCGACGATCGACGACTCATCCTGGTGCGGCGCGGCATTCGCGCGGGGCGCTTTGAAGAGGCGGAAATGATCGCGCGCACGGTTCTGAATGAGCAGCCGGACATTGATCGTGCCGTCTTCTTCCTTGCGCTGGCGATTCACAAGCAGAAGCGCTACGGGCAGGCGCGCGAACTCCTTGAGCGGGCGATGCTTTCTTCGCAGCCCTATCCGGAGCGCGGACATGTCGCCCATTTCCTCGGCTGGTGCTGCTACTACACCGGTGATCTCGCGAGTGCGCGCCACTACTTCGAGATCCACGCCTCGCACTGGCCGAACTTCGACGACACGCACTACGGGCTCGGAGTGATCGCACTCGACGAGGATCGCATCGTCGACGCCGAGGAGTCGTTCAAGACAGCACTGCGCCTCCAGCAGATGCAGCCCGATGACATTCGCTCACAGGCGAAGACGGTGGCGCGGCTGGGCGATGTCGCGCTGCGCCAGGATCAGATCGAGGTTGCCATCGGGCGGTACGAGTCCGCGGTGCGCCTCTGGAGCGATCACTATGAAGCGTGGGCGCGTCTCGCTCGCCTCTATCACCGGGAGGGGCGCGAGGAAGATGCGGAACGCGCCGAGCGCGAAGAGCAGTTGGCGCGAGTCCGGATGGGCCGTGCTGAGGCGAGCGTGCTCGACGGAGCGGCGATCGACCCTGGAACGAATGAGCCCGAGCAACCAAGCGGCGCACCGACCCCGGCGCCATGACGATGAACCTGACCCAAGGAGTGCGATGCTGATGCGTGATCGAGTGAATCGTGGTCGCTTTGCGTTTGGCGTGGCGCTGATTGGAGTCTCGCTCGCCGGTGTGGCCGTGCCAGTCGGCGCAGCGTCGGCGCAGCAGGCGGAACCGAGCGCGGAGAGGGGACCAATCCACTTCTCCGACGGGAGCAGCGCCAGCGGTCTCATCAAGGTGGTGACCACCACCGGGTCGAACCCAAGTCGCTCGGTCCTCGAGGTGAAGGGGTGCGGCCTGCTGGTGATCGACTTCGACAATGACGGTCACCTCGATCTCTTCCTGCCCAATGGGGCAACGCTCGAAGACCCAGAGGCGGGGCCCGGCGCCAAGTTGCTGCGGAACAACGGTGATGGCACCTTCACCGAAGTCACGGCCGAGAGCGGCATCAACCTCACGCGCTGGGCCTTCGGCGGCGCCGTCGGTGACTTCGACGGTGATGGCCTCGATGACATCTATGTCTGCTGCTACGGGCCCGATGTGCTTCTGAAGAACATGGGCGGCGGGCGCTTCGAAGATTGGACCGCGAAGGCGGGCGTGGCGACGCCGGGCTGGAGTGCGCAGGCGGCCTTTGCTGATCTTGACGGCGACGGCGATCTCGACCTCTTCGTGACGCGCTACCTCGACTTCGACCCGGAGCGAGCGATGCCGCCCACTCGATTCAAGGGAGTCGAGGTGATGTCGGGGCCGCATGGCTATCCGCCGCTCGTCGACTTCCTCTACGAGAACATGGGCGACGGGACTTTCGTCGACCGCAGCGAGGAGAGCGGCATCCGCGCGGCGAAGCCCGCCTTCGGTCTCGCGGTGGTCATCGCCGACTTCAATGACAACGGCTTGCCTGACATTCTTGTCGGCAACGACAGCCAGAACAATCACCTCTTCGTCAACGAAGGGGGCCTGCGCTTTCGAGACCAGGCGATGCGCCGCGGTGTCGGCACCAACATGGAGGGATCGGCGCAGGCGACCATGGGAACGGCGCTGGGCGATGTCAACAACGACGGTCTGCCCGACCTCTTCACGACCGTCTTCTCGAGCGACACGAACACGCTCTATGTGAACACGCATCGTTTCTTCTTTGATGATCGGACGAATCAGTATGGTGTGGGGGCACCGAGCCGTGCGCTGCTGGGCTGGGCGGCGGCGTTCGCCGACTTTGATCATGACGGTCTCGAAGACCTTGTCGTCGTGAATGGCCATGTCTATCCGCAGGCGACGCGCGCCTCCATGGACTCCGACTACGAGCAGCCGCCGCTGGTGATGCATCGACAGGGCCAGCGCTTCGTTCCCGTCGACGCAGGCGAAGTCATGCGGCAGAGCTTCCGCGATCGCGCCATGGTCGTCGCGGACTTCGATGGTGACGGCGACCTTGATCTGGTAGTGGCCGGGGTCAATCAGCCGCTCCGATTCCTGCGCAACGACCACGGGGGCGCCGATGACTGGATCATCGTGACCTTGCGCGATGCGAGACCGGGCTCGAAGAACCACCGGGGGATCGGCGCGAAGATCGAGTTGCTGGGGCAGGCGGATCAGCCGATGCCGGGAGTGTCCGAAGGCGACGCGGCGCGGAGCCGATTGGCCACACGCTGGTTCTGGGGCGGCGGTCCGTTCATGAGCAATTGGGCACCGGTGGCGCACTTCGGCCTGGGCGATCGCCCCGGACCGTTCACGCTGCGCATCACCTGGCCCGATCGCACCGTGCAGGAAGTGCCCGGCGTGACGAGGGGAGCCCGGATCGAGGTCCGTCGCGAGTCGTGAGCGGTGGGTGGCGATCGGGGCGGAGGAGTCGATCGAGGCGGTTCGTGCAGAGGGTTTCGGCCCATCGGGCTCGCCCGGTGAACGGGCGAGCGCATCGGCCGGCGCGGCGGACCGGTCCGAATGACCCGCGCTCAGAGCAGCGGACTGAGCAGGCCGGCGGCGTTCTGCGCCAAGCGATCCTGCCAGCGGCGGTGGCGCCACGCGTGGGGCGAGAGCACGACCGACTGATCCATGTAGCCCTGCTGATGGAAGCGCAACTGGCTCGCGAAGTCGGTGTCATAGATGAGCACGCTCTGCTCGAAGTTGATCTCGAAGCTGCGGCGGTCGAGATTCGCAGTCATCACCATGGCGAGCGAACGATCGACGGTGATCGTCTTCGCGTGCAGCAGGCCCCTGGTGAACTCGTGGATGTGCACGCCAGAATCCATCAGGCTCTCGTAGTGGCTGCGGCTGGCGAGCCCGACGAGTCGACTGTCATTGCGCTGCGGTACCACCAGGTGGACCTCGACGCCGCGTCGGGCGGCAATCGCCATCGACTGGTGGAGAGCGGCATCGGGCACGAAGTAGGGGGTTGTAAAAACGAGCTCCTCGCGAGCAACCTGCACGGCCGCCTGCACGAGACTCGTCATCGCGGCATTGTTGAAGTTCGGGCCCGTCGCGACGGTCTGCGCCGCGATGCCGTTGTCAAGAACGGGCGGGTGAACGGAGAGAAGATCCTCGAGGGACTCATTGGTATCGAGGAACCAGTCTTCCAGGAAGATGAGCTGGAGCTCGCGCACGAGCGGACCTTCGATGCGCACGGAGCAATCCACCCAGGGGGCGTAGCGCGCCTTGGGTGCGAACCCGGCGGCGGCGATGTTCTGACTGCCAGTGAAGGCGATGAGGCCATCGACGACCAGAAGCTTGCGATGGTTGCGGACATCGATGCGTCGGGCGAGGCCGCGAAGAAAGTGAACGGGCAGCGCTTCAGCCACCTGCACGCCACCACCCTCGATCGCGCGGCGCAACGGGCTTCGCAGGAACGCGCGGCTGCCGAGGCCGTCGACCATGAGGCGAACCTTGACGCCCCGCGCGGCGGCGCGTCGAAGGGAATCCCCGATGCGCTCGCCCGCGGCGTCAGCCAGGTAGATATAGGTGAGCAGGTGGACATGGTGCGACGCGCCGTCGATCGCCTCGACCATGCGGTCGAGCATTTCGTCGGTGTCACCGTGCAGCGAGAGGCGATTCCCGGCCGTCGCATGGCTGTTGCTGACGCTTTCGGCCAGTCGTGCGAGTTGCTGTTCCACCGGAGAGAGGGTGGAACTTCTCGCGCGCGGATCCTTGTGAATGTGGACCTCCGGGCGATCCAGGCGCGCGAGAATCTCCTTGTGGCGCCGCATGCGATAGCGGCCGAACCACACCTCGCCCAGCAACAGGTAGGCGATGACACCGGCGATCGGGATGGTCATGACCACCACCACCCACGCGAGCGCCACCGAGGGGCGATCGCCCTTGCGGATCACCACCCAGCCCGCAGCCGCGAGCTGAAGAAGGAATCCGGCGATGATGACGGCGAAGTGGAGCAGGTCGGCGTCGCAGTCTGGCCGCGCCCAGAATCACGGCGGGCCGATGGTGACCTTCAAGGGCGGTGTGGCGCGCATCATCATGCGACGATCGCCACCACTTCGAAGCGCTTCTCGCCCCTTGGCAGCACGACCCGGATCGTCTCTCCGATCCTGGCGCGCATCAGGGCTTCGCCCATGGGGCTCGACACGGTGACCTCGATCCAGTCGGAGTCGTCGTCGGTCAGCGAGCCGACGAGCTTGAAGAGCTCGATCGACGAAGAACCCACTTCGCGAAGCTGGACCACCGCACCGAGAAAGACCATGTCCTCGGGCACTTCCATGTTCTCGCCCACCACCTGCACGCGGGCCAGGCGGGCCTCCAGATCGCGAATCTTCGCCTCGTTGTGGCCCTGATCCTCGCGTGCGGCGTGATAGTCGGCGTTCTCCTTGAGATCGCCCTGGGCCCGCGCCTCGGCAATCCGCTCCGAAATGGCCTTGCGCGCAAGAATGCACTCGGCCAGCTGGGCCTCGATGCGCTCCTTGTCGGCCTTGGAGATCAGCTCCATGCTTCGAGCCTATCGCGGTGCGCGGGCATGAGCAACCCGCGGCGCTCATCCCGGGAGCGCTCGCGCCGCCGCCGCACGACGCCGACGAGCAGCGCCAGCGCCCACGCGACGAGCGCCACGCCAAGCGCACCCTCGGCGGCGGCCCAGTCGCGCGGCGCAGGTGGCGCGCCTCCGGGTGAAGCGAGCGCGAGAAGCGCTTCGAGCGGGCCGCCGTGGACGCTCGGGAATGGCGCGACCCATTGCGGTGCAACGGCGCGCAGCGGCATGGCACCGAGCGCCACGAGCAGGACGAGCGCCATCGCCGTGGTGCGCACCCAGCGGCGCGCCGATGGCGTGGCCGCGGCGACGATCGCGCCGACGGTCAGGACACCAATCGCCAGCATCGCCATGATGAGCGCCATGCGCACCGGTGGCCACGGGGTCACGAGTCGCAGAGGCCAGAGCACCATGTTCACCATGCCGAGCACCACGATGAGGTCGAGCACCGTGTCGCGCCATGGTGTTCGAGTGGGGCCCTGGCTCAAGCGCAGAAGAGGCCACGCCACCATCGCGCCGATGGCGCTCGAGAGGATCATCAACCGGACGGCTGGCGTGTAGCTGCTCGTCGCTGCAATCAGCGGTGGCTGAATGCCCATCGACGCGATCCATGAGAGGAAGAGCCACGCCGAGGCGAGGAGAATGAGGCCGCGTGGAAGTGGCATGATGGACGCGCGATTATCGTCGCATACCGACGAAGTCGCCCGTCAGGTTCAGTTCGCCATCGCCCACGGCATCGATGCGGCCGTAATGGTCATAGAGGAACTGGAGGTACGAGAGTTTCTGGTGGGTGGGCACCTCGGCGGCGGAGCCTTCACCCGGGGCGCGGCCCCAGCGGAGCTTGGCATCTCTCGTGGTGCGAAGCGTGAGCGAGCCGTCGTCGCGATAGCGCGAAGTGTCGACGGAAGCGATCTGCGCCCGGAAGGGACGCTCATCGAGCACTCGAAGGAGTGCGAGCGCTGCGGTCACTTCACCACCGCCGTAGCGCTCGCCGGGTGCCACCGGTCGCGGCGCACGGACACCGGTAATGCGCGGGAAGGCGGGAGCTGCGGCGGGGAGGTAGCTCCGGGGCAGGAGCCTGCCGCGCGAATCGATGAGGTGATCGCCATCGTCATCGCGCACGAGCGCCGCGGGCTCGGCCCAGGTCGCGCGCACCTCGACGGCACCGAGCGCAGAGCGCCGCACCTGCGAGAGCGTCTCGATCCACCCGGTCGCAAAGAGCGCGTCGGCAGCAACGCGGAGTCCATCCTGGTCGAAGGGGCTGCCGGAGAGCTGCTCGCGCACAAGCTCCTCGAGCGGGGCGAGGTCGGCGGGAGTCATCCACACGGGCGCGTTGACGAAGTTGACGCGGATGCCGTCGGAAGAGCGTGCCAGATCGGCTCGCGCAACCAGCGAGGGGACCGTGGCCACGATCACCGTAGCTCCGCCGACCAGGGCGGCGACCCACGCGGCGGCAATGCCGGCGATGCGAAGTCGTCGAAGTCGCTCCATTCCATGACACTATCGGAACGGCGCTTCGTCTGACTTCAGCCTTCAGCGGATTCAAAGGGGGCTGGCCATGACCCCCGACTCTGGAAACCCCTTCGGCCCGGTGGCTGGCGAATCCCGAGAGCCCCGTAGACGAACACTGCCGCATGCATCGACTCCGTCCCGCACGCATCCGCCAGTTCCGTGCCCACTGCGGCTTCGTGGCGCTCCTTGCCGCCGCCGCCTGCCAGTCGCCCACCTCAACGGTCCCGATTGCGAACGCCCGTTCGGCTGCAGCGGGGGCCGATGGGGCGCCAGCCACACACGCTTCGGCACCCTCGCTCCGCCGCACTCCTGCCGAGGGGGAGTCGATCCGAGTGGGTGGCGACATGACCTCGGAAGTCACAGGTCGGGATGGGGACTTCCGAGCCGGGCCGTGCAGGATCGACACTCCGCTGCCGCTCGGATACCCGATGCCGACGCCTCCGGGGGCAATCGAGATCAAGAGCTACCCCCTTGTGCGTCGCGCCGAAGTGCGCGGTGGCGGCACCCCCGACAGCGGCATGAACCGCGCCTTCTGGCCGCTCTTCAATCACATCAAGAGCCACGACATCGCCATGACCTCGCCTGTCGAGATGGACTATGGCGATGAGCCGGGTGATTGGACCATGGCGTTCCTCTATCGCTCTCCTGACATGAACCGCGTGGGACAGGAGGGGCGCGTCGAGGTGCGCGACGCCGAACCCACGGTGGTCATCGCGGTGGGCCTGAAGGGTGACTACTCGATGTCGCTCGTTCGGCGCGGCCAGCAGGAAATCGACGCATGGATGGCTTCGCAGAGTGAGTGGGTCTACGATGGTCCGTGGCGATCGTTGTACTACAACGGACCGTCGATCTTCTGGTGGAACAAATGGGCCGAAGTGCAGCGACCGATCAGGCTGGCGCCTGCCTCCTGATTCTCGATCAATGACCCCCGCGTGCGTCGGCGAGCGTGAGTGTGGCTCGCCGACGCGCTGTTGTGGGGCGTGGAGCGAGTCGGTCTCGCTTGCGATCCAGTGAAAAGCGCCGAGGCCCGGGCGAGGCGTTGGCCTGCGACGGACCTCGGCGCTTGAACTTCGCGCCGCCGGACTGGAGAGATGGCTCAGTTCGGAGTGGCCACGATTTCAACCGAATCGATGTCTGCGAAGCGAGCCGTGCTGTTGGCATTCACTCGGAATCGGAGCTTGAAGTTGCTCTTGTTGTTGGCGCTCGCCGGGAGTTGGACGCTGATCGTCTCCCATGAGGTGGCCTTCGTCTGCTCGATGATCTGCCACGCCGAGCCCGTCCACCACTCAACATAGAGCCACTGATTGGAGAGAAGACCCGAGGTCCGCCTCGAGTACTGCACCCTGATGTCCTTGAGACCGGCGGTGCTGATCGACTTCTCCATCCATGAGGATGAGCGCACCCTGGCACCCCACGAGCCGTTCAGCTTGGCCGCGGTTGTGGCGAAGGCATTGGTGTTCTGCACGACCCAGCCTCCGGCGGTCAGATTGCCCGACTCGAAACCGTCGGCGAAGACCACCGAGGGCTGTGGCGGGGGGGAATTGGCCACCAACTGAAGGGCTGCGCCGGCGTTCACGCGACCATAGCCAAAGATGTTGTCCACTCCCGCCGCGCCGAGATCGACACAGGTGGCGCGGACGATCGCCTCGACCTGCGCGGGCGTCAGGCTCGGGTCGTAGGACCAGATGAGCGCACAGAGGCCGGCCACGATGGGCGTGGCGAAGCTTGTGCCATCCACATAGGCGTAGGCGTTGGTTGCCGCTGACGCAGTGGTGCGAATGCTGACGCCCGGAGCCACGAGATCGACGAGCGGCCCGTAGTTCGAGAACGACGCCTTCGTGTCGCTCTGCGTGGTCGCGCCGACGACGATGACATCATCCTCGCGGTTTCCCGTCAGGTTGACATTGCTGTTGCCGGCGGCCCACACCAGGAGCGAGCCGAGCGAGCGCACATAGGTGCCGGTCGTGAAGACGCTGGAGCTGTTGACACCGGAGTAGCTGACACTCGCGACCTTGTCGCCGAACTCGGCGGCGCGGCGAGCCGCGAGGGTCAGGTTCGACAGGGAGGCGCTCCCGTTGCTGCTGTCAGTGACGCGGAGCATGCGGTGGCGCAGGTTCCAGCCCATCCCGGCAATGCCGAGGCCATTGTTGCCGGTGGCGGCCGCAGCACCAGTGCACAGCGTGCCGTGGCCGTTGATGTCATTGATCGGCCCCCCCTGGCTCTCCCACTTCTGCGAGGGCACATGGTAGCCCTCGAGCCTGTTCTGCCAGAGGTCCTGATGGTTCGACAGAATGCCTGTGTCGCAGATGGCCACGACCACGGTGGGCGAACCGATGGTGAAGCTCCACGCGAGGCAACTGTTGAGACGATTGGCCGCGTGGTGCCATTGCTGCGAAAGCAATGGATCGTTGGAGCACGACTGGATCGGGAAGAGAATCCAATCCGGCTCGACATAGGAGAAGCCTCCCGTCGCGAGCAGCCGCGCCGCGATGGAATCTTCCGTCTCACCCGCGGGCACTCGAACGAGGTACTCATCGACCTCGGGGAAGTGGCGCTCGATGCCGATGGCAAGCATCTCCCGCTGGCCTGCGGTCACCAAAAGCAGGCGCTGGAACTCAGGGATGGCGCGCTGCACGGCGTCCGCGGGCTGAATGGGTCGGGCAATCAGGCGCCCGCTGAACTCGCGCTCCCCCGGGATTTCGGTGAATCCCCCGGGGTTGGCGGGCGCCTGGGCCAAGGCGGTGGTGGGAATGAGCGCAGCGACAGCGAGCGCGATTGCCCTCGCTCCACGACGAATCAGGTTGAACACGGGAGTCCTCCTACGAGTGGGGGTGAACCCTGAGGCAAGGTGAAGATAACCCGTCCTTCAGCGATGCCAAGTTCATCGAACAGAAATCCTGAAGCGCTCCAATCTCGATGAGATGGCACTGTTTGAAGGCCAATCGGCTCTCTCAGTTGGCTCCGCTCCGGTGGGCTCGCCATAATGAAGGGGTGTCCGGAGATGCCCGAACGGAGCGTGGACCCTGGTGAGCCATGACGACATGTCGAGGAACGGGGGCGACCTGAGTAATCCGCGCCAGCCCGGCGGCCCGAACGCCTGGCTTGACACCGCCTATGAACAGCTCCGAGCCATGGCCGCCGAGCGGTTGCGGGCCGAAGGTGTCGGCCACACCCTCCAGCCCACGGCGCTCGTCCACGAGGCGTGGCTTCGACTCGCCGGGTCTGCCCAGGGAGCCTTCAAGGACGAGGCTCACTTTCGCGCCGTCGCTGCGCACACGATGCGACAGATCCTGATCGATCACGCCCGCAGGAAGAAGGCGGAGAAGCGGGGTGGCGGGCTGCTTCGTGTCACGCTCGATGCCGCCCTCAACGACTTCAACCCAGGCGCTTCAACACCCGCCTCTGTGATTGGCGAGACCGCGGGAGTCGACCTTCTCGAACTCGACGATGCCATGGAGCGACTTGGGGTGCTCGATGAACGCAAGCTGAGGGTGGTGGAACTCCGCTTCTTTGGGGGGCTGACGATGAAGCAGATCGGCACCGCCCTCGACATCTCGCCCAAGACGGCGGAGGCGGACTGGACGATGGCCCGAGCATGGTTGCGGTCACAGCTCACTGCCGCCGGATGACGGGCGAACTCCATGGATGCCGCCCGATTCGAACAGCTCTCGCGGCTCTTTGAGCGCGTCATCGAGCTTGACGCTGGTGAGCGCCAGCGCGTCATCGATGAAGCGTGCGCTCAAGACCCGGAGTTGCGGAGCCAACTTGCGCGCCTGCTTGAAGCCCACGATGCCGAGGAGGGTGGGCACGCGCTGCTCGAAGGGGGGGTGCGCATCACGACCATGCCATTCAGCCCAGCGCCGGATCCGTCCCCGGAGCTCGGTCCGGGAGGCCTCCATCGCATCGGGCGCTACCGCGTCATTCGGGCGATTGCGAGCGGAGGCATGGGCACGGTCTATCTCGCCGAGCAGGATGAACCTCGTCGCCAGGTGGCGATCAAGCTCCTGCATCCAGGGCTTGCTGGTTCGTCCATTCTGCGTCGCTTTCAGCAGGAGGCGGAACTCCTCGCGCGCCTTCAGCATCCCAGCATTGCTCATGTGTACGAGGTCGGTTCGATCGGCGAGCACGCGCGAGCGCAGCCCTTCATCGCGATGGAGTTCATCGACGGTGCGCCGCTGACCCGGTATGCCTCGAAGGCGAAGCTCGACACCGATGCCCGGCTGCTCCTTATCGCGGAGATTGCCGACGCCGTCGAGTATGCCCACCAGCGGGGCGTGGTCCATCGCGATCTGAAGCCCGCGAACATCCTGGTGGATGCGCAGGGGCGGCCGCGCATTCTCGACTTCGGCGTCGCCCGCGCGGTCGGTGATGAGACGCGCCTGGTCACCATGCAGACTGAGACGGGCCAGTTGATCGGCACCATGCCCTACATGAGCCCCGAGCAGGCCGGGGGTATGGTCAATCAGATCGATGCTCGCGCCGACATCTACGCCCTCGGCGTGGTGGCCTTCGAGCTCCTGGCCGGGCGACTCCCCTATGTGCTTGAAGGCCGGGGTATCCACGAGGTTCTTCGAATCATCAGGGAGGATGAGCCGACGCGCCTCGGCGCCGTCAATCGAACCCTCTCGGGTGATGTCGAGACCGTGGTCGCCCACGCGCTCGAGAAGGAGCCGCAGCGCCGCTACCAGAGCGCCGCGGAGTTCGCGGCCGATCTCCGTGCGGCGGCGAAGCGCGAAGCAATCCGAGCGCGACCGCCGAGCCTTGTCTATCGGGTGAAGACTTTCACTCGCCGGCATCGGGCGCTGGTCGCGGGGACGCTGGCGGTCTTCGTCGCGCTGGTGATCGGGATCATCGCAACCTCGCGGGCTCTCCTCCGGGCGCTCGACGCTGAAGAACTCGCCGCGGTGCGGTTGACCTCGGTCTCCCTCGAGGCGGCGAAGGCGCGGGAGATCAATCGCTTCCTGCTCGAGATGCTCGCCTCGGTCGATCCGCGCACTGCGCGTGACCCCGATGTGCGCATGCGCGAGGTCCTCGATGCCGCCGCCGCCCGGGTCGATGCGGGCGGTGCTCCGACGGCGCCCGAGGTCAACGCCGCAATCCGGCACACGATCGCGTCAACCTATCGGGCGCTGGGGGCCTATGAGCCCGCTCGTCGCTTCGGTGAGGAGGCCCTGCGCATCCGCACCGAGGTGCTGGGGGAGGAGCACCAGGAAACGCTGGAGTCGATGATGGAGCTCTCGGAAGTCCTTCGTGAGTCGGGCGATCTCGCAGGCGCTGAACCGTTGGCGGTTGAAGCGATGCGCTTGGCCCGAGCGATCCACTCGGAACCTCATCGAGCCATGGGAATCGCCCTCAACAACCTGGCGCTCATTCGAAGAGCGCAGGGGCGCAGCGCCGAGGCGCGCGAGTTGAACGAGGAGGCGTTAGCGCTGCGGCGTCTGCTTCACTCCGAGCCCCACATCGACAAGGTGGCCAGCCTGAACAACCTTGCGCTGCTGGCCTACACCCAGGAGCGCGATTCCGAGAGGGCCGAAGCGCTCCTGCGTGAAGCCATCGCGATGTTGGAGACGCTCTATCCCGACGGGCATGTCTACCTCGCCTCGTCGCTTGACAGCCTGGCAAGCGTGGTGGCGTCACGCGGCAATCTCGTCGATGCGGAAGCCCTCTCGCGACGATCGGTCGACATGCGGCGTCGTCTGCTTCCGCCGAATCACGACTTGCTCGGCGAGGGACTGAGCAATCTCGGCTTCATTCTGCGGCGGCAGGGGCGGCTGGATGAGGCGGAGCCCTTCTATCGCGAGTCGCTCGAGATTCGCCGGGTGGCGTGGCCGGGCGATCACCCCGGAGTGGCGACATCACTGAACAACTATGGCCAGCTCATGCGGGCGAGCGGGAGACTCGTGGAAGCTGAACCGCTGCTGCGCGAGGCGCTCGAGATGCGACGGCGTCTCTTTCCCGGAGACAGCGCCATCGTGGCGGCGACGGCGCATGTCCTTGGGTTCATGCTGATTTCGATGGAGCGGTTCGATGAGTCGATCGAGCTCATCGAGGAGTCGTTGGCGATGACCGAGCGACTTTCCGGTGACCAACGCGAGGAGATCGCGACCCGGCGCACCAGCCTCGCGGCGGCCTATCGGGCAGCAATTCGGCTTGATGAGGCGATTCCCCATGCGGAGCACGCGCTCCAAGTACGGCGGGAGCTTCAGGGGCCAGATCACGCGGAGATTGCGCAGGCGCTCTTCGGTCTCGCGCGGCTTCACCGAGAGCGAGATGGCGAGGGCGACAAGGCCTTGGCAGAGTCACTCCTGATCGAAGCGGACGAGATGGCGGACCGGCTTCCATCGCCGCCGCAGGAACTGCTGGATCGGATCAGGGCCATGCTCGCCGAACTCCGGGAAGGGCCGACGGCGGGGGCCTGACCCGAGCGAGGGCGCGAGCAAGTGCGCCGTCCAGATCGTGGACAGGGTCGAATGCCGGGTGTCCCATGCATGGCGCTCTTGCGGCGCTCTCGCGGCGTTCCTCATCGGGGACGAGGACCTTCGCGCGGCCGCTCCTTCTGCGAGGAACCGCGTGCCGCCGAGCGATCGGCGGGGACCGCTCCATCGACGAGCATGGTGCAGAGAGAGGGGAAGTCGATGCCCGCGTGCGCAGCGGCCTTCGGTACGAGCGAGTGATCGGTGAAGCCCGGCATCGTGTTGACCTCGAGGAGCCACGGGCCCGCGTCATCGGCCATGAAGTCGACTCGAGCGAGATGCCGCGCACCGAGTGATCGAAGCAGCGTGGCCGCGTACTCACTCGCCCTTGCAACGACCGACTCCGGGAGAGGCGCGCGCCGGGAACGCATCGATGCCCACGACTCCGCGCGGTGGGGGTCGAGCACATACTCCGTGTCATTGCGAAGGTACTTCGCGTCGTAGTCGTAGAAGCCCTCGGCAGGGACGATCTCAATGACAGGAAGAACGCGGCCCAGCACCCACCCGACGGTGATTTCCCTTCCGGCGATGAGTCGCTCGGCCATGGCCCGCGGGCGGCTCGCGTGAATCCTGCGCCGCGCGTCGGCCACTTCGTCAGCGCTTCGGCAGATGAAGACATCGACCGTCGAGCCGTCGTCAATCGGCTTGATCA
Source organism: Phycisphaeraceae bacterium (assembly GCA_019636735.1). NCBI lineage: Bacteria > Pseudomonadati > Planctomycetota > Phycisphaerae > Phycisphaerales > Phycisphaeraceae > Phycisphaeraceae bacterium. The sequence goes on from JAHBWY010000003.1 coordinate 59,367, forward strand.
CGAGCGGCGGCTCGAGGTCGCAGGGCTCTCCCGTCCTGAGTTCGCGCGCCGGCGGGGTGGGCACGCCAATCCGCCGCGCCAGCATCTTGGTCGCGAGTTTGTCCATCGCCAGGCGCGCGGGCTTCGCGCGACATCCGACGAAGGGCCGGCCATCGACTTCGAGGAGTTCCTGAAGGGGGCCGCCCTCGCCCCAGGGACCGTGCAGCGCGGGGAAGATCACTCCGCCCGGCATCGCTCGAAGCTCTTCGAGCGTCGGCCTCTCGATGACCTGCTCGTGGACCGTGCGCCCGGCGCGCCTGAGCGCGGATGCGATCATCGCGCCGCTCTTCAGGCTGACTTCTCGCTCCGCGTCGGGGCCACCCATCAGGACAAGGACTTCGAGCGACTCGTGCGAGCCGCCGCTCGATCCGCTGCCGCTAGCGTGCCGCGTGGCCGAGTGCGGGTCATTGGTCGGTTGAATTGAGGGAGTGGAAGTACTCATGGTGACGGAACCAATTGATGGCAGACTCGGGAGTGCGCGCGGGTCGCGGTTGAATCAACGCGCCTCATGCCTCACCGCGTCGCCAGAAGACGACCTCGGTCTCAAGCTCGATGCCGCTCTCGGCGAGGACTCGCTCGCGAATCTGCCGCACGAGGGCTTCGAGATCGATTGTTCGAGTTCCCGGCGAAACGGTGATGAAGTTGCCGTGTCGATCACTGACGGCCGCGCCGCCCACGCGAACACCCTTCAGCCCGGCACGATCGATCAGCGCTCCCGCGGAGACTCGATGACCATCAGGGGCGATGGGGTTGCGGAACATGCACCCGGCCGAGTGGTCGGCGAGCGGCTGCGTGCTCTTCTTGTAGGCGAAGATCTCCTTCACGCGATTCCGCACCTCGACGGGATCATCCTCAGAGAGCGTGAAGGTGGCCCAGAGAATCACGCCCGCGGGAAGCGACGCATGGCGATAGTCGAAGCGCACCTCGCGGCGAGGGAAGACCACCCGGCTTCCATCAGGGAGAAGCATGCTGACCGCGTGCACTGCATCGCCGATCGATCCATAGCGTCCGCCTGCATTCATGCGGACCGCGCCACCGACGCTCGCCGGAATGCCCGCCATGGCGGAGAGGCCCTCGAGTCCTCGGCGGGCGCAATCCTGCACCAGTTGCGGCAGATCGGCGCCCGCGCCCGCGCGCAGCGTGCCGAGCACGCCCTCGGCATTCGCCTGGACGCGCTTGAAGCAGGGAGCATCGAGTTTCACGACCACGCCGTCGACCCCTTCGTCGGCGACGAGCAGATTCGCCCCGGAACCGAGCACACGAAGGGCGAGGCCCGCCTGATGGCAGCGTCGCATCAGCGTCGCGAGCGCCTCCTCGCTCTGCGGGTGGACGAGCACATCGGCGCGGCCGCCAATTCCGAACCATGTGTGCGCAGCGAGAGGCGCATCGGTCTCGGCGCGGACATCGAGATCGGCGAAGAGGGCGGCGGTTCCGGAGGGTGACACGAGCGGAGTCACGATGGATCGAGGGCTCGGGAGACGGCGTTGCTTCGAAGAGTGCCGGCCGAGGGGCGGTCGGTGCGGCCTTCGGGGCCACGCAGGAAATCGTAGGCGATGCTTCCCACCGGACCTGCGCCCATGACAACCAGCAGGTCGCCGTCGCGGCAGACCACTTCGAGATGCTCGACGATCGCCTCGAAGGGATTGAGGTGGATCGCGTGAACGCCCTTCTCGCGGAGGCGATCGACAAGGTCGTCGGCGCTCACCCGCGTGCGCTCCTGTTCACTGTCGCGAACGAAGTAGATGGGCGGCACGATGACCAGGTCGCAGACGGAAAAGCTCTGCGCGAAGTGCTCCAACAGGAACCGTGTGCGACTGTGCTGGTGGGGCTGGAAGACGCAGATGAGGCGCTCGGGGCGCTCCCTTGCCGCCAGGGCCGTCAGTGTCTTCTCGCACTCAGTCGGGTGATGGCCGTAGTCGTCATAGACGACGACCCGCCCGCCGCCCGGGAGCCGACGCTCGCCAAGGCGCTGGCTGCGCCGATCAAGACCCGCGAAGTTCGACACGGCCTCTTCCACGGCGGAGCGCTCGGCGCCAAGCCAGAGCGCAAGAATGGTGGCCGCCGCCGTGTTGAGGACATTGTGAAGGCCCGGCATCGGGCAGGCGAGGCGCGCGATCTCCTCGCCCTTGTGCGTGATTCGCGCCTGCGTCAGGCGCTGGGGTGGGCTCTGGCCCCGCTCGACTTGATCGCCTTCATCGACCAGGGCCACGACATAATCCGCCGAGGGATCCCAGCCGAAGGTCGCCCACTCGCAGGCGAGGCCCGCGGTCACCTCGCGGCGATGCGCCCCTTCGTGGGCGATGAGCAGGCGCCCGCCGCGCGCGGCGGGCGGCAGTCGTTCGGCGAAGTGTCGGAAGCTCGCAATGATCTCATCGAGTGAGCCGTAGCAGTCGAGGTGATCCTCTTCGATGTTGTTGATGAGCGCCAGGACCGGCCGGTGGTGATGGAAGCTGCGATTGAACTCACACGCCTCCGCCACGAGGATGCCCGGGTCGTTCCGGCGTGGGCCCGAAGGGATTGTCTCCGCACCGAGGCGACTGCCGCCGCCAAGTTGTTCGCAATGGGCACCGACAATCACGCTCGGGTCAAGGCCGGCGTGCACCAGAAGGTGCGCGAGCATGGCCGTGGTGGTGCTCTTGCCGTGCGTGCCCGCGATCGAGATCGAGGTGCGGCCCGACTGGGCGCCACCGAGCGCCTCGGCATAGCCGATCACCGGAATCCCGCGACGCTGTGCGGCGATGAGCTCCGGGTGGTCGGGGGCGATGGCGGCGCTTGCGATCACCACATCGCACTCCTCTGGAAGTTCGCCCCGATCCTGATCGTGGGCGACGGGAACGCCGCGGGCGGTGAGTTCGAGCGTGACGGGACTGGCGGCACGATCGCTTCCGGCGCAGTGGGCGCCGCGCTCGGCGAAGAGCCGGGCGAGCGCGCTCATGCCGCATCCGCCCACCCCGGTGAACCAGAGCGACGATCCGCGAACCTGTCCTCGCTGAAGCCGCTCGAGCGCACTCTCTCGCGACGGGGTTTCTCCGTGGGGCACGGAACGCATGCTACGGCGCCTCGGCATGGCGATCGGGATATCGGCAGCGGGAACGCCCGACCCCTACAATCCGCGCTTCCAATGAGTGAACTCGGCTCGAACGCCACCGACCTCCACGCGCAGGTGCTGATCGTCGACGATGAGGCTGACCACGCGGAGACCATGGCGGAGGCCCTTCGCCGGCCCGGGCATGTCTGCACCATCGTCCACAGCCTTCGGGAGGCGGAGAATGAGCTCCGCCACGGGAGTTTCGATGTCATCGTGACCGACCTGGTCATGGAGCACCAGACGGCCGGCCTCGAGGTTCTGAAGCTCCAGCGCGAAGTCCAGCCCGATGCGGCGACCATCATGGTCACGGCCCACGGCGATGTGCCGACGGCAAAGGCGGCGCTTCAGGGGGGGGCCTACGACTTCATCGAGAAGCCCCTCGACCTTGTGGTCTTCCGCAATCTGGTGCAGCGGGCCGCCGAGACGGTGCTGCTGCGCCACCAGAACGAGCGCCTCCGTGGCGAGGTCGATGCCGCGTACGCCTTCGAAGGGATCATCGGCGACTCGGCCGCGATGCGGCGGGTGATCGACCTCATTCGTCAGGTCGCCCCGAGCACCATCCCGGTCCTCATCGTCGGCGAGAGCGGCACGGGCAAGGAGCTGATCGCGCGCGCCATCCATCGCCACTCGAAGCGGCGCGAGAAGCGCTACGCGACCTTCAACGCGGCAGGGCAGAGCGAGAGCCTGCTCGAGGATCAGCTCTTCGGCCATGTCCGCGGCGCCTTCACCGGCGCCGACCGCGATCGCGAGGGCGTCTTCGAGTACGCCGACGGCGGAACGCTCTTTCTGGACGAGATCGGCGACATGCCCCTCACCATGCAGCCCAAGCTGCTTCGAGTGCTTGAGCTCGGCGAGGTCATCCGGCTCGGGTCGAACGAACCCCGCAAGACCGATGTGCGCTTCATCAGTGCGACCAACAAGGATCTCCGCGGCATGAGCGCCGCCGGTCGCTTTCGCGAGGATCTCTACTTCAGGCTCAAGGGGGCGGAGATCGTGGTGCCTCCGCTGCGCGAGCGGCGCGAAGATGTGCCTTTGCTGGTGCAGCACGCGATCGGGACCTTTTCGGCGGAGGTCGGGCGCCCGCGGCCGCAGATCAGCCAGCCCGCGCTCATGCGCCTGGTGAGCTACCACTGGCCGGGCAATGTGCGCGAACTCATGAATGTCGTGCATCGCATCGTGGTCACCTGCGACGGTCCGACCATCGAACTGCGTCACATTCCCGAGGAGATCAGCGCGAAGGATGGCCCCGACGATGCGTCGATCGGATCGCTCGCAGGGGTCGGGCTCGACAAGGTGGAGAAGGAGGCGATCCGCCAGACGCTGGCGATGACGGGAGGGAACCGCGAACAGGCGGCTCAGCTTCTCGGCATTGGCGAGCGCACGCTCTACCGGAAGCTTCGCGAGTACGGGCTGCGCTGATCATGCCGCTGATCCTGTATCGCCATCTCCTCGCGGAGCTTCTCAAGGTGTTCCTGCTGACGACCACCGTGATCGTGGTGGTCATCGCGTTCGGATCGGCCATCAAGCCGCTTGCGGAGAACTTGCTCGGACCTGCGGCGACGGCCAAGTACATCGCGCTGGCCACGGTGCCGATGCTCCAGTTCGCGATTCCCTTCGCGGGCGGCTTCGCGGCCACCATCGTCTTCCACCGCTTCGCGACCGACAACGAGATCGTGGCGATGGCGTGCTGCGGCCTCTCCTATCGGCGCATCCTGATTCCGGTTGCGGCGTTCGGCGTGATCCTGCTCGCCGTCGTCTTCTGGCTGGTGAACTTCGCGGTTCCGCACTTCTGGACGCTGCTGAAGGAGATCATCACCAAGGACGCGACCGTCGTGCTCGCCGCGTCGATCGAGCGCGGCGAGGCGGTCTCCCCCGACGGAAAGCTCTCGATCTTCGCCGACGGCATGCGGCTCGTTCTCGTGTCGCCCGCCTCCGGTGTCGAGAAGCGCATGGTGCTCTTCGGAGTGGCGGCCATCCAGAGCGACGAGCGACGGCGACCGGTCACCGAGTTCACCGCCGAGAGCGCCACGGTCGACCTCTACCGGATCGGCCGCGAGACATGGATGAAGCTCGCGATGTCGAATGCCACCGTCTTCAGGGCGAGTGAAGGCACGGTGGCGATTGTGCCCCGGGCGCTGCCGGATGCGGTTCGCATCGATCGAGGCTTCGTGCGCACGCCGAAGTACCTCTCCCTGCCGGAGCTCGTTGAACTTCGACGCACGGTGGATCGCCGCGGCGAGGATTTTGACGCGCGGCGCCCGGTTGACCTGCTCCTGACCAAGATCGACGGGTGGTCATGCCTTGGAAGGCTGCTCTCGGGAGGCGGCCGCGCGACCTTCGTTGATGAGGCGAATCGGCGCGAGTACCTGGTTGATGGCGGCGTCGTGGCCGGCAGTGGCATCTCTCCGCGCGACCAGTCGCCGATCGTGGTGACGGAGTACGAGCGCGGCGTCGCCACGAGGCGGGCGCTGACCCAGCGCATCGATCTCTTCTTCGACGATGAGCTACCCCCGGAACAGGCGCCACGATTCGACATGGCCGTTTCCCAGCCGGAGGTGATCGACCTGCGCTCTTCGGAGATGGCACGCATGCGCTGGCCGCAGCGCATCATCGGAGTCGAGGTCCGGACCTGCGGGGCGAGGGATTGGAGTTCGCTCGGCAACGAGGATGCCGCGGCCATGGTGGCGGAAGTGTCGCCCGACAACCCGGGGCCAGCGGAGGACCTGGCGGCCCAGGGCGCTGTCGCCGCGCGCGACCTGCGCCGGGCCGTTCGTCGCACGCAGGAGGACATCCTCTCGCAACTCTCGCAGCGCTTCTTCCAGGCGGCGAGTGCGCCGCTGCTTCTGCTGCTCGGGGCGATTCTGGCGACTTGGAAGCGCCACAGCCTTCCGCTCTCGATCTACCTGCTCAGCTTCATTCCGGCGGTGGCGAACATTCTGCTCCTTGCAAGCGGTCAGCAGCTCATGCGCAGCGGACAGGTTCAGGGGGGCTTCATCATGATGCTTGCGGGAACCGTGGTGCTCGCGATCATCGGCATCGTGGGATACCGGAGGCTGTCGAGGAACTGATGTTTCGCCGAGCCTTCCTCCTTCGACCGCCGCTCTTGGACGCCCATGTGGTGTCGCGCTTTCTCGCGAACTTCGTCCTGCTGTTTGCGCTCCTCTTTGTCTTTGCGATCTCGGTCGATGTGATCGTGCAGGCGGAGACCTTCCTCGATGCGGCGACCGCTGCGGTGCGCGACGGCCGCGCGGGCAATCGCGTGACCGGGGTGATCGCGGTCGTCCTCGACTTCCACGGTCCTCGCGTCTTCCAGTTCTATCAGTACATGCTGGGGTTGGTCGCGATCGGTGCCATGGGCTTCACCTGTGCCCAGATGCATCGCTTCCGGGAGCTGACCGCGGTCATGGCGGCGGGCATCAGCTTGCGGCGCATTGCCATTGCCATCCTGCTCGCGGCGGTGGGGTTGAATGTGCTTCAGGCGATCAACCAGGAGCTCATTCTGCCTCGCCTGGCGCCGATGCTGGTGCGTGATCATCGAGATCTTCAGCGCGCCGGAACCCAATCCTTCCCCGTGACGCTCACGCGCGACGGTGAGAACAACCTCTTCTCGGCGGCACTCTTTGATCCAAACTCGGGCGAGGCGGAGGGGCTGCTCGTGATCGAGCGCAACGAGCGCGGTGCGGCACTGCGACGCGTCCAGGCGGAGCGAGCCACCTACGACCCGGCGCGACGCGGCTGGCTGCTCAGCGACGGCAAGGCGATCGGTCGAGGTCTCAATCCCGATGGGGAGATCGGCAGCGCGGGCAGCGAGGCGGTGTTCATGCAGCCCGTCGACTTCGTCGCCTCGCAGATCACGCCCAAGATGATCGTGGTCCGGCGATTCCGGCTCTACTCGCAGATGCTCGACTATCGGCAGGTGCAACTGATGGGCGAACAGGGAGGTGCCGATGATGGCACCGTCGTGCGCCTGACGCTCGCCCGTTTCGCGGGCCCCATGGCGAACCTGCTCGTCCTGGCGGTGTCGATTCCATTTTTCCTGTTGCGCGAGCCAAGACCGCTGCTCATGCAGAGCGTGAAGGCCTCGGCGGTCGCGGTGCCTGCCATGCTGACGGCGCTGATCTTTCTGACGGTGCCGTTTGAAGACCTGCCGGCGGCGGCGAGCGTGGCGCTGCCCATCGCGGTCCTGATGCCCGCTGCCGCGTGGCGCCTGGCGTATCTGCGGACCTGAACGAGCCGCACGAGTTGGTGGAGTTCACCGCCGCGCGATCGTCGCCACGACGGATCGACGCGTTCTCTCCATCACCGCCGCGCGTCGGTGGGGGCGGCGACACGAACGGCTCGCCAGCTTTCAAGGAGAGCGTCATCGAAGATGGTTGCGTTGCTGGTGTCGCGCAGGATGGAACGGGCGTAGTTCTCCATCAGCAGCCGCTCCTGCGCCCGACGAACAGCCATGCGAGCGCGCTCGCGAGCGCCGGGATCGTTGATGGCGGGCTCCGCGGGGATCTCTCGCTCCAGTCGGATGATGACCCACGCGCGGTCGAGAAGCACCGGCGCGGAGACCTGCCCCGGGGCCAGTGACCAGAGTGCGCTTCTGAAGCTCTGGGGATAGTTGGGATCGAGGCGACTGATGGGCGCGAGCAGCCCGCCGCGTTCCGCGGAGCGATCGGTGGAGCGCTCGACGGCGAGATCGGCGAAGGAAAGGCCTCCCGCGAGTTGCGCCCCGATCGATTCGGCCGTGCGCACATCGGGTACCGCGATGATCCGGCAGACACGCTTGGGGCCATGCGCGGCGTCGAGTGCCGCGATGACGGCTTCATCAGTGACCCGCACCTCCTCGGCGATGAGCGCCCGGAGCGCGGCATTGCGGCGTAGGAGGTCGTTCCATCGCTGCCGCCCGAGGCCTTGCGCAAGTCGAAGCTCGCGAAGGAGCGTCTCCGCCCGTTCCCGCGAGGGGGCGAGCGTCTGGAGCAGCAACTGCTCCTCCTGCGCGATGGCGTCGGCGGAAAGCGTGATGCCCCGTTGCGAGAGGACTTGCTCGAGCCTTCGGTCAATCAACATCTCTTCGAGCACCGTGCCTCCGCTTCGCTCGGCGAGGCGAGGGCGCAGATCGCTCCACTCGATGACGACCTCGTTCCAGATGACGGCGGGTCGCGCATCCGAGGCGCTCGCGCCACTGCCGCGGCGCGCTGGACCGGAATTCGGCGCCGCTCCCTCGCTGTTCAAGTCGGCTGTCGGCACACTGGCTGGCCGACCGGAGTCGGCGGAGGTTGAAGCGCTGGGCGACCGGGGCGGCGACTCGCACCCTGTGCAGAAGGTCAGCGAGCCGAAGAAGAGCATGAATGTGAGGGACCGGGCGCGTCGCCCGGAGTTTGAAGTCATGGCGATGAACCTTCTCCAAAGACGAAAACCTCGGCCACGAGCCGTTGCGCCTCTCGTTCAGCTCTCTGCCGGAGCGAGGCGACTCGTGCGGGATCGATGCCGGGGCCATTTCCGTGCGGATCGCCCGGCGTCGCAAGCGTGTGCAGCGCGTCCATAGCCTGCGCCACCCGCGCGCGGCGCTCCGCCCGAGAGCGTTCGGGGTCGCGAGCTTCGCGGAGCAGTGCCTCGATGGGCGCGAGGGGATCAGGCGGCGGGGCGGCGCTCTTGTCGGCGGCCGGTTCAGCCGACGCCGGGAGGTCGGCCTGCGCACTCGCTTGAGCCGGATCGCTCGTGTTCAGGGCGGTGCGCCCGGCTTCGAGTGACCGAGGCGCCGGGTCGGGCGCACTCGAAGCGCCCGATGCCTCCGGTGTCATCGAGTCCGGCTTGGCTGCGCGAGCGTCGTTTCGAGCGGTTGTGACCGAGCCGGAGTCAGCGCCATTCGATCGCGTTGTTCGAGGCGCCATGACGGCAATCACGATCGCCGCCACCACCACCACGCCGGCGCCCGCGAAGAGCCACCACGGCAGCACGCGCCGACGGGCGGCGGTTCCTGGCGGAGAGGATCCATCAGATGGAAGGGGGCCGGCCTGTCCCGAGGATGAAGTTGGCGCGGGGGCGCTCGATCCACCCACCGTCCGCCGTCGCCGCACCTCGTCGTGGAGACCCTCGCGGAGCTCATCATTGGTCGCAAAGGCGCTGAGGCGCGGCGCTTCGGTCTCATCGAGGTGCGCCGCAGGCGGCTCGTCCTTGGTGGGAAGCCCGAGCGCATTCCGGTCGAGTGGCGCCCCGAACGACGCGCGACACGCAGGGCAGGACTCCATGTCGGGCGTCACCGTCGCCCGGCAACTGTGGCAGACGCCGAGCAGGTGCGCAACGCCCGGAGTTCGCCGTGCGACCATCCACAACTGGCTGGTGGTGGGGCCGCGAAGAATGGTGTCGCGCGTGATGATCTTCTGCGCGACGAAGTCCGCGATCTGCTCCCACGAGCACCCCGGCATGTACGGATGAGTCGCACTGCGAATGAACCACGGCCCCATGCGGGCGAGCGTTCGATCGAGGGTCGTCTGGTCGAGCGGAGTGCCGCACCCCGCGCAGGTGTTCGAGCGCGGCTGCGGGGCACCGCAGAAGGGACAGACGATGGCGTCGGATTGACTCACGAGGGGGCCTGAACGAGTTCACCGAGCAGCACGCGAACCCGGTGGGGTTCGCACCCGCGCCGGGGACACATCACCGTATCACGGCTGGCGGCCGGGATGGTGGCGGAACCTCGAAGAGCCTCGCGCCGCCCGGGAACTCCATGATTGGACGGAGCGGCGCTTCGATGCGGGCCACCGACTCCTCATCGAGCGTTGCTGCAAGCCATCCGCTTCGTCGCCAGATCGACATCATGCCGTGATCAACGAGCACCCAGCCGATGCGCGCCTCACGCAGGCGATCAACAATCGCCGAGCCATCGCGCTCCGCAGTCAGCGCCTCGACAAGCGGATCTCGTGTCCAGACCGTGGAACTCTGGTGCGGTGCACGATAGCGAAAGGTCGCTGCATCGCCGATCAGGAGAACGCGCTGCTCGAGCGCCCTGGCGCGCGGCGCAATCTCGAAGTTCAGGACGAACGCCCGTGACTTCGGCGCCGTCGCGGCGATGGCCGGGGGAAACGCCGCTCTCTCATCACCGGTCATCGCGCGCTCGGCGCCGATCATGAGGGCTGCGTTCTCTCCCTCACTCCAGAACGCGGCGACGGGCTGAAGTGAGACGAGCAGCAGCGGCAACGCGGCGATGAGGCGCAGTGGTGAGCGGCCATCGGTGCGCTGATCCGTGCGACTCGCTCCGACCACACGCACCACGCCGAGAGCCACGGTGGCGGCGGCGATCGGCGCGAGGGGCACAAGGAACCGGCTCTGAAGGTGGGTGAAGGTCATCCATGCGATGAGGGCGAAGGCCAGTCCGGTGGCGAAGGCGGCGGCAAGCCTGCGGGTGTCGCGCGACCAAGCGAGGGTCAGGAGCGCGGGCGCCACAAGCCATGGGAGCACTCCCCAGAAGGGGCGCCACGGCTCACCTGACACAGGCGCACTCCCGAGGCCGAAAATGAAGAATTGACGCCAGAGCGCAAGAAGCCGCTCACCGGGCGATCCTTCCGCGCCATGGGCGCGCTGCCACACCTCGATCTGGTCCGCGCTCCAGGCGCCTGCGCCAAGGAGCCCTGATGCAAATGGAAAGAGGGGATTGCCCGTGGCGATCCAGTTCCGAAGAAGCCATGGAGCGCAGAGGAGAAGGGCGATGAGGGCGGCCACGCCCGCGCTCATCAGCATGGTCATGAGGGCGCCGAGTGCGCTCTGATGGCGCCGCCAATCAGCACCGACGAGCACAAGAACGGCTACGGCGGGCAGAAGAAGCACTCCAGCCGAAAGCTTGGAGCCCACCATGAGAGCACCGCAGACGCCGAGGAGTGCACCCCGCGAACGAAGACTCAGTGGGGCGCCACACACGAGCAGGAGTGCAACGCCACCGAGCGCGGCGCCCATCTCGTTGTACGCCATCGAGCCGGTGACGATCACCCACGGGGTGGCGAGGGTCACGGTCGCCGCGATCAAGGCCGCCAGTGACGCGAGTGCATCGCGATCGGCGCGGGCGCTGTCGATGAATGCTCTCGCCACGCCGCGAGCGACCTCCGCGCCGCACCGCGCAGTGACCAGCGTGATCAGCGCATGAAGAAGCTGGGCTCGCAGGCCCATCAGGGTGGAGTCGCCGCCGAGTGCGAAGAGATGGAGAAAGCCCCCTTCGATCCAACTCGGCAGATAGGCGTAGGCGTTCGTCGCGATTGGCGTCATCGCGCCGAAGTCGCGCCAGTCGCGGGGCAGCGCGAGGTGGTAACTGAGGGCGTCGTAACCGCCGAACTCCGTCGACCAGAGGTGCCCCGGACTGCTGGTCGCCGCGAAGACAAGGACTCCGATGGCGGGCGCCATCGGCCACCACCCAATGCCTGATGCGGGGCTGGCGAACTTGCGTGCTGCATGTGGCATGCGCTCGCGCAGGTGTGAGACGAGCCCTCCGCAGGCAACACCCACGCCAGGAAGGAGGAGCGCCCACGCCACCACCGGCCAGCGCAGGAGACCGAGCGACCCCGCCACCTGTGCGACGAAGAGCAGAAGCGCGACGCCGACGGCGCTCGACAGCGCCCACTGCGCCGAGGAACTCCAGTCGAATCGGATGAAGGGCCGCTCGGTCACCGCCTCCCGCCTCTCGCCTCCGAGCGTCGAACGCATGAGAGCGCGGCACACGAGGGTGCCCCATCCCAGCGCGCTCACCATCCACAGGAGTGGCGCCCACAGGTCCTCAATCAGCGCACCGGCGAACTGAAGCAGCGTGACCTCGGCGCCCATGGGCGAACGGGTCGCCAGAAGCGTGACGGTCGCGACAAGGAGCAGGAGCCCGGCCGGGGCGGACCAGCGCATGATCGGCATCATGCCATGGGGGTGCCATCTGGCGGTGGAATGCAGGCTGGCACACGGCTTGCTTCGAGCGAGGTCGGGCGCCCTCCCTCTCCGATGGGGGGTGACCTCCTTCACCCATGGCGAAACCACACTCCAGACCACATTCGGCCGCTCGGATCGCTCGAAGCGTCCTGATCAGGGCTCCCTTCCTCTGGCTTCTTCTTCCGGCAATCCTTGCGCTGCTCGGCGCAGCGGTTGCCCAAGGCGCCACCGTGCAGGAACTGGTGCGCGTGAAGGGCCATGAGCGAAACACGCTCGTCGGTCTCGGCATCGTGATCGGTCTCAACGGGACCGGCGATCGCAACAAGGACTCGCTGGTCGCCGCCCGTCCTTTCGCGCAGTACCTGAAGAACCTCGATGCCAGCGTCGGCAGTCTCGATGAGCTGCGCCGTACCGACTCCTTCGCGGTGGTGCAGGTGTCCATGTCGATTCCGCCGATGGGCGCTGCCGAAGGCGATCGATTCGATGTCACGGTCAGTTCGCTCTTCAACGCGAAGAGCCTTGCAGGCGGAACACTTGTCGTTTCGATGCTGCGCCTGCCGTTGCCCGATGCGAGTGAGATCCCGGTGATGGCCTTCGCGCAGGGCTCCGTCGAGATTCCCGGCGGCAATCCGCGCGACGGTGTCGTGCGAAGCGGAGGTCAGATGCTCCGCTCGGTCATGGGCGATCCGATCCAGCCCGATGGCTCGGTGCTTCTCATCTTGCGCGATGAATTCGCCGGCTATCCGGTGGCGAGCGCACTCACGACGGTCATCAACGAGGAGATGGCGCTCCTGGGCGAGCGCGGCGTGGCTCGCACCGATGATGCGAAGACGATTCGATTGCGCGTGCCGCAGCGCGACCGCGCGGATCCGTCGAACTTCCTGGCTCGCGTCCTCACCTTCCATGTCGATGGCTCGCTGATCCGCACGCCCGCGCGCGTCGTGGTCAATGAGCGCGAGGGCATCATCGTCGTCACCGACAATGTCGAGATCAGGCCGGTGGCGATCACCCATGCCGGTCTTCAGATCACGACGATCACGCCCGAACCGATCGGCACGCCCGAGTTCCCGGTGGCGACGACCACGCGTTGGGCGGGAGTCGCGACCAATGCGGCGCCAGGGGCACCCGGCAGCACGCGGCTTGCGGATCTGCTCCGCACGCTCGATCAGCTCGACATCTCGGCGCGGGATCAGATCGCCATCATCTATGAACTGCGCCGCTCGGGCGCTCTCTCGGCGGAGATCGTGAGCGAATGAGCGCGATCTCCTCACTGGCGTCACCCGATCCCACGCACCTCGCGCGCGAGGCGGCGGCGTCGTGGTCAAAGTCAACGCAGAGCGTTCGGCCGCTCGCGGACGAGAGTGCCGCATCCTTCGATCGCATGATGGCCGAGAGTGATCGGCGTGAGGCGATCTCCGCTGCCGCGCGCGGCCTGGTGGCGCAGTCGCTCATCCTGCCTGTCTTGAAGGAACTTCGAGGCGGCTCGCTCGCGTGGGGGCCCTTCGCGCCGGGTGATGCGGAGAAGCGGTTCGGGCCGATGCTCGATGTGGCTCTTGCCGACCGCATCGCCGCGAGCCCGCGCATGGCGGCGACCAAGGCAATTGAAGCGCGCCTGCTTGCCCGCGAGAGGGGGGTTGCATGAGCCGCCGTCCCGCAGCAGGCGCGACGATCGCGACGCGACCAGCCGCCACCGCCGAATCGCGCGAAGTGCCGAACGCGATCGTCTCCATTCTCTCCCGCGAACTCGACCAGGTTCGAGCCCTCCGCGAGGCGATCACGGAGGAGCGTCGGGCGGTCGAAGAGGCCGACGCAACGCGACTGCGACACGCTGCCGAGCTCATCCGCGAGCGCTCGCGCGAGCTGGCTGATCTCGAGCGCGCACGAGAGCGAGCATCGCTGGCGCTTGGCGTTGAAGCGGGTGCGCCGCTTGAACACCTGCTGGCGCGCCTGAGTGCAGGCGGTCCTGAGCATGAGGGTGCCACGCGAATCGGTGCGCTTCTTCGGCAGGAAGCGGCCGAAGTGGCGCGGGCCATGGCCGTGGTACGGCGTGCGGCGGAGCGGCTTGCCGCGCATCTGGCGGGCGTGCGGGCCACGGTGTCATCCGATGGCGCCGGGGTCTATGGGCGCCGCGGTCGACTGGCCGCAGGCGAAGGACCGCTTGCGGTGGATCTCCGTCACTAGCGGGAAGGAAGACGAAGCATGAACCTCGGCACTGGATTCCAGATCGGCGCATCGGGCCTCAAGGCGGGGCAGGGGGCGATGCACACGGCGGGCCACAACATGGCGAACGCCATGACGCCGGGCTATCGCCGCCAGCGGATCGGCATGCTGCCGATCTCGGGCGTCCCGCACCTCGGTATCGGGCACAGTGGTCATGGCGTGCGGGTAAGTGGCCTCTCGCGAGCGATCGACATGGCGCTCCTCGCTCGCCTTCGCCATGCGCGCGCCGATGAAGCCGCATCGCTCACAGCGCAGCAGCGCTTCGGCACCATTGAGGATCTCCTCGCCTCCGTTGCGCCGGGTGGCGTCGCGGGCGCCGTCGAGTCATTCATCGACGCATGGGGTAGTGTCGCCGAAGCACCCTCCGACCCGGCCATCCGCGGCGTGATCGTGCAGCAGGGAGTCGGTCTCGCCAAGCAGATCCGGACGCTTCGCCAGCAACTTGTGCAACAGCGCCAGGAGATCGATCAGTCGCTCCAGGATGCCGTAAACAAGGTGAACCAGTTGCTGAGCTCGATCGAGGCGCTCTCGAGCCAGATTGCCGCGGCGGAAGCGGCGGGTGGCGCGGCGCCTTCCCTGCGCGATTCGCGCGACCTGCTCGTGGATGAGCTCTCGACACTCCTCGACCTTGCCGTGGTCGATCGCCCCGACGGCTCGCTTGATCTGCTCATCGGAAGCACACCGATCATGCTCTCGGGAACATCGCTCGGCGTCACGCTCGTTCAGACTGCGGCGGGCACCGGAGTGGCCACGGTGACCGATGGTGCACCGCTCGTGGCCGGAGGCGCGATCGGCGCTCTGCTTGCGAGCCGTGCTGAAGGGGTGCAGACGGAGATCGCGCGCCTCGACGAACTTGCTCAACGCCTCATGCAGGCGGTCAACCGAATCCATGTCGCCGGTCGCGGTCTGCATGGCAGGACCTCGATGACGAGCTTCCTCGGCATCGAGAACGCGGCGATCCCGATTGCGCAGAATCCGCTGCCGTCGCCGGTGACGGCGGGCGTCATCCGAATCCAATTCGGCCCGGCGGGCAGCGAGAACCCCTCGGTCATCGAGATCCAAGTGGATCCGGCGGTCGATTCGCTCCAGCAAATCGCCGCATTGATCACCGGTGCTGCCGGCTCGCCGATCGCCACCGTGAATGGGCAGAACCAGTTGGTCATCGAGGTGCCGCCGGGTGAGACCTTCTCGATTCTCGAAGATCAGACGGGGCTCTTCACCGCCATTCAGTTCGGCGCCTTCTTCACGGGGCTCTCGGCTGCTGACATCGATGTCGATGCGGCGCTCGTCAATGACCCGCTCCTTCTCTCGGTGGCGCTTGGCGAGGATGACACGGCCGTGGCCGCCGCGATGCTCAAGCTTCGGACCACGACGATTGATGCGCTCAACGCCACGCTCGGCGACTGGTGGCGCCTGGGCGATGCGTCGCTTTCGGCCCGCGTGGCAGCGCTCAGCAGCGGGGCCGAGGCGGCGGCGATCGTGCGCCTCGGTCTCCAGTCGCAGGAGCAGGCGATTTCGGGCGTCAACCTCGACGAGGAGGCAATGAACCTCATCGCCGCGCAGGGGCAGTATGAAGCGGCGGCACGCTACATCTCGGCGCTGCAGCAGGCGCTTGACACGCTGCTGCGCATGGCCGCGCGGTGAACCATTGGAGCGACTTCTCCCATGACCATCGACTCCATTCTTCCATCGATGCGAATCGGCGGTGCCGGCGCCCCCGGGCTCCTGAACGGAGTCGGGCGAACGAACGCCTCGCTCGCGCGCGTGCAGATGCAGCTTGTCCTCGGGCAGGCGATGCTCCGAGCGAGCGATGACCCGCAGCGATCGGCAGCGCTGGCTCGCCTGACGGCGTCACTCGAGCAATCCCTCACTCGAAGTGATCTGCTCCTGCGGGGCGCCAACCTGCTCGAAGCGTCCGATGCTCCGCTCGCGCGGTCTCTGGATCTGCTGGCCGAGGCCCGCGCGCTTGTCTCCAAGGACACCACCGCCTCGCTTCCCGAATCGGAGCGCCAGGCGATCGCCACGGAACTTGATCAACTGATCGCGCGCCTCACGACGGAAGGAAACGCCCGCTTTGGTTCGGTGCATCTCTTCGGGGGCACGCGCGCCGGAGGAGCTCCGTGGAATCATCGCGGCGATGGCGTGCTCTACATGGGACGCGGCCGAGGGCTGGATGTGGGCCTCGGCGAACCGGTCACGATCTCGGGACACGAGGCCTTCGGCGGAGTCAGCCGCCGCGTGGATCTCAGCGGCACCGTTGATCTCTCGGCCGGACTCGAGACGCCGCTTGCCGCGTGGGGCGCGGGACCGCTCGGCTCCATCCGCATCTCGGTCGGCTCGATGGTGCAGGTGGTCGATCTCTCAGGAGCTGTCACGCTCAGGGACTTGAAGAACATCGTCGAGGGCCTCGACATGGGGGTTCGCGTCGAGTTCGACGCCGCGACCGGAAAGGCGTGGATTCGCAACGCCCTCTCCGGACCGGGGCTCTCAATCTCCGATCTCACCGGCGACGACACGGCCACGCGGCTCGGCATCGACACGCTGGCGACCTACACGCTCCTCTCGGATTTCAACGACGGGCGCGGTGTCCGCTTCGCCGTTCCGGGAATCGATCCGGTCACGGGGCAGCCGGCGAACAACACCGGCGCGGATCTCCTCATTTCACTGAAGGATGGCCGCTTCTTCGTCGTTGACTTCACCAACGAGACCACGGTCGGGCAGGTCCTGGCCACCATCAATGCCGCCGCTGCCGCCGCGGGGATCTCGCAGGCGGAGTTCTTCGCCGGCCTTCGCGCCAATGGCAATGGCCTGCTCCTGACCGACAACACCGCGGGCCCCGGAGGCTTCACGGTTGCCGGGTTCAACAACTCATGGGCCGCCGAGGATCTCGGCATCCTCGGGGGGACCACGGGCGCAGTGATTGCAGGGGAGGATCGCGCACAAGTTGCCGTTGACGGGGCCTTCACCTGGCTGCTGAGGCTCAGGGACGCCGTCATCGCGGGAGATCCGCTTGGCATCTCGATTGCTTTGGACGGTGTCGACCGTGCCGTTGATCGGGTCGCGTTGGCCCGGAGCGGTGCGGGCGCGAAGGCGTCGCGACTCGCCATGGAACGAGTCGCACTCGAGGAGATCGTGGTGCAGCAGAAGTCGCTCCGAAGCCTTCTTGGAGACATCGATCTGGCCGAGGCCTCGACGAGGCTCTCGCAGCTCTCGGTGCAGCTCCAGGCGGGGCTCGCGGCGCTGGCTCGAGCCGGCTCCCTTTCTCTTCTCCGCTATCTCGGATGACCACAGGAGTGCCCGCGGCTGCGGGCCGTCAGGAGGACGACATGATCTTGCAGACCACACGCTTCGGCGCCGTTGAAGTTGACGAGGGACGACTCATCGACTTCCCCGGCGGATTGCTCGGCTTCGCGAACGCCCGTCGATTCGCGCTCCTTCAGCCCGATGCGCGCGGCGTCTTCTTCTGGCTCCAGAGCACGGAGAACCCCGACCTCGCCTTCGTCGTCACCGATCCGGCGCTCTGGGCCGACGACTTCGCTGCTCCGCTTCGGCCTGAGCAGGTGAGCGAGATCGGCCTGAACGATCCATCGGAGGCGCAGACCTTCGTCATTGTGAATCGTCGCGGCGCGGTCCTGACGGCCAACATGCAGGGGCCCCTGGTGATCAGCGCGGTGACGCGACGGGGCGTGCAGGTCGTGCTTGCCGAGCGCCGCTGGTCGACGCGCCACGAGCTCGTGCGGCTTGAAGGGGCACAGGTGGTGGGAGCCTGATCGAGCAGTTCCCACGGTTCAAGGAAGAGACAACTCTCGGAAGGAGTCCGAACAATGCTGGTGCTCTCTCGGCACATCGATGAATCGATCATGATCGGCGACGAGGTGGAACTCACCATCGTCGACATTCGCGGGGACAAGGTGAGGATCGGAATCAACGCACCCGCCAGCGTGGCGGTCCATCGCAAGGAGGTCTACGAGGCGATCAGGCAGGAGAACGAGCATGCGGCGCGCTTCCGCGGCACGCTTGATTCGATGCCGATTCCGCCGAAGACCGGCGTGCAGGGGCAGCGCGGTGCCCGTCTTGCTTCGGAGAAGCACCCGCCACGGCGCGAGAGCGCCTGAGCATGGAGGCTCCATGACCACCATCAACAGCAACATCGCGGCGCTCATCGCGCACCACGGACTGCTGCGGGCCAACGCCGATCTCTCGGTGCGCCTCGAGCGCATCTCGACGGGCCTCCGAATCAATCGCGGGTCGGACGACCCCGCCGGCCTTGTGAAGGCGAATCGCCTTGCCATGGAATTGAGCGGGCTTCGAGCGGCGATTGATGCCGCCACCCGCGGCAGCGCCATGATCGCGGCAATCGACGGTCAGCTCGCCTCGCTCGCCGACCGGCTCGAAACGCTGAAGGCGCTCGTTTCCGAGCAGGGCGACGGTTCGCCGTTGCCGCCCTCCGAGCGGCAGATCGCGATCGACGCGGAGCTTGCAGGCATTGAAGCGATCGCGAACACGGCGACCTTCGGAGGCAAGCGTCTCCTTGATGGATCACTTGCCTACCGCACCAGCCAGCTCAATCCCGCTCGCATCTCGCGCCTGCATGTCCATCAGGCCGACATGGCGACGGGCGCGCTCAATCTCACCTTCGCGCTTACCGTCGGCGCGGAGCGAGGCGTGCTGTATGCGCCCTTGAACGGAGGTTCGTTCCTTGCCGCAGAGCTGACCGAGGATGTCACCCTCGAGATCGCCGGACCCAAGGGAACGCGCGTCCTCAGCTTCTCCGCAGGCGCGCCATCGGCCCTCATGGTGACCGCGATCAACCAGCTTCGCGATCAGACGGGGATTGAGGCGATCATCACGCAACCATCGGGGATTCCCGCGCTCACATTCAGGACGATCGAGTACGGCTCGAGTCAGACCGTGAGCGTGAAGGCCCTCGGCGGCACTGGAGCGAATTGGAGCACGGTTGCCGCAATCGGTGGCCCGAGTGTGAACTCGGACTCCGGGGTTGACGCCGAGGGTTGGATCAATGGGATCCCCTGGGTCGGCAACGGTCTTCAGGTCTCCCTCAACACCCCGATGATCTCGCTCTCCGCGGTCCTGACCGAGGCCTACGGCACCGTGACAGGGCAGAGCACCGAACTCGTTCAGGTGCGCGGAGGCGGGGTCGCCTTCCAGGTCGGTCCGGGCTCGACCTCGAATGATCGCGTCTTCTTCGGTCTGAATCCGATGATCCCGTCGCAGCTCGGGCGAGTGAAGACGCTGCTGGGAACTCCAGTCGTCCTCTCCGACCTGGTGAGCGGCGGCCAGCTTGCTGTCGGCAACGGCGATCCGACCGATGCGGTGCGCGTCGTGGAAGCGGCCATCCAGGAAGTGTCCATCGCACGAGCGCGCCTCGGGGCCATCGATCGCACGCGCCTTCAGGGCGCGATCGAGTCGCTTCAGTCGGCGATCGAAGCCGCCACGGCCGGACGCGACGCCATCATGGAAGCCGATGTCGCGGAAGAGACCTCGGCGCTCGTGCGTGCGCAGATTCTCTCGCAGGCGTCAATCAGCATGATCGGCATCGCGAATCAGCAGGCGGAATCGCTGCTGAGACTGCTGGGGCGGTGACGCCTCGCCCAAGTCCCGGCGTGACTCCCACTCCGTCCGGAAGCACGGTCGATCTTGGCGTGACCGCTCGAAACGCCAAATGAAGTCAGCGTTCACCGCGCCTCGTCTTGAGACGAGGCAAGGTGGACTGAGCCGAAGCAGGGCGTGTGCACTCAGCGAGCAGCCGACGCGGTCGCCTTCTCAACAAGCGCATCGAAGCTCGCAGGGTCGGCGATCGCCAACTCGGAGAGCATCTTGCGGTTGAGGGCGCTGCCGGCGAGGGCGAGGCCGTGAATGAAGCGGCTGTAGCTCGTCCCGCGCATGCGGCAGGCGGCGGTGATGCGGGTGATCCAGAGCGAACGGAAGTCGCGTCGTCGAAGGCGACGATGACGCCAGGCGTTGCGTCCAGCACGAAGCCGGGCGACCTTCGCCTGCTGCTTCAGTCGGCTCTTGGTTCCGTAGTAGCCGCGAGCCTCTCGAAGAAGCTTGCGACGGGCCTGGGTTCGGGCGGCGCCCTTGCGTACACGGGGCATGCGAACTCTCCTCTGGTGTCCGGCGGAGGCCGCTCAGCGGCGCTTCGAGCCCGACGGACGATGGGGTGCGTGGCGCCGGGGCAACACTGACCTGGCGCGGACGAATTCAGCGCGTGGCTTCCGCCACGACGCCGGCCTCCTTCGAGGCGAGCTTGTCCTCATAGCTGCGAAGAGGACGGCCGAGGATCTTCTCAAGCGCGCCGAGATCGCCTCGGCGGGCATAGCGGCGCTTGCGATAGGTCTGCACCTGAACGCCGCGTTTGTTGCTCTTGAGGTGTCGGCTGTTCGGACGGCCGGCGCGGACGAGACCGCTCTTGGTGATCTTGATCCGCTTCAGCAATCCCTTATGGCTCTTCTGCTTGGGCATGGGTGGGCTCGGGAGGACCGCGCAGCATAGCGGAAAGCCCGCCCGGCGTCACTGGGTCACGAAGACATCATCAGCCCGGGTCGGAAGGCGACCGCTTTCGAGGGCGGTGGGGTCCTCCCGCTCGCAGGGCAGCCAGATGGAATCTCCGGAGGGCAGGAGCGGGGAGAAGAGCCAGCGAATCGAGCCATCGTCGAGGAGGACATTCTGCCCCTGGCTCCGGTGGTTGGCGCTGCTCCTGGCGGCGAAGCCGCGCCACTCGAGCCCCTCATGGAAGCGCTCCATGGCGGGGTTCGCATCGGCCACCATGATGCCGTTCAGGGTGGCGAGGGTCAGTCGTTGCCCCGCTGCGGGGACTCGCAGCGCCATGGCGCCGCGCTCCTTCTCGCAGCCGGGGCATGTGAGGCACTTGGCGCCGATGTAGGCGCGGTGATGCAGCAGTTCGAGGTTCTCGCCATGGCGATAGCGGCGCCAATCGACTCGCTCTGGCGCTTGCTCAAGGTCGCGGACCGATCCGCCCGTGCCGGAACTCAGGAATGAGCCGAGGCCCGCGGCGAGCGGCAGACGACCGTCGTGATCGAGCGCGAAGCGCTCCATGCCGACATGGATCGACGCCATGTTGCGCTCGCACTGCTCGCGAATCGCGGCGTTGCGCATCGAGGCGAGAAGAGGCCAGCCGACGCCGAGCGCGACCAGCACCAGTGCGGCAACGGTGAGTGCATCGGGAAGTCGAAGCAGGCGCGCTTTCGGACGAGCGGTCTCGAGGCGCATCCGTCGGCGCTGCGCGTCCTCCGCAGCATCGATCGACTCAGTCAGGCGCTCGAAAAGCGCCGGTGACGGCGATTCGGCGGGCAGCGCATCGAGATGGCCGAACAGTTCCAGCAGCGCTCGAGCGCGCTGCAGATCCTCGCCATCGAGGCGATCGAGGATCTCCGGATTGAACTCATGCTCGACCAGCAGGTCGAGCATTCGCGCGTCAGCATCACTCAGTTGCGGCAGCGTCATTCGATGGTCCCTCTCACGCCCTCACGAGGTCGATTCATCACTCGATTCGGTCCGGCGTCGCCACAGCGTGGCGAACGAAGCCACGGCGGAGTGGAGCCGGCTTTTCACGGTGCCCAGCGGAATGTCGAGCGCTTCGGCGATCTGGGCGTAGCTCATCCGGTGGAAGTAGCTCAGAAGAAGAATCTCGCGGAGCGGAGGCGACAGCTCATCCATGACGGCCTTCACCTGTTCCGCATCATCACGACGGATGCTCTCGGAGTCCGCCTGATCGGCGGGCGTCGCGAGGAGATCAACGAGCGTCGGACCGGCGGGGTCGCTCCCCATTGGCGCATCGATGCTCCGGTGACCGCGCGTGCGCTGGCGTCGCAGCCAATCGCGCGCCTTGTTCGCAGCGATCGTGAAGAGCCAGGGTCGGAATCGGCGCGCCGGATCGAAGGTGCGTCCGGAGGAGAAGACCTGGAGGAAGGTCTCCTGAAAGACATCGTCCGTGGCGGCGGTGGACCCGAGAAACCGGAAGAGGAAGGCGTGGACTTCCTTCATGTGACGGGCCATCAGCGCGTCGAAGGCCTCCCGGGAGC
Source organism: Phycisphaeraceae bacterium (assembly GCA_019636735.1). NCBI lineage: Bacteria > Pseudomonadati > Planctomycetota > Phycisphaerae > Phycisphaerales > Phycisphaeraceae > Phycisphaeraceae bacterium. The sequence continues at coordinate 81,666 of JAHBWY010000003.1, forward strand.
CGTCGAGGAAGTCGAGCATCAGCGACTCGTCGCTCGGCGCGTCGGGAGAATCGTGCTGCTGCACCGATGGGATCCTAACGGCCTCGCCCGCCGGCGCGGCGGCAGCCCGAGGGCCGCGGCCGCGCCAGTGGGCCGGGAAGAGAGAGGAGAGCATGAGGCCTTGCGCCGGAAGAGCGGCGCCGAACATGGTCATCGAACGCTGCTACGATGCTCGCCAGCCCCCGGGTTCGGACGAACCTCGCGATGGATCGCGGGAAGTCACCCGCCACAGGGGGCCGAGAACCCTGCCCCCTGAGCGGCAGGCCTCAGCCCATCGTCCGCGTTCGCCGCCGAGGCTGCCGTGCTCGGCCTCTCTCTGCCTCTCGAATCGCCCAACGACCCAATGCCCGTACCTCTCAGCCAGATGTGGACCGTGGCGACCTATGTCCTGAAGCAGAAGTTTCAGGGCAGGAAGCGCTATCCGCTGGTGCTCATGCTCGAGCCGCTCTTCCGCTGCAACCTCGCCTGCGCAGGGTGCGGCAAGATCCAGTACCCGCCGCACATCCTGAAGCGGCAGCTCACGGTCGATGAGTGCGTGCGCGCGGTCGAGGAGTGCGGCGCTCCCATGGTGAGCATTCCCGGAGGCGAGCCGCTCCTGCATCCGGAGATCGGTGAGATTGTTCGGGCGCTGGTGGCGCGGCGCAAGTACATCTACCTCTGCACCAACGCGCTGCTCCTGAAGGAGAAGCTCGAAGAGGGCCTCTTCACGCCCAGCAAGTACCTCACCTTCTCGGTGCACATGGATGGTCAGGCGGAGCATCACGACTTCGCCGTCTGCCGCGAGGGCACCTATGAGAAGGCGATCGCGGGCATCCGTCTTGCCGTGGAGCAAGGCTTCAGGGTGACGACCAACACGACGCTCTTCGACAATGCCGACCCCAACTCGGTGCGCGCCTTCTTCGACGAGATGATGGAGATCGGCGTCGAGGGCATGATGCTTTCCCCCGGCTATGCCTACGACAAGGCACCGGATCAGAGCGGCTTCCTGAAGCGGCAGAAGACGAATGAACTTTTCGAGATGATCCTGGCCAATCGAGACGCGGGAAAGCGGAAGTGGCGCTTCAACCAGAGCCCGCTCTTCCTCGAGTTCCTGATGGGGCAGCGTCACTACGAGTGCACGCCGTGGGGGATGCCGACCTACAACATCTTTGGTTGGCAGAAGCCCTGCTATCTGCTGAACGAGGGATACGCCGACTCGTTCAAGGAACTCATCGACGGCACGGAGTGGGACAACTACGGTCGCGCGAGCGGCAATCCCAAGTGCGAGAACTGCATGGTGCACTCGGGCTATGAAGCGAGCGCCGTCAATCACACCTTCAGCTCGTTCGGGGGCATGTTCGCCACGGTGAAGGCGATGCTCTTCAATCGCTACGCGAACCCCGCTGCCGCCGAGCGCCTGACCGAAGAGCGAGCGAAGCCCCACGGGCCCATCGCTCATCTCGTGCAGCTCGGGCTGGCCAAGGATCTCGATCGCGAGGTCGAGCGGTCGGCAGCGTGACTTCGCAGGGAAGGCGGGCGGGCGGGGGCGCACCCCTTCGGATGCGCCCCGCGCCAAGGCCTCACGGTCAGATGCGCGGTCAGTTGCTGGTCGGACAGGGGCCCCAGTTGCCGAGGATGTACGCAAGGTCCGCGCCGTTGACCACGCGGTCGACGACGATGTCAAACGGCTCCTCGAAGATGTGCATCGGCGGAATCGGACCCCACACGGAGAGAAGAAGGGCCAGGTCCTGTCCATCCACAATGCCATCCATGTTCAGATCGCCAATGCAGGGTGGATCGGGAATCGGCCGGCCCGGAGTGATCACGCCGGGATCGAAGTTGTCGAACGGGGGCTGATCGTGTTCGCCGGGCACGAAGTTTCCGCGCGGTCGCTCGGGGTCCAGAGCGGCCACTTGGCAGGCCGCTTCGAAGGCACCCTCGATCACCGGCTTCCAGCCCGTCGGGCCATCCGCCTCGGGTGGTGATCGCTCCAGGTGAATGACCTCCGATGCGGCCGTGGAGATGATGACCTCATCATCGCCGAGGAAGTTGATGCCAACCACGGAGGTGCTCTTCGGAAGCTCGATTTCATCAACGATCGCGAGTTCGAGCGGGCCGACACCCGCCCGCTTCTCATCCGGCGGTGCAAGGCCGAAGAGCGAGGTGGAAGTGGCCGAGGCGTACCAGATGACACCGTCGAGAGGGTTCGCGGCCATCGCGCCGCCCTCTCCCGGGCTGGCGCCTTCCGGCACTGCGTAGACCGTGACTTCCTCATCGTCGGCTCCAAGAATGGCCACCTGGAGACCGTCGCTCGAGAGGAGCATCACCTCGTCAGTGAAGTCGTTGAACTCGATCGCGCTCACCTCGAAGGGGAGCTTGAGCGGTGTCGGTGGTGATCCGAAGTCATCATCGCCATCGGGAAGCGGAATCTCCGCTTCAAGCGGCAGCTCCACTCGATGGAGTTCCTGTCCCGCCACGACATAGATGGCTCGGTTTCGACCCACGACCATATGCTCGGCGCCGTCGATGTCGGCGAGGGTCTCGTTCTGGCCAGTCACGGGATCGATGATCACGATCGAGCGCATCGAGTCGGCGCCGGCCACGCCATTGCCCTTGATGAGACCGATGATCCCCCGGCCATCGGGGTGTCGGGCGGCGCCGACCAGCTCGACTCCAAAGTCAATGGGCTCGCAGACCATTCCACCATTGCCGCCACCACCGCCATTGGGAGCCCACGGATTCTGCGGCTTCATCTTGACGAACTGCGGTGGTTGCCCCGGAACGGCTGGCGCGATCTTGCCGATAGCCGTGCGCGGCCTGACGATGGTCATCCCATCAAGCAGGCTCAGAGTGGAGCCCACCACGAAGTTCGGTGCCTGGTTCTCCGGGAAGATGCGCGTCATCCAGCGGGCGGGGAAGCCCGGCGCAAAGATGCGCACCCACATGTCGCCCGCGTTGTAGACATGCTGCTTGTATTCCGCCTGTGTTCCCAGGACTGGATTGCAGCCATCATCGGCAGGGTCCCGAATTCGGAGCTTGCAGATCGGATCATTGCGGTAGGCACCGGTCATGACCACGAAGTGACCGCCATTGCGCTGCACCACCGGCACCGTGCCCATGAAGCCGACGACCTGGTAGTGGCCGTAGGCAACCATCACCAGCGCGCCGGACATGCCGGTGGCGGCAAGCTGATTCAGGTTCAGACCCTTGACGCCCGTCGCCAGGTAGTGGCTCGCCACGAGAGGCTGGCGATTGACACGGAAGGCGGTGTTCAGGCCCTGCATCATGCCCTTGGTCGAGGTTCCCTGAAGCGACCAGCCCGACCACTGCCCCAGCTTGCCGATGTGCGCGGTCGCCGCGCAGAAGAACGCCGGCTGTCGCCAGATGTCGCCCAGTTGATTGGCCGGAAGCAGTCCCGGGTAGCCATGGTTCGCGGCGTAGATGTAGAGGTTTGTTCCCGCCGTGGGTCCGCAATGCATGCCGCCCGGGTGAAGGATGGCGCAGGCTCCACCTGGCGTCGGGATGCCGGGGAAGGGCGGCAGTGCGCAGTTCGCATTGATCGCGCGCATCTGATCCAGATCCGGCATGTTTGCGCGGACATGGAGGTAGTGCGTCGGCCCCTCCCAGAAGTCCACGCCGTCGGCCTGGGCACCGGCGAGCCCCGTGCATGCCGCGATGGAAGCAATCGTTGCGGCGATGGCCCCTCGGCGACTCTTGCATGTCGAAACCACTTGGACCGACCTGGCCCCAACTTCGCTTCTGCTCATCTGAAACCCTCCCTTGTTATGCGAAAGTTTGCACAAAGTATGCAAAACTTGGAACGATCACAGGGTACCAAGGGTTGCAGTCCTAGTCAAGAGTCGTGCAAGCTTTCGCAGAAAAACTCACGATGGCCACACTGTCTGGCCACAGAGGTCGGTGGCCGATCAATGTGATGGTGGCGGCGCCGCATATCGCCGGGACAGGTCACCCCTCACGCCGCTGCGACAGCGTCGCAAAATGCCCGGATGAGGGCTGGATCCTTTTCGCCCGGACTTCGCTCGACGCCGCTGCTGACATCGACGGCGTAGGGCCGGACCTGCTGGATCGCCTCGGCCACGGTGTCCGGTCGCAGTCCGCCCGCCAGAATCACCGGCTTCTCGAGGATCGGCATCAGCGCCGCCAGTTCGCCGTGATCAAAGGGCACCCCCGAGCCGCCCTCGGGTCCATCGAGAAGCAGGGCGGAGACGGAGGCATGCTTGTCCCAGTGTTTCGCCTTCTCCACAGACCATCGCACGCCGCGAATAACCGGCCGCCCCGCCTCCCATAGGCGGTCGGCGGCGTCCTCCCCATGAACCTGCAGTGTTCCCGGCCACCGAGGGGCGATGGCGGGCCAGTCACTGCCACCGGCGACCACGGCGATCACCGGGACAAGGTCACCCACCGAGGCGTGAATCTCGAGCGCCTGCGTGAGCGAGACCCGGCGCTGGCTTCCTTCCGCAAGAACCACCCCGATCGCATCGGCTCCGGCTTCGACAGCGAACGCCGCCATGACGGCGTCGCGGATACCACAGATCTTGACTCGCGTGCGAGCCCTCATGATTGCCCTAGGATACGGATCTTTCGAACCATCACCCTTTCTTCAGCGACACCATGAGCCAGTCAACCGTGACCTCTTCAGGACCCATTCTCGACAAGGGACTCGCCAACACCATCGCCTCCGAGACGCAGATGAGCTTCATCGATGGAGCGAAGGGCGTGCTCGAGTATGTCGGCTACGACATCGATTCGCTCGCGCGAAACTCGACCTTTGAGGAGGTCGTCTTTCTCCTGTGGAATCGTCGCCTTCCTCGCAAGGCGGAACTGGAGGCGTTCACGGCGGAACTGCGGCGCGAGTACGACCTGCCGAAGGGCATGTGGGACCTGCTCGTCCAGATGCCGCGCGACGCGGCGCCGATGCATGTGCTCCGGACGCTCGTCTCGGCGCTCGCCCTCTTCGACGAGGAACGCGATGACAACTCTCCCGCAGCGAACGCCCGCAAGGCAGTCCGTCTTCTCGCAAAGACCCCGGCGCTCATCGCCAACTTCGATCGCCATCGCAAGGGCAAGTCACTCGTCAAGCCCGATGCGTCACACTCGATCGCGCGATCGTTCCTGACGATGCTCAACGGCGCGCCGCCGACAGAAGCGGTGGAGCGAGCCCTCGATGTCTGCCTGATCCTGCACGCCGACCATGGCTTGAACGCCAGCACCTTCGCGGCGCGGGTCACCATCAGCACACTGAGCGATCTCTACTCGGCCATGACCACGGCCATCGGCACCCTCAAGGGTCCGCTCCACGGCGGCGCGAATGAGGAGGTCATGGTGATGCTCCGCGAGATCGAGTCGATGGACCGTGTCGAGCCCTATATTCGCGAGAAGCTGGCGAAGAAGGATCGGATCATGGGCTTCGGCCATCGCGTCTACAAGGCGCTCGATCCTCGCGCCGGCTACCTGAAGACCTTTGCCAAGCAGGTCGCGAGCGACACCGGAAATCTCCATCTCTACGAGATGAGCACGAAGATCGAGGCGATCATGGCCTCGGAGGTGGCGGCGAAGGGCATCTATCCGAATGTCGACTTCTATTCAGCCACGACCTATCACTCGATCGGCATCGACCTCGATCTCTTCACCTGCATGTTCGCGATGAGCCGCATCTCGGGGTGGGCGGGCCACTGCATCGAGCAGCTCGACGGCAACAAGCTCATCCGGCCGATGGCGGAGTACACCGGACCTCACGACCTGAAGTATCGGCCGATCTCGGAGCGCTGAACTCCGCCGTGTCGCCACGACGCCGGGTTCATCGCATGGGTTCAAGACCCGAGGTGCGCCTCAGCTCGCGTCACCGCGCTGATCGAGCGCTCACGGCGTCAGCACTTCGCCCTGACGAAGCGCCTGAATCGAGGCCTTCCTCTGATCGAAGTCATCGGCGATGTGGGAGAGGCGCATCCGGGAGCGCACGGCGTCGGGCAATGCTTCGAGCTTCTCAAGTTCGGTGTGAGCCGGAGGCGAGCTCGTCTCGTGCACGAAGAGATCACTCTCGGAGAGCCACTTGACCAAGTCAGGGTCCCACGGGGTGTCAGCGCTCCATCCGAAGGAGCGAAGGCCATTGGAGAATCGAAGCGCCGTCGTCGGGACGGGGTGCCGCGTGGGGTGCGTCTCCAGCTCGAGGCCTGCGACGCGCACCGGTCGGCCCGGCTCGACCACATGGAGCGTGAAGTAGTCGGCGAGTGACGCTCGCCCGCCTTGGTCCATGGCTGGGGCGAGTCGCTCCCAGATGCGTGCCGCCGCACCCGGGCCCATGTGCAGGCGGGGCGGCGGGGCGGGTCGCTGTCGCCGCGCCAGCCACTGCTTGAAGCCGAGCGCCTCGAGTCCGTTGCAGTGGTCGCCATGCAGATGAGTGACCACGATGTCCTGAATCGACAGCGGATCGAACTCCCAGCCGGATGCTGCGGACGCCTCAGAAAGGGCGCGGAAGATGCTGTCCGGACAATCGACCAAGATGAGGCCTTCGGGCCCCTCCACCACACAGGAGGTGCCGAAATGTCTCACGCTGAACGCGTCGCCAATGCCGATGATGAGGACGCGCATGGAATCGCAGAAGGGTAGCAAGTTGCCAAGCGAGGGGCGCAGCGGCATACTCCCGCCGATGCTGACTCTCGCGAGTGCACGGAGCTCGCTCCTCGCGTTCATGTCGAGCCTCCTGCTGGCCGCCGTGGCGCAGGGCCAGGGCACGGCCTCGCTCGCAGAGAACCTCCAGCGCCAGCTCAATGTCGAAGACGCGATGGCGCGTGCGGCCTACTTCCGCGACACGCCGATTGCCGATCGTCTGCTGCTCGATGCGGGCGGCAGCTTCAGGTACGGCTTCTACATGCTGGACACCCCGCGAAGTCAGAAGCAGTATCTCCAGCAGCCCGACCTTCGTCTCTTTCTTCTGGCCGAGCTCGATGGCGCGCATCGTTTCTTCGGCCGCCTCCGCTTCGAGTACAACGAGTGGGACTTCCGCGGGACTCGTCCGACTGGTACGGAGGCGGGAGAGGAGGGGTGGCAGAACCCCATTGGTGAGATCTACTGGTACCAGTTCGATCTCGCGGGCCTGCTGGCGAGCCAGGGGGAGAGCATCCGCGACTTCAATGTGCAGGTCCGCGGCGGGCGCCAGTACTACATCTGGACGACGGGCTTGGTGCTTTCGAACTACATCTACGGGGCGCAACTGGACATCACGCTCGGCGACTTCGTCGCCACCGGCATGTACGGCCAGACCGCCGGCAGCGACACCGTCGATTTCGACACCTCGCGCCCGGGCTTCGACAATGACACCGCACGCAAGTATGCCGGAGGCAAGCTCGAGTACCGCGGCATCTCGGGCCATCGCCCCTACGCCTTCTACATGACGCAAGTCGATGGGAATGCCGGACAGCAGACTGTCATTCAGCCGAACATCCTCGGGGGCGTCCCGACCACCTTCCGTTACAACTCGAACTACCTCGGCTTCGGAAGTTCGGGGTCGATCGGGCCGAGCATCATCTATCGGGCGGAGTTCGTGCAGCAGTGGGGCACGACCCTGAGTGACCCTCTCAACCGGAATCCGATCTTCACTCCGGAGACGCTCGCGGGGCAGCCGTTGGCCGTGCCGCAGCAGCCGACCAGCATCAACGCACAGGCAGGGCTCGTCGGGCTCACCTGGCTCGCGCGTGATGAGAGCGACTTCCGAATCGATCTCCAGGTCGTGGTCGGTTCCGGCGACAAGAATCGGCTCGATTCCGGTACGACCTTCGGTGGCATCGCGCCTCGCAATGTCGACAACGCCTTCAACTCGAACGGCTACATCAACACCGGCCTTGCCCTCGCGCCGGCGCCGACCAACATGGTCATTCCATCGCTTGGCGTGAGCCTGAATCCTCTGCCGACCATTCCGCTCTTCAAGGACCTTCGCTACGGCATCACCGGCTACATCTTCAACAAGACGGTGAGCGATGCGCCGATCTCAGTCCTGACTCGTCCGGGCGTTCCCTTCATCGGTGGAGAGATCGACCAGAACCTCGACTGGCGCATTTCCAGCGACCTGAATCTCAACATCCGTTACGGAATCTTCATTCCCCACAAGGACGCCTTCTTCCCCAACGAAGGCAAGATCCGTCAGTTCTTCTATGTGGGGATGACCTATGCGTTCTGATCCCCGCCTTGCCTCGCTTCTCATCGCGGTACTCGCCCTCGTCGTGGCGGGCGGATGTCAGCGCCAGGTGCTGCCGTCGAGTGCCGTGAACGAGTTCCCCTCGGCCGATGATGAACTCGACTTCCTCGATGCCGTCTATCGCATGACGGCGGTGACCAATGACGATGCGCTGCACGGTCTCTTCCTGCTCGCTGATGGTGATGATCCTCACCCCGATTACGAGGCGAGAGTGGCCGCTGCGAAGGCGCGGAAGTGGATGCCATCGGGCTTCGATCGGCCCGCCAATGAGAGCGCCCAGATCGGTTGGATGGCCATGGCTGGCTGTGAGATCTGCGGCGTGAAGGGCGGTCTGACGATGCATGTCATTGGCCCGACGCCGCGCTATTGCACGCGAGAGCTCGTCTACCTGCGGGTGCTGCCGCTGCGAACAGAGAACCAGAGTCTGACCGGACCTGAGTTCACCGACTATCTCAATCGACTTCAGCGCCTCCGAGCCGGCCGGCGTGAGCCTGGGCCCCCCACTCCGCAATCGCTGGGACCGTCGGGAGAGCAGTCCGCCACGCCGATGGACGAGGCGGATGTGATGGAAGGATTGCCGTCACCTGATGGCGGGGGCACGAGTGTTCTTCGAGAGCCGTCGAGTGCATCACCAAGCCCGGTGCCCGGGGCCCCCTAGCGCCATGCGGATCGCGTTGTCAACGACTCTTCGGAGATTGGCCGGGACGCGGACATCGTGCTGGCCGATGGCGACTGGGGTGACTCGCTTCACTCTCGCGCCGCTCGCGGACCGCACGATTCGCGTGTCATGTCGGCCGACGAGTCGTTCGAGTTCATCGCGGTCACCTTGGTCATGGGCGTCTCGGGCCTCCAAGCCTTCATGGAGTTCATTGAGTTCATTGAGTTCATGGACTTCATGGGGTTCTCGATGTTCATGGCCCGAGCGCTCGCTGCGGGCGCTCAGCGTCGTCGTTGTCGGCGCGCTCCTCCTGGCGACGCACGCGGCGCTGGCCCAGGTCGACTCGGCAGCCGTGGCACCGGCGTCGAGTGGTCGTCCACTGGTGGCCGTGGTCATGGAGATCGAGGGACGCGTCCGTGCCCGATCGAGTGAGAGTGGCGAGTGGAAGCCGCTCAAGGTGAACGACCAACTCCGTCCCGGCGCAGAGGTCCAGACGGGCTTGCGATCGACGGCGGCCCTGCGGCTCGGAGTCAATGCGACAGTGCTCATGGATCCCGGCACAACGCTTGTGATTCCCCAACTTGAAGAGGACGCAGCCGCGCTTGTCACGCGACTTGGTGTGCGCCGTGGTCGGCTCGACCTCCGAGTCGACTCGACGGGACTCGCCAACGACTTTCAGGTGATCACGCCGTCGGTCACACTTGCGGTTTCCGGGACCTCGCTCGGCGTGGAAGTGGGGGGTCTGACCGGTTCGTCGGTCACCGGTGCTCGTCTGAACCTGCTCCGCGCAATCGAAGTCCGCTGGCTGTCGGGCCAGGTCTTCGCATTCGGAGATGGAACCAGTTCATCGCTCCTCGCCGATCCGGCACTCCTCGCGCTCTTCGAGAAGCTCGCCACCATGCTGCTCGGTGATGACCCGCCCGATCCCGAGGAGTTGGAGCGATGGCTCGCGCAGCTTCGCAATGCCGCATCGATGTCGCCGGAGATCTTCAACCTCGATGGCATCCAGCGCATCCTGAATGCGGACAGCAGCGCCGGGATCCTCGCGGCGGAGTTCTTCGCGGAGAGCGCGGGCCTGGGGCTGGACGCGCTGGAGCGCATTCGTGACCAGAGTGGCGTTGAAGCGCAGCGCGCGGGTGATGCCGCCGTGCTGGCACAGGCCTTCGCCGCGCAGGCGAGCCAGTACGCCAATGCCGCAATCGCATTGATCCCGGACATTCAAAAGGAGATCGAGTTCCAGACAAAGATTGCCGAGAGCGCTGCCGCATCTGCGTCGGCGTTGAAGGGCCTGACCATCTCCGAAGCGTTGTCGGCCGCGGCCAAGAAGGAGGAAACCGTCGACGCGCTGGCGAACACCATCTTCTGGCTCGACAAGGATTTCAAGGCGGCCATGTTTTATGCCAATCTCGCGTCGGCGAGCGCCGCGATGTCAGCGCAGTTTGCAGCGAACGCTTCGGTGTTCTCGCAGGCCTCGTTTGCAGCGGCCCATGATGCAGCGAAGGCCGCCTCCGCGGCACAGAGCGCCATCGACCAGTTCTTCGTGAAGGTCGCTGGTGCCGATCAGAACGCCGCTGGCGCGGCGGTGCAGGCGCAGATTGCGAGCAATGCAGCCGCCACGGCGCAGGCGCTCAATCAGCTCGCCTCACAACTCGGGAGCGCCATCGGGTCGGCCAGCGCCGCTTCACTGCTCGCCCAGATCAACTCGAACACGCAGAACGCGATCAACGCCTCATCCATCGCGGCCGTGGCGCGCGACCAGGCGCTTCAGGCGGCCCAGGGCGCGCGCACTATGGGCGAGAAGATGCTCTTCAATCATGCGGCGGTCTTTGCCGCTCAGGCTGCGACCGACGCGGCCTCGGCCGCAGCGGCGGCGAATCAGGCGGCCCTCGATGCATTGAAAGCCGAAGGCGCGGCCGAACTCGCCAAGTCGCTGGTCGGCGACAAGGGCAAGTAAGAGGTCCGGCCGGCCCAGATCGAGCCATTCGGCCGCCCGGGACTCAAATCAGCGCTGGACTCAACCAGAAGGCAGGGATGTGGCTCTCGGACCCTGCGCTTCCGAAAGATCGCGGCACAGAATGCCCTATGCTGCCGGGAAGCATCCTTCTCCGTCCCGCCTGCGGAAGGCACTCCGGGAGATGTTTTTGGGACGATCCCCTTCCGGTCAGTTGTCTTGGGTGGCCTGGTATTCGACATTCGGAGGTGCCGAGGCTGGACGGCTTCGGTCGAACGCATAGATAAGGTAGGAACCATGAAGATCAGGAAGAGTCGAATCTCAATCGTGCAGGCGATGGCGCCGTTGGCGGCCATGTGGGCGCTTGCAGGAGTGGCCTCCGCCGCGCCGCAGGACGCACCGGCTGGAAGCTCCGGGAATGGAACCGCGGCGGTCAGCTCCTCAGAAGCCGCATCCGCAAAGCCTCAGGCGATTTTCATCGATGTTCGCGGCCGCGTGCAGTGGCAGGGGCCCGCTCGCGAGGATGGCACGCGTCCTGAGTGGCAGGACGCGAAGGTGAACGATGTCGTCTCCGAGGGCACCTCGATTCGAACGGCGGCAAGCGGTGGCGCTCGAGCGACGCTGCGCGTCGGCTGGAATTCGACCGTGCTGATCGACTCGGGCTCGGTGGTCAACCTTGCTCACCTGAGCAGCGACGAAGAGGCGCATCGGACGCTGGTTGAAGTGCCTCGCGGCCGTGTCGACCTGAAGGTCGATCGCCTCGATCGCGCCAACGACTATCAGATCGCGACCTCCAGCACCACGCTGGCGGTGCGCGGCACATCACTCGCGGTGATGACCGGCAGCCTCGGTGGCTTCGAAATCGCCGGCGCGCGGACCAATGCCATCGACTCGATTGAGTTGCGCTACGCGCTCCAGAACCTTCGGTTCTTCCTCTCCGGTGGAGCACGCAGCTCGAACGAGCGGCCCGATCCCGCCGGCAATGCGTGGATGAACACGGTTGGTCCGCCCGCGATCGCTGGTCTGCTCTCGACTCTTGCCGAGGCGGAGCAGCGCGCGAGCCAGGGCTTCACCAAGACTGACGGCACCACCAAGACAACGCAGGAGCAGCAGCAGCTCCGCGAGTCGGAGACCACGACGCGTGGCGTGACCAGCATCACGCTTTCCGACGCCCAGCTCGACAGCTATGCCTCGCGGGCCCTCTTTGCCGCGGCCGGCGCGGCGTCGCTCCGCGATGTCTGGGTGACGGGCCGACAGGTGGCCGGCGAGGCGCGGGACTTGGCGTCGCTCAGGGCGTCCCAGGCGCAGCAGGCGATCACCGCGCATCAGGCGGCGGTGGCGGCCGCTCAGAGCGCGGCGGCTCAGGCACTCAATCAACTCGGCCTCGCGGTGTCCCATCGGGATGGCGCCGCCAGCGACCGGGCTCAGGCTCACTCGCTCCTCGAGGGAATTCTCGTCAAGATCGACAGCTTCGACTTCACCGGCGCTGAGAGCGACACGCTCACGGTGCATGCGAAGATCGACAGCGCTGCGGTGAACGCCGCGTCGGCATCGGCCGCTGCTGCGGCGGCGCACATCCAGGCGAATGCCGCAGCGCTGGCGAGTGCGCAGAGCACGGCCGCGATCAAGGCCTACGGCCAGGCGCTCATCGGAACGCTGGTCGCGGCGGCGAATTCGACCGACGCTTCAGCCATCACCTCGCAGGCTGCGGAGCTCTGTGCCCAGTTGGCGAGTCTCTCCTCGGAGTGGGCAACCTTGTCGACACGGGCACCGGCGCTCGAGGCGGCGGCGAATGCCGCAGCGCTCGCAACCAACGCCGCAGCGGCCGCGGTGGCGGCGCTCGAGGCGCGCGACAGCGCGTTGGCGGCGGCGTCGCAGGCGACCACGCTCGGACAGCTCATCCTCTTCACCGCGGCAGCGCAGGCGGCGCAGCAGGCGCTCGACCGCGCGAACGCGGCATCGGCCGCTGCCCAGGTGGCGCAGGCCGAGGCGGAGCTGGCCCAGGCGCTTCGTACCGAGTACGCAGTGACGAGCGCGACCCGTGCCCTCGCCCGGGAGTTCGAGGCGGCGGCGGCTCTCTCCGACACCATCAATCTCAGGGACCTCGCGATCTCGAAGCAGGCGGCCGCGCAGGTGGCCGTCGACGCTCATGCCGTGGCGGTAAGCCAGGCGCAGGTCGCGGCATCCGCGGCGCAGGTGGCCCTTGCCGGCGCCCTTCAGTCGGCGTCGGAGGCGGCTTCGCATCGCCAGAGTGCCGAGAGCCATGCGGCGCTGGCTGCGGAGATCGGCCAGAAGGGCACCGATGAGGCGCTCTTGAACGGCGCGCCGATCGAAGTCGGCAATGCGCAGGGTTCGGCGATCGCCGCCGATGTTGCCGCGAGCAGCGCGGAGCAGTTCCGAGACGCCGCGGGCGAGTCAATGATGGCTGCCGTGAGCGCGGCGGAGAGCGCTGAAGTCGCTGCGATGAACTTCCTCGCCTCAGTGGACGCGGCTGCGGCCGCGGCCAGTGGCGCGACCACGAAGAGCCAGATCGCGTCGACCGCGTCGGCGGTGGCGGCGGCGTACGCGCAATTGGCGCTCTCGCTCGCGGGTCAGGCGGGAACCTCTGATGCACTCCAGGCGGCGGCCGCCGCGGTCGCGAGCGCCCAGAACGCGGCGGCGAGCGCGGTTGCGGCCATCGATGCGCGGAACCAGGCGCTGGCCGCGGCGGAAGCGGCGGCAACGCTCGGCGAGAAGGTGCTCTTCGGCGCTGCGGCGATCGCCGCCCAGCAGGCGATCGCAAGCTTCGAGTCGGCAGTCGCTGCGGCGCTTGCGGCTCGTGAAGATGCGATCATGGCGGCGGAAGCGGCGGCTTCAGCCAAGATGCTCCTGGCGAACCAGCAGACCGAGGCGGCGATCGAGCGCATGCTCGCAACGACCGTGCAGTCTGAACTTGCCGCAGCCCAGAAGTCGCTCGCGGAGGGCTTCCGCATTCAGGCTGAGGCGTTCGCCGCTCAGGCGATCACCGCCGTCAATGACCATGGTGCCCAGGTCGGCCTTGCGAGCGACTTTGCCAGCCAATCGCTGGCGGCGCTCGAGGCAGCGATTGGTGCTCGCATCTCGGCGGAAGCCTTCGCCTTTGCCGCGGAGCGATACTACGGAGACACCATCGCGGCCATCCAGGCGCAGAACTTCCAGCAGGCGCTGCTGTCGGTCGGTTTGACCTACGAAGCCGCCAAGGCGAGTAAGGGTTCAGCGGCCGAGGCTGCGATGGCTGCTTCTGACGCCGCGAAGGCGGCCAGCGGCGCGGCGAATGCGAGCGTCGCGGCGGACACGGCGGCCAGCCAGTACTTCAGCATGCTTGGCATGTCGAACACCAACGCCCAGAGCGCGGCGAACGCTGCGGCTGCGGCGGTGGCGGCGTCGCAGGCGGCTCAGAACCTCTCGTCGGCAAGCAATGCTCTTGCAAATGCCGCCGGGACCAAGGACGCGCTTCTGGCTGCTGGTCAGGCGACGCTCAAGGCGGCGGCGGCAGCGACCGCGGCCTCTGATGCGCTCATCGCCCGCGACGCCGCGATCCAGGCTGCGGAGATGGCGGGCACGATGGGCCAGAAGGTCTTCTTCGGAGCCGCGGCGCAGTTTGCGGAGTTCGCCGCGTCGAACGCTCTCGCAGCGTCCAAGGAAGCACTCCTGGCGCAGCAGGCGGCACTCAACGCAGCGTCCAGCGCTGCGGCCGCACAGTCGGCGTATGACCTCGCGGTCGGTGGAACGAGCGCTGGCTCGGCCGTCCGCAAGGCGCAGTGAGATTGGAGCGGCGAGATCGATTGATGACTCGCTGAGATGCCTTTGTTCCGGGGACGATTCAGGCGGCGACGGAGAGATCCGTCGCCGTCTTTGTTGGTGATCCGACGAGGCCGCTGCGTTCTCTCCCCGCGTGCAGTCTCGATTCAGCCGACCATGAAGTGCGCCGGGGTGCGCCATTGATCCCCGCGCCACGAATCCGCGCACCCACAATCCACGCGCCCCTGATCGCGGCCACCGCGGCTCGCGGCCTCCCGTCGTCCTCTATGCTCGCTCGTCGTGGCGAAGGGCACCACACTCAATCGGCCAGCGCTCATCGCAGCGCTTGCGGTGACGGCGCTGGTGCTGCTCCTCGAGCGCCTTGGCAGCCTCGCATCGCTGGAAGGGGCGCTGCTCGATGCCCGCTTCACCTATGGCCGCTCGGCGCCGCGTCCGATCTCCGATCGGATCGTGCTCGTCGGCATCGACGACAGCTCCATCGAGGATGTTGGTCGCTGGCCCTGGCCTCGTTCCCTTCAGGCGAAGGGCATCGACGAGATCCGGCGCGCCGGAGCCGCCGTGGTGGCCTTCGATATCCTGTACGACGCGCCGAGCTTCGCCCCGGATGAGGACGAGGCGTTGGCGCTCGCCATCGAGCGCTGCCAAGGGGTGGTCGGAGCCAACTCCGATCCGATCGATTTTGTCGACGGCGCGTGGGTGAATGCGGATCAATCGACGGCGCTGGGGCGATTGCTCGCGCTCCTTGGGGAGTCAGCGGCGCTCCCGACCGAGGCCGCCATTCGACAAGCAAGCCTCGACGACAAGTGGTCGCGGCGCTTCACGGAAACTCCGACTCGCTTCCGTGAACTGGCTGCGTGGATCAGGCTCGGGGCCCTGCGCTCCGCGGGCACTCTCCCGGGGAGCTTCGAGGATTTCACCCGGGCCATCGGCATTCCCGATGACTTCAGCGGCGCGGCGGCCCGGATCGTGGCGCAGCGGATCTGGGAGAGGGACCGCGCATGGCAAGCCCTTGCGAAATGGATGCCACCTGCCTCCGGGCCTCCATCGCCGAAGGAGACGCCGCCCATTCTCACCATTGCGCGCCGTGCAGGGGGCGTCGGCATGGTCTTCGGCGAACCGGACTCCGATGGCCAGATGCGGCGGGTCCATCCCTTCATCACCACGCCAGGAGGCGACTGCCTGCAACTCGGCATTGCCGCCGCCGCGCGCTTCATGCAAGTCGATCCGCAGCGGGTCAGCGTCAGCTCGGAGCGCGTGCAGGTGGGTGATCGAGGAGTCCCACTGCTCGACGGGATGATCGTCGTCGACTGGCCGACGGCGATGTTCACCGATCGATCGGCCCTTCGCGGTGGCGGTGAGCGACGACCCGCCATTCCCTTTGGCACGCTCGTGCGCGTGGCACAGATCCGTGACGCCGCGGAGCGCAACGAGGCCGCGTGGCAGGCCCTGGTCCCGGAGCTCGCGCCGCTCGTGCAATTGCCCGAAGAGTCACTACGGACCTTGCCGCTCTCCACGGAGTTGCGTGCGAAGGTTCTCGATGAGATCGACTTCTTCCTCGGTGATGACGAGGCGGCGACGACGGCCGACGGCCTTGACCCCACGCTCGAGGTGCCAGCCAAGGGCAAGAGCGATGAAGAGAGCGAGGAAGCGCGCGGGCTCTACATCGCCCGCCTGCTGCGGGCTGCACGCGAACTCATGGACCTGATCCCGACGCGGCGCGAAGAACTCGCCGCGGCCGAGGCGGTGCAGCGGCAGCTTCTCGAAGGTCGCATCGTGTTCATCGGCTTCGTGGCCACGGCCATCGCGGCGGATCAGATCAACTCTCCCTTCGGCTATCGAACGCCCGGTGTCTATGTCCATGCGGCGGTCGCGAACATGGCGCTTGAGGGCCGTGGGTTGCGCTTTGCTCCGGCGTGGTCGGAGCCGCTGGCCACGCTTTTGCTCGGCATTCTGAGTGCGCTCGCGGCGGCCCGGATGACGGCGGGGCGCGGGGCGCTCGCCTCGCTCGGCGCCCTTGTCGTGTATGCCGCGGTGGCGTGGACCCTCTTCGCTCCCGCCTCACTGGTGATCCCGATGGCCGGTCCGATCATCGGTGGCTTTGCAAGCTGGGTCGCGGGAGTCGCGCTGGTCGCGGTCATCAGTCAGCGCGAGCGAGCGAAGATCATTCGCCAGTTCCGAGCCCGAGTCTCCTCCGAGCTGGTCGAGCGCCTGACGGGCGACCCCGATGCCCTGAGCGTGAGGGGTGCCGAGCGCGAGATCACCGTGCTCTTCGGCGACCTCGCCGGATTCACCACGCTTTCGGAGCAACTCGGCGGGCCGCAGGTCGTCTCGACGCTTAATCGCTACATGGGCGCCCTCACGCGCGGTCTCACGGCGCGGCGCGCCTATGTCAACAAGTTCCTCGGTGATGGCCTGCTCGCCTTCTGGTCCGCCTTCGGCGCGGAGCCCGATCAATGCTCGCTGGCGATCGAGAGCGCCGGCGTCTGCCAGCAGGAGGTGGCGCAACTCGGTGAATCCCCGGAGTTCCGAGAGCGTCCTCGCATCAGGCTCAGGCTCGGCATTGCGACCGGCCGCGCCGTCGTTGGGGACTGCGGGGCGCCGCCTGACCTCAATGACTACACGGCGATCGGCGATGTGGTGAATCTCGCCTCGCGCCTGGAGAGTGCCAA
Source organism: Phycisphaeraceae bacterium (assembly GCA_019636735.1). NCBI lineage: Bacteria > Pseudomonadati > Planctomycetota > Phycisphaerae > Phycisphaerales > Phycisphaeraceae > Phycisphaeraceae bacterium. The sequence continues at coordinate 98,954 of JAHBWY010000003.1, forward strand.
CAAGCAGTTCGGAACAAGTGTGCTCATTGACGGGCGAACCGCGTCGGCGGCCGGCGGGAGCGCGAAGGGGAGTCTCCTGCGCCTCGGCCGCGTGGTCGTGGTGGGCCAGAGTGTGCCCGTTGAGATCTTCACCATGGTGGACCCCGACTTCCCTGAAACCGCGCGTTGCGCCGTGACGGCTGCCGTCGAAGTCTTCGAGCGAGGTGAGCGCCGCGAGGCGATCGCCGCATGGCAGGAGGTCGAACGAGCGGGTGCGCCCTCGATGGCAAAGCCCTTTCTCGCCGCCCTCGCCGATGAAGAAGAGCCCTGTGACGGCGTGCTGCGCCTGCGGGCGAAGTGAGCGCCGGCCTCTCGATCAGCCCTCTTGGTCAGCTCGGCTGGCGGATCAGGATGATGCCGGTGCGATCATCCGCAGGTGGACCGTGGTGGGTGTGCTCGAGGACGGCATCTCCGATCGCGCGGAGAAGCGCATCGGCGCTGGAGTTCGCCATGCTCCGGACGATCGCCTCGACGCCCTCCTGTCCGAACTGGCGTCCCTCGGGTGACTCGGCCTCATAGAAGCCGTCGGTCAGCGCGAGCACCATGTCACCGGAATCGAGAGTCAGGCTCGTGACCGTGACGGGATCGTCCCACTCGAAGACGCCGAAGGGCGGACCGTCGGTCGCCAGCACCTCGAAGGTGTCGGCGGCGCGGCGATAGATGAGAAGCGGACCCTGCCCTGCGGAAAAGCTCTCGACGGCTCCCGTGGCGGGCTCGATCCGCGCGAGCCAGGCGGTCACAAATCGCCCGCCGGGAAGATCCTCGCAGAGCTGGCCGTTGGTCTCTTCCGCGATCCGCGCGAGAGACTGCCCGAGGCGCACGCCGAGTCGCACCATGCCGCGCGTCTGCATGCTCGACAGCGCAGCACCGATGCCGTGACCTGTCGCATCGGCGAGAAGGAGCTGCACCGCATCGGGCGCCTCATCGGGACGCGCCACCTCTCCGCTGCGCAGTGCGAGCACATCGTACGCATCGCCTCCGCACTGGTCCGCGGGCACGCTCGTCGCAGCAATGTCGAAGCCGGAGATCGTCGGAAGATCGCTCGGAAATGTCTGCTGCTGAATGGTGCGGGCCACGAGCAGATCGCGTTCCATGCGATCTCGGGCGAGGCGATCCTCCATGAGGCGCCCTCGCTTGATCGCCACCGCCGCGTTGGCCGCAAGGCCCTCGGCGACGATTTCATCGGCCCGATCAAAGGCGCCATCCACCTTGTTCAGCACCTGCGCCACCCCGACCAGGTTGCGCTCATGATCAATCAGCGGAATGGCGAGTATGGTGCGCGTTCGAAATCCGGTCGCGAGATCGACCGAACGATTGAATCGCTCGTCGGCGTAGGCGTCGGGAATGTTGACGACCTGAAGCGAGGTCGCAGCCGCCCCGGCGATGCCGCGCTGGGCGGGAATGCGAATGACGGTTGGCGGCGGGGGTGCACCGTCGAGCACCGACGCCTTGGTGCCGTCGCCGATGCCATGGGCCACGGCGGTGAAGAGCTCATCGGTGTTTCCGTCATACTCAAAGACCGTCGCCCGCTCGGCCCGCAGCAGATCGCGCAGCGCGTCGATGACCAGTTGAAGGACACTCTCGAGGTCGCCGCTCTCGGCCAGCCGACGGGAGACCGTCAGCAGCTTCGAAACGGTCTCGGCCGGGAGCCGGGAGAGATCCGGTCCCGTCGTGTCCTGTCGTGGCCGGGGCATGAAGGGGGGATTCTCCGCGACAACGCGCCCCGCGGCAAGCGGTGCCGACAGCGATTCCGCTCGGGCGCTCGCGAGAGTCTTGCATACCCACGCCCGAGTCACGCGATCAACCGGCCAGAACTGAGGCTCCGCGCTCCTCCTCAAACTGCTGGAGATAGAGTCGCCGGTAGTGCCCCTCGGGGATCGTCATGAGCAGGTCGTGCGGGCCATCCTCGAGCACACGACCGCCGGCCACGAAGAGAATCCGATCGGCCCGACGCACCGTCGAGAGTCGATGGGCGATGACCACGCTGATCCGACCGCGCAGGACCTCGTCGATGGCCGCCTGGATGGTGCGCTCGGTCTCCGCATCGACGGAGCTCGTCGCCTCATCCATGATGAAGATGGAGGGGTCGCGCAGCACCGTCCGCGCGAGTGAGACGAGTTGTCTCTGGCCCTGCGAGAGGCGCTCGCCGCCTTCACCGACCATGAACTCCCATCCTCCGGGAAGTCGCTCGACGAAGCGATCGGCGCCGACGCGCGAAGCAGCGCGAATGATCTCCTCCATCGATGCGTCGAGGCGACCAAAGCGGATGTTGGCGGCGATGGTGTCGTTGAAGAGCCAGGGTGTCTGCTGCACGACGCCGAGGCTCCGATGGAGCCACGAGAGTGAGCGGTCGCGCTGGTCAATGCCACCGAGCAGGATGCGTCCGGAGTTCGGTTCGTAGAAGCGGCAGAGGAGACTGGCGATGGTCGTCTTCCCGCCACCGGTAGGACCGACGAGAGCCACGGTCTGTCCCGGCTCGATGACGAGCGAGAGGTCGTCGATGATCGGCTGGCCCTCGACATAGTGGAAGGAGACGCCTTCGAACTCGATGCGCCCGGGGTTGAGCGGCCCGCCGTCGTCGGCCGCTCCGGGCACGGGCGAACGGCGCTGCATATCGATGCGTGCGACCACCTCGGGCGAGTCGCAGATGTCCGGCTCGGTGTCGATGAGGGACTGGACACGCTCCGCCGCCGCCTGCGCTGAGAGCAGATCGGCGAAGCGCTGGGCGAGATCCTGCGCGGGGTACATGAAGAGCAGGGCGTACTGGCAGAACGCGATGAGCGCGCCGGTCGAGAGCTCGCCGGAACCAACCAAGCCTCCGCCGACGCTCGCCGCGAGCGCCACTCCGATCGCGGTGATCGTCGAGACGACAGGGGTGTAAATGGCTCCCTGAAGGGCATGACGCGTGCTCCAGAGTTGCATCTCATCGGCCTTCGCACCGAACTCCTCCGAGGCCTGGCGCTCGCGGACGAGCGCCTTCGTGGTGCGCATGCCCGCGATCGACTCGGCGAAGTTCGCGGTGAGAATCGAGTTCAGGCGACGCGATCGCCGCGAGCTGTGCACCATGATCCGAGCGAACATGAAGCTGGAGACGATGAGCACCGGCACGGTGATCAGGACCACGAGCGCGAGGCTCGGGCGCATCCAGAGCATCGCGACGATCGCCGCCGACATCAGCGCGCTCGCCCAGAAGAGGTCGAGAATGACCCACGGCGCTATCGAACTCACCCGCGTGCAGTCGCTCGTCAGGCGCGAGAGGAGCCATCCCACGGGGCGCCGGTCGAAGTAGGCGAAGGGCAACTGCTGGAGGCGACCGAAGGCGTCCTCACGGAGATCGAAGGCGAGACCCGAGGCGAGTCGTCCCGCGGCATCGATGAAGGAGAAGACACCCGCGCAGAAGATCGCCGCGAGTAGGAGCCAGAGGGCGCCGAGCCAGGCGACCTTGGCCGTCAGGCCATGCTCCATCACCTCGTTGAGGAGCGCCGCATTGACCAGTGGTCTGAGCCCTTCGATGATGGCGATGCCGATTCCGCCCGAGATCAATCCGGCGAGCGGGCCGCGGTACTTGAGCGTGCGCCGCGCGAGACGCCGCCAGAGCGTCCAGTCGAGGCGATCGACATCGTCGCCGGTGATGTCCAGGTCATCGGCGCCGCTCATGGTCTCGCTCCCTTTCGGTCGTGCGCGGCGGGACCACCTGCGAGACCGGAGGCTGCTTCGCGCTCGACCTCGGCGTGCACCTCCCAGAGTCGTCGGAAGAGGCCGGGGCGCTGGCGCAGCTCGTCGGCGCGGCCGATGTCGACCACGCGTCCGCGCTCGAGCACCACGACGCGATCGGCGAGGGTGAGGGTCGAGATGCGATGGGCAATCACGATGGTTGTCCGACGGCCATGGCGCGCACGGATTGCGCCGACGATCTCGCGCTCCGTCTCGTTGTCGACGGCGGAGAGGGCGTCATCGAGAATCAGGACCGGGGCATCACGAAGGAGCGCCCGCGCGATCGCGAGACGCTGGCGCTGCCCACCGGAGAGCGTGATGCCTCGCTCGCCGACAATCGTGTCATACCCCTGTTCGAAACGCTCGATGGTGGTCTGGAGCGCTGCATCGGCCGCCGCCGCGTGGATCGAGTGTTCGTCGGCCTGCGGCGCGGCGATGACGAGGTTCTCTCGGATCGAACGGGAGAAGAGGAACGGCTGCTGGAGCACGCTGGAGATCCGGCTTCGGACCCATGCTCTCGGCAGACGCCCGATGTCGACGCCGTCGAGCGAGATGGTGCCGCGGTCTGGATCGGCCAGTCGCAGGAGGAGATCGATGAGTGTGCTCTTCCCGGATCCCGAAGGGCCCATGAGCGCGACGGTCTCTCCGGGCGCAATCTCGAAGGTGACATCATCAAGAGCCGGCGCCGACTTCGCATCGTGCCGGAAGCCCACGCGGTCGAAGCGCAACGCGCCCTTCAGCGGCTCCGGAGGCGGCGCGAGAGGCGCCGTGGGCGAAGTCTCCTCGGGCTCGCGCAGGATCATGTCGAGGCGATCGATCGACACCGTCGCCTTGCCGAGGTCCGCGAGGATTCGTCCCATCATGCGGAAGGGCCAGAGCCAGAGGTTGACCGCGATCAGGAAGAAGGCGTAGTCGGGCACCGAGAGTGTCCCCTCGGACACGCGCCACAGGCCGAGCCCGATCACGATGCCGAGTTGGAGCAGGCAGAGGAGGTCACTGGCCGACCAGAAGATCGCAAAGAGACGGAAGAGCCCCCGATCGAGATCGCGATGGATGGCGTTCGCCTTGCGGAAGCGTGCTCGTTCGAAGTCGCCGCGATCGAAGGCGCGGACGACGCGGATGCCATTGAGATTCTCCTGGGCCCGCGCCGTGAGCGCACCCTCCGCCTCGTCCTTCGCCAGAAAGCGATGGCGCACACGGTGGAAGAAGACGAGCCCGAACCATGTGATGGGCGGAACCAGAAGCAGGGACGCGACGGTCATCCACGCATCGGTGAAGAGCATGATCGGAATCGCAGCGAGCAGCAGGCTGCTGCAACGGACGATCTCAATCACCTGCATCGCCATGAAGGAGAGGACGGTGTCGACATCGGAAGTGCAGCGTTGCAGCAGGTCGCCGCTCTCGTGCTTGCGGAAGAAGGCGGCCGGCAGTCGATGAAGGTGTTCGTGCAGCTCCTGCCTGAGACGCCGGATCGCTCGCTGGCTCGCGTGGGCGACACACCACCCCTTGAGCCAGAGAAGGCCTCCGGCCAGCGCCGCCGAGAGCGCGACAAAGAGACCGACGCGCCACGGCTCGCGCGCGACCGCTTCCTGGCCTCCCAGAAGCGCCATGGTCATGCGGGCACTGGTCGAGAGCGCTTCGTCGGTACCCTCGCCCATCTCGGTGCCGCGGCGCTCGAACGCGCCGGCGATGGCCGATTGCACTCCCAGCGGCACGCCGTAGGCGACGATGCCGGCCACGACTGCCGACGCGGCGCCCAGGAGGTAGAGCCGTCGCTCGGGTCCGAGCCGCGCCCAGAGGAGACGCACGCGAGACGCGGCGCCGCCGTGATTGGATGCGGCCGCCTCGCTCATCGTTGCCGTTGACTTCCTCCGCCATATCGGGCCGCGGGACCGAGGTCCTCGGCGATCCGGAGCAGGCGGTTGTACTTCGCGTTGCGATCACTGCGGCATGGGGCGCCGGTCTTGATCTGTCCGCAATTGGTGGCGACGGCGAGATCGGCGATGGTCGTGTCCTCGCTCTCCCCGCTGCGATGACTCATGACACAGCGCCAGCCGGCGCGGTGGGCGATCTCCATCGCCTCGAAAGTCTCGGTCAGCGTGCCGATCTGGTTCACCTTGACCAGCAGCGCATTGGCGCACCGATCGCGCACACCGCGCTCGATGAACTTCGGATTGGTCACGAAGAGGTCGTCACCGACGAGCTGCACTCGCGCGCCGAGTCGCTCCGTGAGCAGGCGCCAGCCCTTCCAGTCATCCTCCGCGAGACCATCCTCGATGCTCGCGATGGGCCAGCGGCGCGCCCACTTCTCCCAGAGGTCGACCATCTCCTCGCTCGAGAGGATCTTCTTCGGGTCGCTCTTGAAGAAGCAGTAGCCGCGCTTCTTCACCTTCTTCGCGGCGTTGGCGAGTTCGCTCGTCGCGGGGTCGAGGCAGATGACCACCTGGCGGCCGAGGTCATAGCCGGCACGCTTGACCGCGAGCGCAATCAGCTCGCACGCCTCTTCATTGGCCTTGAGGTTCGGTGCAAAGCCGCCCTCGTCGCCGACGGTCGTATCGAGGTGCCGTTCGTGCAGCACCGAGGCGAGCGCGTGGTAGACCTCCACGCCGGCGCGGAGCGCCTCGCCGAAGTCGTCGAACCCGACCGGCTGGATCATGAACTCCTGGAAGTCAACGGTGTTCGACGCGTGCTTGCCGCCATTCAGGATGTTGAGCATCGGCGCGGGGAGCGTCCGCGCCGACGCACCGCCGAGATAGCGATAGAGCGGCAGTCGGCACGCAGCGGCTGCGGCGTGGGCGACGGCGAGAGAGACTCCCAGGAGCGCGTTCGCACCGAGACGGCTCTTGGTGGGAGTGCCATCGAGGGCGAGAAGTCCCTGGTCAATGAGCGGCTGATCGCGCGCATCAAGTCCGCAGAGGGCGGGGGAGATCCGCTCGTTCACATGGCGAACCGCCTTCGACACACCCTTGCCGAGCCACTTGCGACGATCGCCGTCGCGCAGTTCGACCGCCTCGTGTTCACCCGTGCTGGCGCCGGAGGGAACGATCGCATGACCACTTGCGTCACCCTCAAGGACCACCTCGCACTCGAGCGTGGGGTTGCCTCGAGAATCGAGCACCTGGCGAGCGTGAATGTCGACGATGGTGAAGCTCATGAGTCCTCCATGGGCGGGCAAGCCGCAAGGGGTCGGAGGATACATGACGCCCTTCGAGGAGCGGCGCATGCATGCTTGCACCAGGAGATCAGCAGGCCGCGTGCGCCGGAACGCGCCCCTCGAGGACGGCCCAGACATCGCGCACCACCCAGCTCATCGCTTCCATGGCGTGAAGCGTCCGACTCGCGAGATGTGGCGCAAGGTGGACATTCGCCATGCCGAGGAAGGGGCAAGTCTCGGTGAAGGGCTCCTGCGCGTGCACATCGAGAATGGCTGAAGCGCCCGGGCTGCGCCGCATGAAGCGGGCGAGGGCCTGCTCATCGATCACCAAGCCTCGGCTCGTGTTGAGGAGCACGACATCGGGTCGCATCGACTCGATGAGACCTGCGTCGACGAAGCCCCGATTGGAGGGCCGGCCGTCGCAATGCAGGGAGATGACATCACTTTCGGCAAAGAGCTCGGTGAGCGATACGGGCATGGCACCGCAGCGGCGCTCCGATGGAATGTCGAGAAGATCGTTGTAGACCACTTCGAAGCCGATGGCACGGGCCACCTCGGCCACGCGCGATCCGATGCGCCCGAGCCCGAGTATGCCGAGGCGCAGTTCGCTCATCTGCCAGAGGCCGACGACATCTTCGCGGAGCTGCCGCCACTCCGCGTCGCCTACGGGAGCTTCGAGGAAGAGCCGGGGCCGGAGCGCATCGCAGAGGAGGCAGGTCACATACTCGACAACCGCCTGAGTGTTCGCGTCGGGGGTTGAGACGACTCGGATGCCGCGCTGGCGACACGCGTCGAGATCGATCGAGTCGAGTCCGACCCCGGCGCGACCGACCACGCGCAGCGAAGGAAGGCGCTCAAGCAGCGCCGTGTCGACGCGCGTCGCCGTGCGCACGATCAGCGCCTCGGCGGAGGCCGCAGCCGCGCCGAATTCGGCGGAGTCCGGCGGCCCGTGACTCACCCGACAGCGCGCCTCAAGCCACTCGGTGGGGGCCTCGCTCAAGGGTTCGGTCACGATGACGATGGGGAGTGATCCCACGGCGGGGAACGATAGCCATGTCCCGCTCGCGATGCGCCCCGCAGCCGCCTCGCGCGCCGAGGGAGCCGCCACGCTCCGCCGACCCGACAGCCGTCACAGCCGGCATGACCCGATGCCCGAGTTGCGGCACGCGCCAGCACCGGTGGCGAGGCCGCCGTTGCAGGCCGATCTCCCCATGGGGCCGCATTGATCGCCCCGAGGAGTCCCTTGCGCATGGACAAGTCAAGCATCATTGGCGCCTTCATCGGTACGGCCGCTCTCTTCTGGGTGCTCTGGCGCGCAAGCGAAGGGCACTGGGTGATGTTCTGGTCGGAGAAGGGCTTCGTGGCCGTTCTCGGCGGCACCATCAGCGTGGTGCTGATGGCCATGCCGATGGACAAGCTCCGTTGCGTTCCCGGCTACATCAGGCGCTTCCTCTTCCATAAGGGAACATCGCCCGACGACACGGTGCGCACCATGAGCCGACTCAGCGAGAAGGCGCGCCGCGAGGGCGTGCTCGCGCTGGAGCCGGAACTGGAGACGATCGAGGATCCCTTCCTCCAGCAGGGCCTTCGCATGGCCGTGGACGGGGCCGACGAGGAGACGATTGAATCCACGCTGCGGCTCGAGATCATGGCGATGCAGGAGCGCCACAAGGCGGGCAAGAAGTTCTTCGACCTCGTGAAGCTCTACGGTCCGGGCTACGGCCTGGTGGCGACGCTGATTGGACAGATCGGCATGTTCGGCAACCTCGGCGGCGATGTCGAAGTACTCGGCCACATGCTCGCGGTCGCCGTCACGGCGACGATGTACGGCTGCATCCTCGCGAATGCGATCGCCGGACCGATCGGCGACAAGCTCTCTCTCCGAAGCAGCGAGGAGATCGTCTCCAAGGAGATGATGCTCCAGGGCATTCTCTCGATCCAGGCGGGCGACAACCCCCGCGCCACGCAGGACAAGATGCTCGCCTTCGTGCCGCAGGCAATCCGCGTGCAGCACCGCAAGGCGGCGTGATCCCGTTGAAGCGATCGCAGGTGACTTCATGAGCGATGCACCCAGGAAGAAGGAGGAGGTCGAGGTGGTGGTGAGCGGCGGCGAACGCCCCGCTCGCAAGAAGCACCACTTCTCCCCGGGCCATCCCGAGTATCACGAGGGTGCGCCTGAGTGGCTCATCAGCTTCGCCGACATGGTGATGCTGATGATGGGCTTCTTCGTCATCCTCTTTGCCCTCAACTTCACGCCGAAGCAGTCGGCCGCGCAGTCGCAGTCGCCGGATGATGGCTCCGAGCAGCAGCCGACCCCGGACATGATCGACTTCGCGATCGCCGTGCGGAAGGCCTTCAACAACGAGGTCGATCTCGCAAGCACCAATCCGAAGGACAAGCCGCTCATCGACCGCATTCTCGCCCGCCAGTCCGGCGCCGGTGAAGCGCGCGACGAGGGCGAAGCGGGGCGAGAGCGCGAAGTGCGCTCCATTCGTCCAGCCCCGCGCTTCGGCACAGGTGCCAGCGTGACCTTTGCGGATCAGAGCGCCGAACTCACCGCCGAAGATGCCCAGATGCTCGCGTCGCTCGCGCGCAATCTCCGCGGTCTTCAGAGTGTCATCGAAGTCCGCGGCCACGCCTCGGCGTCGGAAGCGTTCCGGGAGCCCGAGCGCGCCATGCGCCTGGGCTTTGAGCGTGGCTTCGCTGTCGCCGAGATCCTCGCTCGCGAAGGCGTCCAGTGGCGTCGCCTGCGAGTGACGAGCGAGGGTGATCACGATCGGGTCGCACCGTTCCCGCGCGACCCGGCCGACGATCGCCGCAATGCCCGTGCCGAAATCCTCGTCCTCGACCAGGTGGCAGGCGACCCGATTCCGACTCGGCCGACGACTGCTGGATCACCTGATGCGTCCGGAAACGACTCCCCGGAAAGCGGACCGTTGCCAGGACGGTGATGGATGCTAGCCTTCGGGAGTCCCCTCCCGAGAGCACACTCCATGATCAAGATGGTCAAGACTCGCCTTGCAACCCCAATTCGGGCCAAAGCCATCGTCACCTTGGCCGTGTCCGCGACCTGCATCGGCGGTGCCGCGACCTTCGCCTCTGACATCGGTTTCGGGGACCTCGTTGACCGACTCGGTGCGGATCAGGTTCCGACCGGCGCGGGTGTCAATGTGAGCCAGACCGAGGTGATTGCCGGAGGTGCCTACGGGCCATGGCAGGATGATCCCGAGTTCTCGACGATCACCTTCACCGCCATGAGCGGGTCGCCGGGAGTGAGCGGTCACGCCACGGAGGTCGCCAAGAACTTCTACGGCAACACGGTCAGCATCGCGCCGGGCATACCCGGTGTCTGGCTTTACGAGGTCAACAGCTTCCTGAACTCCTATCTGCGCGTGGGGCAGGGGAACTCTGCCTTGCCGCTGGTTCCGCCCGGCGGGGTTCGCATCTTCAATCACAGTTGGATCGGGAGCGCCGGCAGTGCGACCGACAACGATGTGAATCGCCGCGCCGACTTCGCGATGAATCGGGACGACACGCTCTTCATCGCTGGCCTGAACAACACGCTCGGGACGCCGCCGCCACTGATGAACTCCATGTTCAACGGCCTCTCCGTGGGGCGCGCCGATGGAGTTCACAGCTACGGCAATGTCGCGGCGGGGGATGTGCCCGGTCGCATGAAGCCCGAGATTGTCGCCCCGGGGTCGGCCACGAGTTGGACGGCGCCCATCGTCGGATCGGTGGCGGCGCTTCTCTACGAGACGGCCAACACGCTGCCGCTGTCCGCCAATCCCAATGCGCGCAAGGGCGTGGTGATCAAGAGCGCCATCATGGCGGGTGCGCATCGTCGCGCCGGGTGGACGAACAACCCGGTGCTCTCAGGTCCCAATCGAGGTGTCGCGGCGAAGCCGCTCGACACCATCTATGGCGCCGATGTCGTCAACATCAATCGAGCTCACCTCATCCTGACCGCCGGTGAACAGGAGGGTTCGGCCACGGTTCCCTCGTCGCCCTCGATCGGTGCCCGCGGCTGGGACTATCGCTCCATGCTGCCGAACACCACCGTCTACTACCGCTTCACGCTCACCGAGGCGGTCGAGGATGTCAGCATCCTCGTCACATGGAATCGCGCATTCGGCTCGACCATTTCTGCGGGCATCCCCGGCAACCTCGATCTTCGCCTCTTCAAGGTTCTGCCGGGCGCCACGGACCTGCTTCCGCTCACCGGCGATGCTGGGATCGGCGTCTTCGATGCGGGCAATGTCGCCTCGCTGAGCACGGTGGACAATGTCGAGCTGCTCTTCCTGCGGGATCTGGCCGCAGGGGAGTATGTCATCGAGCTCAAGCGGGTCGATGCCGCCGGTATCGCGGTGCAGACCGCTCTCTCCTGGATCATGCCTGAGACACCTGAGACTCCTCCCCCGGTGCCCGGCGATGTCAACGGCGACGGCATCGTGAACGGAGCGGACATCGCCATCGTGCTCGGAAGCTGGGGCGTCTGCATCGGTTGCGCTGCGGACCTGAACGGTGACGGCGTTGTCGATGGCGCGGATCTCTCGGTCGTGCTCGGCAACTGGTCGAGCTGACGCGCTCTGAACCGTTGGCCCGTATTCTCCGCACGCGATGCCTCGCCGCGTGCGCGAATATGTCCAACTGGCGCTTCTTGCGGCCCTGCTCGGGGTCTTTCTGCTGCTTCCGATCTGGCTTGTCGTGCGCGGCGGGTTCACCGACGCCTCGGGACGCTTCACACTGGCCGCGATCGCCGATGTCTTCGCCGATGACATTCTGCGCCGGGGTCTGCTCAATTCGCTTCTGATCGCCACCCTGACCACGGTGCTCGCGATCCTCATCGCGCTGCCGCTGGGCGTGATCGTCTCACGAGCGGCCTTTCCCGGCCGAGGCTTGCTCTCGGGGCTGCTCCTGCTGCCGCTCATCCTGCCGCCCTTTGTCGGGGCGATCGGCATGCGTCACATCCTGGGGCGGGAGGGTTCGCTCAACGCGCTCCTTGTCTCGATGGGGGTGATCGATGCGAGCGTCGATCTTCTCGGCCGCGGCGGGCTGCTGGCGATCGTCATCCTCCAGGCGCTCGCGCTCTACCCCATCATCTTCCTGAATGTCACTGCGGCGCTCGCGAACATCGATCCGGCGCTTGAAGAAGCGGCGAGCAATCTCGGCGCCGGCGCGTGGACCCGCTTCCGACGGGTCACACTGCCGCTCGTCAGACCGGGGATCTTCGCTGGCGCGACGATTGTCTTCATCTGGAGCTTCACGGAGCTTGGAACTCCGCTGATGTTCGAGTTCTACACCGTGACGCCGGTGCAGGTCTTCAACGGCCTGAAGGAGATGCAGACCTCGCGCCAGCCCTATGCGCTGGTGACGGTCATGCTGGGCGTGGCGATCACGCTGTACCTGATCGGCAAGCTTCTCTTGGGCGGGGGCGCCTATGCGATGCAGTCGAAGGCGAGCGTGCGCCGTGAGGAGCGGCCCTTGTCGGGCTGGCGCGCGATCGCCGCCTTCGGAGCGTGCGGATCGGTCATCGCGGTGGCATCGCTCCCGCACATCGGCGTGATCCTCGCGAGCCTTTCGGCGCCGGGGCAGTGGTATGGCTCGGTGATTCCGCAAGCCTTCACGACGGAACACTTCCAGAATGCTCTCTCCCATCCGCTTGCCTCGGGCAGCATTCGGAACAGCCTCTTCCTCTCCCTCTCGGCGGCGCTGGCAGCCACCATCGTGGGGCTCTTCGTCGCGCGGCTGATCGTGCGAGGCACCATTCGAGGTCGCGCGGCGCTCGACGCCCTCGCGATGCTCCCCCTCGCGGTGCCCGGTCTCGTGATGGCCTTCGGCTTCGTCGCACTCTCCCTGACCTGGCCGTTCCGAGGCGGACCTCTCGAAGGCTTCGGGAACATTCTCGGGGCCGATCCCAATCCCTTCCCGTTCCTGATCATCGCCTACGCGGTGCGTCGCCTTCCCTATGTCGTCCGCAGCGCCGTCGCCGGCCTCCAGCAGACGAGCGTGTCGCTTGAGGAGGCGGCGGCGAGTGTCGGCGCTGGCAAGTTCACCACCCTCCGGCGCGTAGTGGTTCCACTCATTGCGGCGAACCTTGCGGCGGGGGCGATTCTCGCCTTCAGCTTCAGCATGCTTGAAGTGAGCGACTCCCTGATTCTCGCGCAGCGCGAGCGTGACTACCCGATCACCAAGGCGATCTGGTCGCTCTACGACCGCCTCGGTGACGGAGACGGCATCGCGAGCGCGATGGGGGTCTGGGCGATGGCGCTTCTGGCCACCACGCTGCTTGGAACATCGGCGCTGATCGGCAAGAAGATGGGCGCGCTCTTCCGGGCCTGACGCCTGACACCGGATCCGACCGCGTCGCGGGCCAACCCCGATGAAGTTCCCGCTGGCGACCATCTCGGTGCGATCATCCGCACGCGCGACGATCAAGCCGGTTTCGGCGGCGATGCCCCGAACTGGACCTTGGTCTGACGGGGTTCGGATGACTTCAACCCCCGCCCCTATACTTCCGCCCCATGCCGTACACGCTGGCGCCAGATGACGCCTTCGGACTTGATGTCGAGAGCACGGAGTACCTGAAGGACCATGTCCAGGCCCCTGATCGATGGGTCCTGAACTTCGGTCCGCAGCATCCGGCGACTCACACCACCCTCCGGATCGTGATCGAACTCGATGGCGAACGCGTGGTCCGGGCCACGCCCCACATCGGTTACCTCCACTCGGGTTTTGAGAAGCTCGCGGAGCATCACGACTACAACCAATATGTCTGCACGGTCAGCCGGATGGACTACATCTCGCCGATCGTGAACGACATCGCCTGGCATCAGGCGGTTGAGGCGCTCTTCGGCATCGGCATCACGCCTCGGTGCCGGGTCATCCGGACGATCATGGCCGAGCTCGGCCGAATCCAGAATCACCTGCTCTGCGTCGGGGCTGCGGCGCTCGACCTCGGGGCCTTCACGGGCTTCCTCTACGGCTTCAACGAGCGCGAGTTCATCTACGACATCGTCGAGTACATCTCCGGCCAGCGCTTCCACCCGGATTGGACGCGCGTGGGCGGCGCGTGGCGCGACATTCCCGACGATGAGGTCTTCCGACGGATGGTGAAGTCGCTCATCAACGAGCGGCTCCCTCGGGCGATCGGCGACCTTGAGAACCTTCTCAATCGCAACCGCATCTTCATCGATCGCCTGACCGGTGTCGGCGCCATCTCGCGTGAAGAGGCCATCGCGTGGAGCCTGACCGGCCCGATGGCGCGGGCAAGCGGTGTGCGGCGCGATCTCCGTAAGGACGAGCCTTACCTCTGCTTCGCCGACAATTGGGATGACGAAGGCGCTGAGGCGGTCAAGTTCAGCGTGCCGGTCGCGCAGGATGGAGATTGCCTGAGCCGCTACCTCGTGCGGGTCGAGGAGCTCAAGCAGTCGATCTCGATCATCAACCAGCTCATCGATCGCATCCCCGGCGGATCAATCAACGCGGTCGCCGACGGCAAGAGCCTCATTCCACCCAAGGCCGATGTCTACGGCTCGATCGAGGGCGTCATTCAGCTCTTCTCAATCGTGATGCACAACCGCGGCTGGGACACGCCGATCGGCGAGGCGTACACGGCCATTGAGAGCCCCAACGGCGAGCTTGGATTCTTCATCGTCGCCGACGGCGGCAAGTATCCATGGCGCGCGAAGTGCCGGCCGCCCAGCTTCATCAACTATCAGGTCTTCCCGAAGCTGATCGAGGGCCACCAACTGGCCGATGTCGTCGCGGTCCTGGGCAGCATCAATGTGATCGCCGCCGAGCTCGACCGCTGAGCCTCTTTGACCGGCGCCCCCGCGAGAGGCGGCGTCAAGCTCCTCTGACTACCCACACCACCGCCTTACACCATGGCCTGGATCACCAAACCGAGCGCCACCGAGAAGATCGCCCGCCGCGCCGAGCCCTATGTGACCGATGCGCATCGGGCGCGCTGGGAGCGGGACCTCATCCCGAAGTACGCGACCCGTCATGGCGCGCTCATGCCGATCCTTCACGAGATCCAGCATGAGCATCGCCACATTCCCCACCAGGCGATGATCGAGATCGCGGACTTCCTCAAGATCACTCCCGCCGATGTCCTTGACACGGTGAGCTTCTACGAGGAGTACACGACCGAGCCGGTCGGGCGCTGCGTCATCGGGATCTGCCAGTCGCTCGCGTGCGAGGCGTGTGGACATCGGGCGCTCGTCGATCATGTCCGTGAGAAGCTCGACCTCGAGCCGCATGAGACGACTGAGGACGGTCTCTTCACGCTGCTCACCCTGGAGTGCCTCGGAAGCTGCGACACTGCGCCGGTCGCGCTCCTCAACGATGTGCTCTATGAGAGCCTGACGGTCGAGCGGCTCGATCAGCTCATCGAGCGCGTGCGGGTCGGGGGCAGTGCCGCCATCCCACACGGCCGCAAGGTGGGGCCGGGCGTGGCCGGCACCGAGGACATCGAGAAGTGATGGAGACCACGGCCGTGGGCCTCATGCGAAATCTCGGGCGCTTTGTCGGCCACATCGCCGCGGGCCTTCGAGCGTCGCCCGGAGCCACGGAGCGACATGAGGTCCGTCGGACAATCGAGGAGTCGACTCGCGATGACGGGGTCATCCTTCGACGCACCGTGATCGAAGAGATCGAGGTCCGCTCAGGCGACACGGGCGGACCCGCGGCCTCGAATGACCCCAGAGCTCAGTAAGCCAACCACCAACGAACCATGCGCCTCGACGAACCCATCCTGACCAAGCGAATCCCTTGTGTGCCCTTCGCCGACCCCGCCAAGCGTCGCACGCACTGGTACGACGACTATGTGCGCACCGGCGGCTACAAGGCCCTCGAGATGGCGCTCGACATGGAGCCCGCGGCGGTCGTCAATGCCGTGAAGGATGCCGTGGTCCGCGGTCGTGGCGGCGCCGGCTTCCCGGCCGGACTCAAGTGGTCATTCCTCCCCGCGCCCGATGGAGGTCGCCGCTATCTCGCGGTCAACTGCGACGAAGCGGAGCCATGCACCTTCAAGGACCGCCTGCTGGTCGACTTCGATCCACACCAGGTCCTCGAGGGCATCGCGATCTGCTGCTGGGCATGCCAGCTCGACACGGCGTACTTCTTCATTCGCGGCGAGTACCACCACCAGGCCCGCATCATGCAGGCGGCGATCGACGAGGCCTATGCGAAGGGCATCTTCGGCAAGGGCGGACTCCTGCGCGGCAAGCGTCCCTTCGCGGTGGAGTGCATTCTGCATCGGAGCGCCGGCGCGTACATCTGCGGCGAGGAGACGGGGTTGCTCGAGGCGATCGAGGGAAAGCGCGGCTGGCCTCGCATCAAGCCGCCGTTTCCTGCGGTCAAGGGGCTCTTCGGTCGCCCGACGATCGTGAACAATGTCGAGACGCTCGCTGCGGCGGTGCATGTCATCGAGCGAGGAAGCCCATGGTGGAAGAAGATCGGTGTTGAGAGCCGCTTCGGTGGGATGCCGAGCTGGGGGCCGAAACTCATGGGCGTCTCCGGGCATGTCAATCGACCCGGCTGCTTCGAAGCGCCGCTGGGCATCAAGCTCTCGACGCTCATTGAGGAGTACTGCGGTGGCATGCGCGGCGGGCGGCGCTTCAAGGGCGCCATTGCCGGTGGCGTCAGCATGGGCATTCTCGGGACCGACCAGTATGAGGCGGCGATGGACTTCGACATCGGGCGCGCCTGTGATGTGCTCGGCCTCGGCACCGCGTGCCCCACGGTCTTCGATGAAGACACGGACATGGTGATGGTCGCGCGCAACATCGCCCGCTTCTTCAAGAACGAGTCATGCGGACAGTGCACGCCCTGCCGCGAAGGCAGCGGCTGGCTGCTCAAGATGCTCCTCCGCATCGAACAGGGCGAAGGCACCAGTGCCGACCTCGATCTGCTCCTTGAGATCGCGGGCAGCATGGGGCTCACGCCGGGCACGACCATCTGCGGACTTGCCGACGGCAACAACTGGGCGCTGCGCACGATCGTGAACAAGTTCCGAGGCGACTTCGAGAAGCGGGTCAAGCCTCGCTTTGTTCCGGTCTATGTCTCGGCGGGAGCGCGGTGACCGAAGCGGATAGGGTCCTGACCGGTGTCGTGGGAGCCTGCGTGGAGGCGGAGGTCCGTGCATGGCTCGCGGATCGGATCTCGGCGGTGATTCCCCATCTCGTCGCACCCGATGGTTCGCCCGTCCGCGTGGCGCGTGTGAGTGTTCGCATCGTGCCCGACCCGGAAATGATCCGCCTGCATGTCGAGGCGATGGGCGAGGCGACGCCGACTGATGTGCTCTCATGGGTGACCGAGGGTGAGCGTGGCGGCGTCGAAGTCGATCTCGCGCTCGGCGCCGATGAAGCCGTAAGGCAGGCGCTGATTCGATCGCATGCGCCCAGAGAAGAGCTGCTCCTCTACGCCGTGCATGGGCTCCTGCATGCCGCGGGCTTTGATGATCGAGCGCAGGAGGACTTCATTCGCATGCACGCGGAAGAAGCGCGACTTCTTGGCGTTGTGGGCGGTGCCGCGCGGGTGGAAAGCGCCGAGTCGCCGGCGTCGGGTCCGCAGGGCCCGGCTGGCGGGGGAGAGCGGCGATGGTGACGCTCCTCCTGACCGCCGTCGTGGTGCTGGCGCTCACGACGCTCTTCTCCGCGCTCAACCTTGCGCTCGTTCAGGCGAGTGAGTCGGCGCTCCTGCGGCGGCTGGAGGCGCAGGGGCGACTTCGACAGGGGCAGTGGATCGTGGAGCGCTGGAGTGCCGTCGATGACGCGGTCAGCTTCCTCCGAACATGGGGGCGCATCGGCTTCTTCGCGCTGGTCCTCTGGGCGATGGCGCATCGCGGTGATGGCACGATCGAAGCCGATCCTCAGCGGGTCATCGAAGCGCTGCTCGTCTCGGCGATCCTGATCTGGCTCTTCACCAGTGTGGTTGCGGGCGCCGTCGCGCGCTATGCCGCGATCGAACTCCTGGCCACCACCATGCCCTTCCTGCACATCATCGAGGTCCTGCTGCGACCGGTGACGGCGATCAGCCGCGCGATCGATGAGGCGGTGAAGCGACTCACCGGGGCCAATCTGCGCGAGGGTGAAGCGGAAGAGGATCTCCTCCGCAGCATCGAGGACACGCAGCGCTCCGGTGGCATTGATCCAGTGGCCGCACGGATGATGGAGAGTGTCGTCCAGTTCACCGACACCGTCGTCGGCGAGGTCATGACTCCCCGGACCGCCATCGAGGGGCTCGCCTACACCGACGACATGGGGGAGATCCGCAACTTCATTCATCGCGAGGGTCACTCGCGCATTCCCGTCTACGAGGGAAGCCTCGATCGGATCGTCGGCATTCTCTATGTCAAAGATCTCGTTTCGCTGCTCGGCACCGATGCCGAGGGGTTCACCCTTCGCCCGCTCCTGCGACAGCCGATTCTCGTGCCCGAGACGAAGCCGGTCCGCGATCTTCTCCTTCAGTTCCAGCGCAGCAAGGTGCATCTTGCGATCGTGATCGATGAGTTCGGCGGGACGGCCGGGCTGGTGACCATCGAGGATGTGCTCGAGGAGATCGTCGGCGAGATCACCGATGAACATGAAGGGCCCTCCGATGAGGCGCCGATGCTGAGAACACTCGGCGATCATGAATGCGAGGCCGAGGGGCGGGTGCCCATGGTGGATGTGGCGTCGCACTTCGGGCTGGAGATGGTCGACGAAGCGCCCTACACCACCGTCGCGGGCTTCGCGCTGCACCACTTCGGACGCGTGCCCGAAGCGGGGGAGATCTTCGAGCGCAACGGTCTGCGCGTCACCATCGTTGAAGCCACTCCCACCGCGATCCTGAAGTTGCGCATCGAGCGATCGACTCCACCGAGTGCCGGCCGCAACGGCGCCTGACGGTCGAGCGCCTCAGTCGAACTCGTCGCCGCGGAATGTGCTCGCGAGGTAGGCGTCGCGCACGAGTGGATCGTTGATGATCGACTTCGGGTCACCATCCCGCAGGTTGCGTCCCTCATGGATGATGTACGCCCGGGTGCAGATGCGCAGCGTCTGCTGCACATTGTGGTCCGTGACGAGCATGGCGATGCCGAGGCTCGCGAGCTTGCGGACCTCCGATTGCAACTCCTCGACGGTGTGAGGATCGACGGCGGCGAAGGGTTCATCAAGCAGCATGAGGCGAGGCTCGGTGATCAGCGCGCGGGCGATCTCCAGCCGTCGGCGCTCACCTCCCGAGCAGGTGCGCGCCTGCTCGCGACGCTTGTGTTCAAGGCCGAACTGGTGGAGGAGCACATCGCAGCGCCGCTGCTGATCCGAGCGCGACATGCGGCGCGTCTGGAGAATCGCGAGGAGATTCTCCTCGACGGTCAGCCGCTGGAAGACACTCGGCTCCTGCGAGAGGTAGCCCATGCCCGCTTGTGCGTGCAGGTACATGGGCAGATTCGTGACATCGCGTCCGGCGAATCGCACCTTTCCACCCTCGGGCGTGATCATGCCGATCGCCATGCGGAAGCTCGTGGTCTTGCCGGCGCCATTGCGACCGAGCAGGCCGACGATCTCGCCGGCCTCGACGGTGAACGAGACTCGGTCGACGACACGGCGACCGTTGTAGCTCTTCACGAGCTCATGGGCTTCAAGAAGCGGCATCTCACGGCGCCGAAGGCGCACCTCCGGCGGGAGCCGTATCAGGAGCTGGAGGCAGCACCGAGGGAGGCGTGGGCACCACGCCGCGCTCGCCATCTTCGCGAGCGGCGGCTTCGACACTCGGCGCGGTCATGATCGCGGTCCTGTCAACCGGCAGGTCGCGCTCGATCACCGCGAGATCGCTCCGAAGGGCGCGGGCGCGCTCGACGAGAGACTCAGGATCCGTGCGGTCGGGAACCAACTCGAAGTGCCACGCGGTCCGGCTCACCGAGGTCCAGGGCGCAAGTTCGCTCACCAAGTCGAGGCCGACCCAATCCCACACGGGCGCTTCCGCACGGCCCATGCCGACCACGCTCTCGTAGCCCTCGAGGGCCAGGCGGACCTCGTAGACGCCGTAATGGTCGAATTCGATCTGGCAGGGGGTCCGGCCCACCTCACGGTCATTCACCCGGACGAGGGCTCCGCTGGGGGTGCTGGTGATGTCAATCTGCCGCCTGACGCAACCAGGAAGGATCAGGAGAGCGCCAAGCAGGATGGGCCACCGCATGGGGAGAGTGTAACGACGGGAGAAACGGTGGGTTGGAGTGCCTAAGTCTCGGTCCAGAAGGATCTTGAAAAATAACTTCTCCGCTTCGCGGGCAACCGTTGACCGGCCCGATCCGAGGGCGATACGCTCCGCCGTCCCTTTGCCTTCTTGCGGTCTTCCAAGGCCGCGAAATCCCGCCGCTCGAGCGTGTCGGAGCGTTCGAGCGGCGGCCCTTTTTTTGCCTTGTCAGACGATCGAGTCATGGGGAGGCCGGTGCATCCGTTGGATGTCGCCTGAGCATTGCAATGGCGACCACCATCTCGCGATCGAGTTTGCTTCGTCATGGATGGCACCCGCAAGGTCGCCTTCCTCAGCGGAGTTCTCTCCATCGCCTCCGAATTGACAGCAGCACGCTCCCGGAGTGATCTTCACTCATCATGCGAAGCTCACTCTCGGCTCGGCGGCGAAGCGACCTTGGTCAGCGGTGGAGCGTGCGCGCCATCGCCGCACTCACGACAACCATCGGGTGCGTCTCACCCGGTCTGGCGGCGACAGAGTCGCTTGATGCGACGATCTCGATGCCGATGACGCGCTTCACCGCGAGTGCGCTCTCCCTTGCACCAGGCGTGGCCGCCTCCGACCAGGCGGCTCCCCCCGATCTCTCGAGCGCGCCAGGCCGCAAGCGCTTCGGTGAAGAGGGCATGGTCACCTTCAACATCTTCGGTGACTACGCCAACGATTTCTCGTCGGCGTGGCTGGCGGGCGGACAATTCGGCATCAGTTGGTTCTTCGCCGACAACCTCAGCCTCGATGTTCAGCTTGAGCAGTGGGGCATCAGCCAGGATGGCCCCAACGCCTACGCGATCGGACCGGCGCTGCTGCTGCGCTGGCACTTCCTCGCCTACGAGACATGGTCGCTCTACGCGGATGCGGGGTGTGGATTCTTCTACGCGACGAATCCGGTGCCGACCGATGGCTCACGCTTCAACTTCACGCCGCGCGTCGGCGTGGGCGCCTCGTTTGCCATCACCGACACAGCGCGCGTGCTCACCGGCGTGCGCTGGCTGCACATCTCGAATGCGAACACGAGCACGCCGAATCCAGGCCGTGACAGCCTGGAGGTCTACGCCGGGCTCTCCTTCGGTTTCTGAACGCCGGGCTCCGCTCGATCATTCGGCGTAGCCGTGGGGATGAGCGCGCCGCCAATGCCACGCGGTGGCGACGGTCTCGTCGAGCGAGGTGAAGCGCGGTGACCACTTGAGCAGGCGATGCGCCTCGCCAGGGTCAGAGAAGAGCTCCGCAGGATCGCCCTCGCGTCGCGGTGCGTCGCGATGCGGAATTGCCGCTCCGGTTACTCGCCGACAGGAGTCGATCACTTCGCGCACCGAGAAACCGCGCCCGATGCCGATGTTCGCGATGAGCGCGGTACCCGGTGCCACGCGCTCCAATGCACTGCGATGGGCGTCAACCAGATCGGTGACATGCACATAGTCGCGCACGCAGGTGCCGTCCGGTGTCGGATAGTCGGCACCGAAGACCTCCACGCGCTCGCGCTGCCCGAGCGCGACCTCGAGGCAGATGGGTACGAGATGCGTCTCAGGCCGATGATCCTCGCCAAGGCGCCCCTGTGGATCAGATCCGGCGACATTGAAGTATCGAAGGAGCGCCACTCCCAGTTCGGGCCACTCACGCGAACCGCAGGAGTCAAGAAGCGCCTGTTCCACGGCAAGCTTGCTTCGGCCGTAGGGATTGATCGGCGTCTGCGGGCAGCGCTCGGTGATCGGAAGGTGCGCTGGCGCGGGAGTGCCATAGGTGGCGCAGGTGCTCGAGAAGACGATGCGATGAGCACCGCAGCGTCGCATCGCATCGAGCAGCGAGAGGGAGCCCATCGTGTTGTTGGTCCAGTAGCGGCACGGCTCGTGCACGCTCTCACCGACATACGCGAGCGCCGCAAAGTGGATGACGACCTCAGGCCTGAAGTCGCGCATTACGGAGAGGAGCTGCGCATGATCGAGCAGGTCGGCCTTCACGAAGTCGAAGTTCGGACCGCCGATCTTCTTCAGGATCTGCACGGCACCGAGATGTCCGCGGGAGAGGTTGTCGAGGCCGAGGACACGATCGCCCGATTCGAGCAGGGTGAGCGCCGCGTGGCTGCCGATGTATCCCGCCGCTCCGGTCACGAGCACCCGGCGGCCGTCGCGTGGTGAGGCCATGGCTTGAAGGTATCGGCGGAACGAAGATCCGGCGGCCAGACCTCAAACGGGGTCATTATTGGCATCAGGGGACGAAATCTGGGGTTCAGGGCGGGGGACTTGCCGAGTCACCTTCAAGCGGAGACAATCCCATCCACATGGAACGCTCATCACGGAGCCGCAGTCGGCCTTCAATGGCCGCCGGCCCTGAAACCGAACGCCTCAAGGACGGGCGCGGCTCGGAAGACTCCGAACCTGCCCAGGTTCGCCTCCGGTTGGCAGGAACCCAGCCCTTCTCCGGCATGCCCGCCGATGACCAGGCGCTGGCTGCCCTCCGGGATGCCTGTCGACTTCTTGAGGACCTTCGCCAGGAGCGGGAGCGGCTCGAAGAGCGCCTTCGCTCGGCGGGCCGCAGGGACCCCATTCGAATCGTGACGGGCCAGACCGCCCTCGATCGAGCCTGCGAGGAGACCGAGGAGCTGATCCGCACCATGGACGAGTTGCTCTCCGAGACGGCCGAACGGCTCCTCGCCTCGCACCCGGGCGGCGAGTAGTCGAGTGCAGGGTGTTCGCTTCGACTTCACCGCCTCGGGGCAGGGTGCCGAACAGAGCGCCGAGATCGCTCGCGCGCTGGAAGATGCCTTCAGCTATCGAGGTGATGTGACCATCGAGCTCGACGACGGCTCGTCCATCGACGGCTATGTCTTCGATCGACGGACGGGGCCGACGCTCGAGGCCTCGGTGGTGCGCATTCTTCCTCGCGATTCGAATGATCGGCGCGAGGTGCCCTACGCACGGATTCGTTCGCTGGTCTTCTCTGGGCGCGATCCCGCCGCGGGCAAGACCTGGGAGAACTGGGTGCGCCGTTACGCGGAGAAGAAGCTGCGCGGCGAGAGCGCCGGCATCGAGTGTGAACCGCTCGAGTAGGAAGTCCTGGCGCGGTGGCACTGGCGCCCGCACCGCGGCGCTCGGCGGCCTTGCTATGGATTGAGTTCGCGACCCGTGTTCGGGTCGAGGATCTTCCAGCCGAACTCGCGCGCGAGGCGAATCACCACCACCCACGCGATGTCCTCGTCGGAGATGGAGAGGAGCATCTGCGACACGGGATCCTGTCCGGGAGGCAACTCGATCTCAATGCCCGGGCCGTAGAGAATGTCGCCGTCAGCCGTCTCCGGCGCCGTGTTGCAGTGTTCGAGGCCAGCCACGATGTCGCGCCGCTCACCGATGGGTGGCAGGGAGCCATCGCTGCTGCTGTTGCGTGAGAGAATCACAAACTGACGACGCGACATGGAAACGAGGACGATAGCGGAAAGAGGGGCGCTCCTGCGTCCTGTTGGACGGGTCTGGCATCCCTTCGGTGACTTCGCGACTGTCTCAGAAGCCGCGCACGGTCTTCGACCGGATTGGGAATCGCAGGAGCGTGCTGAGATTCGATCGGCGGCTTCCTTGAAGCCCCGCCTCGCTCGCTCTCCGGATGACGCCCGAGCTCGCCTCGACCCTTCCGGCTCGGTCTCGGCGACCGGGGCTGGAACGGTCTATTACTCCGTCTCGCCCGATTCGCCGGTCGGCCCGCTCTTTCGGGCAGGCTTCCTGCGGCTTCGGGGGGCCTTGCCCTCGGCGGACTCGGTCGCCCGGGGGCTGGTCGCCTTCGCATCGGCCTCCGGGGAAGGGGCTCTCTCGACGGCGGCAGCCTCGTCGTCGGGGACCTCTTCGAAGCAAAGCTCGACGGCTCGCTCGATGAGCTTGCCCAGTGGCACCGGCTTGTAGAAGTAGGCATCCGCCCCGAGAGTCTGGGCATAGGTCTGGTGGCGTCGCCCCTGATTGGCGGTCACCATGATCACCGGCGGCGGGTCGGCGAAGGCGCGAATCTTCTCCAGCACGACGAAGCCGCTCGCGGCCGGGAGCATCACATCGAGGACCACAAGATCCGGCAGTCGATGAGCCGCCGCGCGGATCGCCGAAGCGCCGTCCGCCGCGGTCTCGGTGGTCGCGCCTTCAGTGCGCAGCGCGAGATCGATCCCCGCGAGAATGTCGGGGTCGTCATCGACGACGAGCACATGAATGCCAGCAAGTCGGCCGGGCATGGCTACAGGGTAGGCGAGAGGAGACGATCCAACTCCGCTGCATCAAGCCAGGGCAGGGAGCGGATCTTCTCCCGGTAAGCGTCGGGCATGGGTCGGCCGGAGCGCTCCCATCGAGGCCGGCTCTTCCAGCGGCGGTGGATCCAGAGGTACTGCTCTGGAGCCATGCGGACCGAAGTCTCGATCCCCCGTGTGTATCGAGCGGTGATATAGAACAGGGGATCGGGGTGCGACTCCCACTCCTCCGGACCAAAGAGATCGACGGTCTCCAGACGGTAGTGGAACCCCTCGCCTTCGCGCAGAGCGGCACCGACCACGATTGGAACTCGATGTCGCATCGCCAGCAGGCCGATCGACTTGTAGGCCGACGCGAGGCGACCGAAGAAGGGCACGAAGATGCCGTCATCGCCTGCGTTCTGATCGGCGATGAAGCCGATCCGCCCGCCCTGTTCGACGAGCTTCTGAACTTCATCGGTGGCACCCCACTTGGTGAGCACCTTCAACCCGCGGGATTCGCGCATCTCAAGCAGCCATCGGTTGATGTACGGATTGTCGAGAGGCCGGGCGATGGCGGTCATCGGGAAGCCGAGGAGCGCCAGAACGAAGCCGAGCAATTCCCAGTTGCCGCAGTGACCGGTGACCAGCAGGGCCGGTCGCTTGGAGAGGAGCAGATCCATCGCCCTTTCAATCGACCCGAAACGGACATGGCGAGGCCACGAGCGCACATTGAGCACCTGCGGCATCACCACGCTCTCGACCATGAAGAGCCGGAACATGTTCTCAATGCTCGCCTCGGCCAACCGCTCACGAAACTCGACTGGTGCGTCGGGAAAGGCGAGCTCCAGGTGCTCATTGGCGCGGCGGCCCCGCTTCGGATTCAGGCGATGAAACGCCCGGCCGACGGTCGACGCGGTTCGCAGGTTCTGTTCGGGGCTGAAGGCGTGCATCAGACCCGCGAAGGCGCGCAGGCCCGCGTACTCGGCGGCGTGTCGCAGGGTCAATCCGGCGCTCACGCCGATGCGCTCCGCTCGGAGAAGCGGCGGGCTTCCCCGAGGAGAAGCCGCAACCGTCCGGTCACCGAATGCCCTGGCCGGTCAGCACCTGGAAGCGATTCCAGTTGAGAACGGGAATCTGCGCCTCGACCGCGTCGTTGAAGAGCTTGTCGTAGATCTCGCGCGCTGCACGGGCGTCGATGTACGCGCGCATCTGGGCGTCGGTGACATCAATCGGCAGCGGTGTCGGCATGGGCGGCTGCTGACCGAGAATGAGGAAGTCGAGATCGCCGGTCAGGGAGTCGCCGTCGATGACCTCTCCGCCCCACTCGCGAATGCGGCTGCGGACGAAATCCGCTTCCTCGGAGGTGACTCGACCATCGCCGTCGACATCGAACTTGCCGAAGACGAGGAACTTGTACTTCATGCCCGGCTGGAAGACGGCGTTCACCAGCACATCGCCCTTGACGACCGGCCGAGCGGTGGAGCCGCGTGTCACGCGAGCGGTCGCCGTGTTGTCGGCCACGCGAATCACCTGGATGCTCGCCTTGCCGCGGGTCGTCTGGCCGGTGCGGTCGTCGAACTGGATCGCCTCGGGGGTCTCGTACACCTCGAAGGTCATCCCCGGCTGCACGCGATCATTGCGACCAATGTCAAGGAAGACCACGCCCTCGGCGCTATTGACCTCGATCACACGGCCGTCGACGAGCGTCGAGGGATCGGGGGCCCGCACGGTGAAGGCCGCCAACTTGCGGCCGAGTTCGTTGTTTCGGGTCTTCAGCAGATCACGCTCGGCGTTGAGCGCATCAATCTGCTGCTGGAGATCGCCCAAGCGACCTCGATAGGTCTGCTCGATGCGATCCTTGCTCTCCTGAATGCCGGTGACGGCATCGGCGACATCCTTGCGATAGCCCTCGGCAGCGTCCCGGTATCCGCTGATGGATGCCTGGACTCGGCGAAGTTCTTCTTCCTTGGCGGCGATCTGGCGATCGGTCTCGGCGCGCATCGCCTCCATCTGCTTCAGCAGGTCCTGATTGCGCTGGTCGGTGGCGGCCTGCGCGGCCTTCACTTGCGCGAGCTCCGCCCGCAGTCGCTCCCACTCAGTCCGAAGGCTGGTCCTTGCGGCGTCCTCATCTCGGATGCCGAAGGGGCGGGCGAGATCGGTCAACGCGCGATTTCGATCACCCGTCACGAAGCCCGCAGCGTCCTGCGCCTCTTCGAGCATGTAGGCCACCAGAGGAAGGTTGCGCTTCGACGCTTCAGCCTGGAGTCGCTTGACCTCGTCGCGCTGAAGATCGGCGCTGCGTGCAACCCGGGCGAGTTCACGCCGTGCTGCATCGGCATTCTCCTCGGCGAGCGCCTGATTGCGCCACATGATCACGGAGAAGACGAGAAGCGCCACCGTCGCGATGACGAAGATGACGAGGGAAACGAGCGTGCCGGTGCCGCCAGCGCGAGTGGCCATAAGAAAAGACTCCGTCGAGAACGCGGGGAGAGAGGCGAAAGTGTCCGGGAAGAGGGGCGCGCCGTCAAGCCGAGGTGCTCTGCACGGCCTCTTCGAGCGTGGTCACCCCCTCCATCGCCTTGTCGATGGCCGCCACTCGGAGGAGGTTGAGATCACCGTCGGCCAGGGCCCGTTGGGCGATTCGATTGGCATTGGCTCGCTGCATGACGAGCTCGCGGAGCGGCTCGGTGATGCGCAGCAGTTCGTAGATTCCCACGCGGCCGCGGTAGCCCGTCTGCCGACACTCCCGGCAGCCGCGACCGCGCCAGAGGGAGCCCCCGGCGGGCAGTGAGAATCCGGGCGGCAGTTCCCCGGCGGCCGGCGCATGGGGCTCGCGGCAGCTTGCGCAGATGCGACGAACCAGCCGCTGGGCCATGACGCCTTCAACGGTGCTTGCGACGAGGAAGGGTTCGACTCCCATGTCGAGCAGACGCGTCGTCGCGCCGCAGGAGTCATTCGTGTGGAGCGTGGAGAAGACCAGGTGGCCGGTCAGCGATGCCTGCACCGCGGCTTCGGCCGTCTCGCGATCTCGGATTTCGCCGATCATGATGATGTCGGGGTCGTGTCGCAGGATGGCGCGGAGACCGGCGGCAAAATCGAGGCCGACCAGATGATTCACCTGGATCTGGTTGACCCCGGGCACCTGATACTCGACGGGATCTTCCACGGTGATCGCCTTGATGGCATCGCTGACGATGCGCCTGAGCGACGCGTAGAGCGTGGTGCTCTTGCCGCTGCCCGTCGGCCCGGTGACGAGGAGAATGCCGTGCGGTCGAGCGATCAGGTCATCCCATCGTTGCAGGAGCGAAGCCGGCATCCCCAGCTCATCGAGCCCCAGCAGCACGGCGCTCTTGGAAAGGATGCGCAGCACCACGCCTTCGCCGTGGAGCATGGGAATCACGCTCACGCGGAGATCGAACTCCGCCCCCTTGTGACGCAGGGTGATGCGGCCATCCTGCGGCTTCCGCTTCTCGGCGATGTTGAGATTCGCCATGATCTTCAGGCGACTGATGATCGCGTTCCTGAAGCGGGCCACGGTCGGCGGAACACCAGCTTCCGAGAGAACGCCGTCAATGCGATAGCGGATCGCGAGGTGGTGTTCGTAGGGCTCGATGTGAACATCGGTGGCCCGCTCCTTGATCGCCTCGACCAGCAGGTCGTTGACGAGCCTGATGACACTCGCCTCCTGCGCTTGCTCGGCGTCATCGCCAAGCGCGGGCTGGGCGTCGAGTTCGGCTGGCGCATCTCCGGCAAGGGCATCGAGCGTGTCCCCGGCGACGCCGTAGCGGGCGCGGATGAACTTCTGAAGGTCCCGCTCATCGGCGAGCGCGAGCTCGATCGAGAAGCCCGTCAGCATGCGGAGTTCATCGAGCGCCGCGAGTTCGCTCGGGTCGCTGGTCGCCACTCGGAGGGTCCTCCCGGTTCGGGCGATGGGCACGCACTTCAGCTTGAAGACGACCTTGGCGGGGAGGAGCCGAACCGTCTCATCGGCGACATCGAGGGAACTGAGGTCGACGATCGGCAGGTGAAACTGGGCGGCCAGAGCCTTCAGGACATCGTCGCTGGTCACGAGCCCCAGCCTGAGCAGGGCGTGATCGAGCCGCTCGCCCGTCCTTCGCTGCTCGGCGATCGCCTCGGCCAGTTGAGCCGGGGTCAGGAGACCGCGATCGAGAAGGAAGGTGTCTATGCCCATCGTTCAGAGCGATGCTATCGGCGCCAGGAGGGGCCGGGCATCAGGATGCCTGCCAAGCCCTTGCAGGGCCGGCGCCTTCCTGCCACAATACCCCGTTCTACCAGCGAGGACCCTGCGTGCCCAACACCGAATCGGCCAAGAAGCGAGTCCGGCAGTCCGCGAAGCGGAATGCCCTGAACAACTGGCGTAAGCGCCAGGTCAAGGAGCAGATCAAGGCGTTCCTGAAGGCGGTCCACGACCGCAATGTGGACGACGCCGAGAGCGCGTTCCGCAAGACCGTCGCCATCCTGGACAGGGTTGGCACGACCAGCACGCTTCATCGCAACACCGCGAGCCGGCGCAAGAGCCGGCTTGCGAAGCGCCTCAACACCCTCAAGCAGGGTGGCTCGCGCGCCTGAGCCGGGCCGCCGACCTCGGGGGCGCTCCGCGACTCCCGAGCCGTCACCTCGTCGCGCGCCCATGGCGCGTCCGATCGTCGCGACGACAGCCACGGCCTACTTCGATCGCTCGAAGCAGCCGCTTGAGATCCTCGCGTTCCTCGCACCGCTCATCGTCATCTTCGAGATCGGCCTGGTGGGTGTGCTGCGCCATGGCGATGGCTCGGTCCTGACCAATCGCGCTCACTTGACGCTGCTGCGCCTCTTCGAATGGAGTGGTGTCCGGGCGGAAGCGCTGCTGCTGCCAGCCCTCTCTCTGCCCGCGGCGGCGCTGATCGTCGTACTGCTTACTTGGCACGCGCTCTCGCGCCGATCATGGTCGGTGCATCTGCCGACCGTCGGCGGCATGGCGATCGAGTCGCTGCTCACCGCGCTGCCGCTGGTCACGATCGGGTGGATCGTCGCGTCACTGCCTCTTGCGGCTGCCCCTGACCCTCGAACATTGGGAGTGCCGGCGCAGATCGCCGTGGCTCTCGGCGCAGGTCTCTACGAGGAACTGCTCTTCAGGCTGGCGCTTCTCTCGCTTCTTCACTCGGTGTTCAGGCGCATTCCCAAGTGCACCCCGGCCGTGGCCACGGTCCTTGCGGTCACGATCTCGGCGCTCTGCTTCACCTTCTATCACCCGGTGATCGAAGATGGCCGGCTCGCGCTGCGCACCGCCATCATCCTCTTCCTTGCCGGACTCTGGTGGGGCACGCTCTTTGTGATCCGGGGCTTCGGCATCGCCGTCGGATCGCATGCGGCCTATGACGCGATCGTGCTGCTCCTGCCCGGCTGGCTCGGGACGAACTGATCCGATCGGGTGGCGTTCAGCTGAGGCGCGGCATCACATCCCAGGAAAGGAACATCGTGGCGAGCGCCAGGTAACCGAGCGTGTTCACCACATCGGCCACAACGAGCGCCACGGGGCCGGCGGCCAGTTTCGGGTCGAGCCGCACCATCCGCAGGACGAGCGGGACAAGCGTGCCCGCCAGCGCCGACGCGATCATGCCGAAGATGGCGCCGCTCGCGAGGATGATCGCCATCGGCACGCGCTGGCTCGGTGGTCCGAAGAGCAGCGCCGCTCCACCGGCGACGACGCCGCAGGCGATGCCGAGAAGACCCGCCGTGCCGAACTCAATACGAAGGCGACGAAGCACAGATCGCCAGATGATCGGCTTCTGATCGACGAGCGGCATCGCGATCGTGTGGGCCTGAATCGCGATGGCTTCGCCGAGGGTCAACACCAGCGGGAAGAAGAAGACGAGGGCGACCACCTCGGTTGTGGTCGCCTCGAAGAGGCTCGCGATCGCCGCGCAACTCAGGCCGCCGACAATGTTGCAGGCGAGCCACGGCATGCGAAGGGCAAAGCCCCGAAGAGCGCCTCCCATGCGCGCCTGTTCCACACTCACACCGATCATCTGGAAGAGATCCTCAGCTTGTCGCTGCTCGGCGAGGTCTGCGGCGCTCTCGCTATAGACTTGCACATCGATCGTGCCGAGCAGGCGACGCTCCTCATCCACCACGGGCAGCGCGAGAAGCCGCTGGTGGGAGAAGATCTCAAACGCTTCCCGCATCGGTCGGTCGTAGCGGATCGAGATCGACTGGTGCACCATCACCGCGCCGACGCGCGCTGTCGGCGAGGAGAAGAGCAGGCGCCGAATGGGCAGGACGCCCACGAGCCGGTCGGCGTCATCGACTACATAGATGTAGAGCACCTGCCCGGTGATCACGCGACTCCGCAGCGACTCGATCGCCTCTCCGATCGTCTGATCTTCGGAGACCGCGGTCTGCATCGCGGTCATCGAATGGACGACGGGCTGGCCAAGATCGATCGGTGACTGCACGGGGCCGGGAGGATACCGCCTGAACCGCTACGATCCCGCCATGAGCGACGCGTCGCGCATCCGTCTCCTCTGCCTTGATGTCGATGGGGTGCTCACCGACGGCGGAATCTCAATCGACGACCAGGGGCACGAGACGAAGCGCTTCCATGTGCACGACGGGGCTGGCTTGCGCCTCTGGCGGAAGCTCGGTCTCGAAGTCGCCGTGATCACCGGGCGCAGCGGCATGGCGCTGCGACATCGTCTCGAGGAACTCGGCATCCGATTGGTCGAGGGTGGCGCGGCAGACAAGGTCTCGGTCTTTCGTCGCATTCTCGGGGAACTCAACCTTGATGCGTCTCAAGCGGCGATGGTTGGCGATGACTTGCCGGATCTGCCCCTGCTGCGCCTCTGCGGCTACCCTGTGTCGGTGCCCGATGCTGCGGCGGAAGTCAGGGAGGTGGCTCGTTACATCACCCGGCGTGCCGGGGGCCACGGCGCCGTGCGCGATGCGATCGAGCATCTTCTTCGGGAGATGGGTCGTTGGCAGGAGGCGCTCGCCCTTCATGACTCGGGCGCGCACGGAGGCTGATTGGCGATGACCGCATCTGAACCCCGCATCTCCTTCATCGCCGCGAAGCCCGGATGGGTCGTGGCGCTGGCGGTGGTGGGTGGCGTGGCGCTGCTTCTTCTTTCGCTGCTCTGGCAGGAGAAGCCCGGGCGCGCCGAGCGCCGCTCACGAATCAGTGATGTCGTCGATGTCGTGACACCGACGCCGATCACCGAGGAGGAGATTCGCAGCGGCGCGGGTCAGGTGCGCCAGGAGCGCGTCGCGCTCGAAGCCGGTGCCTGGATTCAGGTGGCCGACGATCAGGGGCGGCTTCAGCAGCGCTATCGCGCGCAGCGCATCGATCCCGAGCCGGATCGATGGATGCGCATGGAGCAGCCGCTCGCGGTCATGTTCCCCCGCGAAGGTCGCGTCGTCACGATGCGAGCCGATCACGGCCGAGCGCGGGTGCCGAGAACGGCCATTCAGGCCGGCCGCTTGACGGGTGGCGTCGAGATCCGCCTCTATCGATCGCGCGATGGTTCGCCGATTCGCTTCGTTGATGGCAACGCCGACCTGCCGATCGGCGAGCCCGCGATGATCATCCGCACCGACGAGGCGCAGTTTGATGAGGTGCTTGGGGAGATCCGCTGCGACGGGTGGGTCGAAGTCGAGGCCGATGAGGAGCAGGTTGAGGCGGGTGTCCTGCGAAGGAACACCGTGCACTTCAAGGGTGAAGGTCTCTCGCTGGTCTTCGATCCCACAGCGCGAACGGTGGAGCGACTTTCGGTCGAGCGCCCCGTGACGCCGATCCGGATCACGCGCCTTGAGCAGAAGGCTCCGGGGACTTCGGAAGGCGCGCACGCGCCGGAGGCCACCGCGACAACGCCCGCGATCGCAGCGCCCTCGGCCTCAACGCCGTCGGGACCGGCGGAAGTTCCCGCCGTGGTGTCGGCCGCTCCAGCGGCTGGTGCGCCGGCGACGGCCCCGACTGACGCGCCAGCATCGTCATTGTCGGCGCTCGAGTCGGAGCGGGCCATCGCGGCGGTGCCCGGCCCATCGTCCGCCTCCGAAACTCCGGATGAGAGCCGGCCCTATCGCCTGACGCTGCAAGATCGTGTCGTCATCCATCGGGTCGTGAATGGTCGGGAGACCTTCGTTCGCGGCGATCGTCTGACGGCCCTCTTCTCACTCCAGAGCAGTGGACTTCGAGATGCCTTCGCATCGAGCGCTCCGCTCGGCGCACTCGGCGGCATCGAGTGGTGCATCGACCACGAAGAGCCCAGTGAGAACGATGAGGTGATCCCGGGATGGATGGGCGTTCCCTGGCCCGGGCGTCTGGTGCTCCTGACCCTCGCGGCCGAGGCGGAGCCGGTGATGTCGCGCGAGACGATCACGATCGGCTACGAGGGCCGTCTGGTGATGATCCCCGCCGATGAGTCGCGCGAGTTGCTCACGAATTCCGAGGATGTGCTCCTCGTCATCGAGTCATTGGAACGGGGCGGCATGGGCTTCGTCGAGATCGAAGATCTCTCGGCACGGGCGACGGTTCGGTGCGATCGACTCGTCTACCAGGG
Source organism: Phycisphaeraceae bacterium (assembly GCA_019636735.1). Classification (NCBI taxonomy): domain Bacteria; kingdom Pseudomonadati; phylum Planctomycetota; class Phycisphaerae; order Phycisphaerales; family Phycisphaeraceae; species Phycisphaeraceae bacterium. The sequence continues at coordinate 131,847 of JAHBWY010000003.1, forward strand.
AGCGACGGAGATCGTCGATCTCGAGGGAAGTACGCGACAGCCGCTCCAGGTCAGAAGCCCGCAACTGGAAATGACTGCGGGGCGAATGCTCTTTGATCGGCGGAACGGGGAGGGCCAGGTTCCCGGTGATGGGCGGCTGCGCCTCGGTGATCGTGACAAGCCTGCGGCGCCGAGAGCGCCCGCATCGCCGCCGGGAGTTCTTCCCCGCGAGGTCGAGATCACATGGCAGGAGAGGCTTGACATCGAACTTGAGGATGAGTCGAAGGGCTCCCGCATCCGCAGCGCGCGCTTCCAGGGCGATGTGAAGGTCGATCACGCTGACTTCGCGCTGGGCTCAAGGAGTCTGCTTGCCCAGTTCGGTCCGGGCCGAGCGGGGCGCGATGACGCCGTGCTCAAGCGCATCGTGGCCGACGGCAACGCAAAGGCGTCGCGCCTGGGCGATCAGGGTTCGCTTGCGGCCACACTCATCGACCTTGAACTTGACGAGGATTCACAGGGCAGGCCGATCCCGACGGTGATGAAGGCGCGGGGTCGTGTGGAGGCGCGCGACAGCACGCAGACGATGTGGAGTCCCGACCTGATGGTCTTCTTCGAGCCGAAGGGTGCCGACTCCGCCGCCACACCGCGCGGAGTCCGAGGCGGTCTCGCGCTTGAAGGCGACATGGGCGATGTTGAAGTGACGCGCGTGCTGGCGGGCACGCTCGAGGAACTCGGACCGCCATTGGATGCATCCGCTGGCGGCGACGCCGGACCGATCGAGCGCGGAGTGCAGGTGCTTCTGCGAGACGGCGCCCGGGTGTTTGCGAAGCGGCTCGATGGCAATGCCCGCGATCGGCGGGTCACCCTCGATGGCCCCGATGTGATGATCGTCCAGCGGAATGTCGTTGCCGACGGCCTCCAGCACCTCGACATCGACGAGGCCAAGGGAATGATCGTCTCCGTTGGCCCCGGCCGATTCCGGCAGTTCCGCGAGCCCGTGGTCGACGAAGCCGTTTCGCCGAGGACACGGCCCGTACCCGCCGAGCGTCCGATGCTCGACGCGTCCTGGTCCGAGGCGATGCGCTTCAATGATCGCGCCCATGGTGGCGGCGGCACGCTCGACCTCGATGGCAGTGTTCGTGTTCGAGCGGAGCGGAGCGCCCGCGAGTACTCGGCGCTCGACGCGCGGACCGTGCAGCTTGACTTCCGCCGTGATGCGAATGCGGCGCCCTCAGGGGCCGAGCCGGCTCCTGCGGGAGAGGGCGAGGCGAAGGAATCCGACGGCCTCCTGAAGTCCGGAACCCGAAGCCTCGAGCGCTTCGTGGCCAAGGGCGATGCGCGTCTCGAGAGCCAGACCTGGGCGACCGACGCTCGACAGGGCACGCCGCGACTCTTCGTTGTCACCGGCGATCATGTCGAGTACCAGACGCTCACTGGTCGGGCTGATGTCATCGGCCCAGGCTCGCTTCTCGTCCACGACACGAACGCCAGGGCGGATGGCGGCGGCGGCGTCGACTTGCGCGGAACGACGCGCTTCAAGTGGACTTCTGCGATGCGGATGGTGCCGCTGAGTCCCGGCTCACAGCAGTTCATCATCACCATGGGTGACTCGGTTGAGATGAAGCACGCGGGGCTCGCGCAGGGCAGCGACATGACGCTCTCCTGTCGCACCCTCGAGGCGACGATCGTTCGACCGGGCTTCGAGCCGGGGGCAGCGCCTGGCTCGGCGACCGGCGCCAAACCTGCGGATGCAGCCACGGGTGCCCTTGCGAAGAGCGCCGACATCGATCTCGGCGGGCCGGCGGAACTGAGGCGCATCGTCGGTCGAGGGCAGGTGATGATCACGGCGCCCGATGCGAACATCGAGTGCGAGGAGTTCGACTACGACCTCGCGACGCAGATCGCCCAGATGCGGGCCCGCGACGGACGATTGGTCACGGTGCTTCAGCGCGGTTCGGCCACGCCCGTTCGAGCGGCAAGTGTCATTTGGGATCGTGCGACGGGGCGCATGACCGTGCAGTCAGGCGGCGGCGGCGTCGGCCGTTGAAGCGCCGCCGTTCACCCACGAAGCCATCTCGCCGAGGGGGCGGATCTCATCGCCGCCGGCGCGTGACGGTCAGGCCCGCCGCCAGTGCGAGGAGCGCCAGCGCACCAGGCGCAGGGATGGTCTGAGTGTCGATCATCCCGGTGCCATCGGTGCCGAAAAGCAGACGCACATTGCCGATCTGCATTTCGTTCAGGCCCGAGGCTCCGCTGAAGGTGAGCACGAGCGAGTTCTGGATGAACGGGAACTGCGCGCCGCCGAAGGGCACCGAGGTGCCATCGAAGGTGTTGTTCGCGACGATGCCGTAGTTGGGGCTCGAGTTGCCGAGGGTGATCGAGCCGCCATGGAACGCGCCGGCGAATCCGGTGGTCGCCGCGCCATATCCGGCAAGCGGCTGGGAGCCGAGCACGCTGGTCCATGAACCCGCGAGAGCGCCGGTCGTGTTCGAGGCGGTCTTGCTCGTCCAGATCTCGCTGCCGGGAGCCAATGCAATGCCGCTGAGCACGAGATTCGGACCGCCATTGACGACATCAAAGACGACACCGGTCAGCGCGTTGCCCTGGGCGGTGGTCCGATTCGAGGTCGTATTCGTCAGCACCACGATGAGCGAGCTGCCGCTCACCGAGAAGCTCGCCGTTCCCGAGGCGTTGGAGCTGACCTCCGGGTTCCAGCCCGAACCGGTGAAGAGCACATCGGCGCTGGTGCTCGAGGTGACACCTGTGACGATGAGCGCGGCAAAGGGGAGGGCGATCTTGAGCGTGAAGCGTGGCATGGTGTCCTTCGGGAGAAGGGTTCGAACAGGTGGCGTCCGCCGAACGAACGGCTGCCACCTCAACCATGCGAAACGGCGGGTTCTGTGAGAAGTCCTGGTCGCGTTCAGGGGCCGCCCTGAGCCGAGAGCGCGGTCCATGCCGTCAAAGACGGTGCGATAACGCGGGTTCAGAGGCGAGAGCGAATCGCCCAGAGATCGGGAAAGAAGGGACGGAAGAGCGTGCTTCGAAGGTACTCCGCGCCGGCGGATCCGCCCGTTCCCATCTTGAAGCCGATGGTCCGCTCGACCATCTTCACATGGCGATATCGCCACTCCTGCACGCCCTCGTCGAAGTCGACGAGCAGTTCACAGAGTGTCGTCTCGGGGCGCTGGGCGCGGTAGAGGCCGATCAGCACCTCCTGAATGGCGCTGCTCTCAATCGGCGGAAGCGTCACATCGCGCGTGAGTGCGTCCGCCGGCACCGCATGTCCAGCCTTCGCGAGAAAGCGAAGGAAGGCGTCCCAGATGGTCGGCGCCGCGAGGCGCTGCGCGAGAGCGGCCCGCTCCTCGCTGCCCTCTGGATAGCGATCGAGGGCCTTCGGGTTCTTCTGGCCGAATGCAAACTCGAAGGCGCGAAACTGCCAGCTCTGGAAGCCGCTCGCGCTCGAGAGGAAGCTCCGGAAGGAGAGGAAGTCGACCGGCGACATTGTTTCGAGCACATCAATCTGTGCCACCATCGTCTTCAGGATGGTGAGCATCCGGCGAAGGGTGCGACTGGCGCGCGGCAGGTCGCCGGCCGTCAGCAGCTTGGCGAGCCGGTCGGCCTCGTGAAGCTGCTGTTTGAACCAGAGCTCATAGACCTGATGGATGATGATGAAGAGCGTCTCGTCGTGTTCAACCGGCGTCGACACCGGGGACTGAAGCGACAGGAGCTCCGGAATCCGCAGATAGCTTCCGTAGGTGTGCGTCACGCGGCCGAGCGTAACGCACCGACGGTGCGCCTTCATCCATCGGGTGTCGAAGCCCCGCCTCCTCGCAGAGCAGACGGGTCGTGGTGGTGCTCGACAGGAAGATGACCGGCAGTCCGCTTCCAGGGTGCGTACCGCCGCCGACGAGCCAGAGCCCCTCGAAGGTGGGGAGCTTGTGCTGCGGCCGTCGGTGCAGCATCTGGCTGAAGCCATGGGCGAGATTGAAGGTCGCACCATGATTGATGCGCTCAGACTGCCAGTCGAGTGGCGTGGCCATGCGCTCCTGTCGAATTCGACCCCTCACTCCGCGCAGGCCGAAGACCCGGTCAAGCTGATCGAGCACGCGCTCTCGGAAGCGGGGCGCCTCGGCGGTCCAGTTGATCTTGCAGTGCCCCGGTGCCGCGTTCGGTACGGGCACGAGCACATAGAGCGCCGCGTCTCCCGGCGGCGCGAGAGTCGGGTCACTTCTCGATGGGTTGCAGCAGTACATCGAGGGGTCATCGCTCAGCACGCCTCGCTTCGAGATGTCAGCGAGATTCTCCTCGTAGCTCGGGCTCGTGAAGATGGTGTGGTGGGGCAGATCCACCTCACCGTGCAGACCGAGGTAGAGCATGAAGGTCGAGCAGGACGCGGGCCGCGCGTCGATCTCGGCGTCACCTTCAATTCCGGCGGGATGGGCCAGCCCGAGCGGGCCCGCGAGCGGACCAAGCCATCGCTCGGCGCGGCGGCGGCCTGCTTCCGGAGCCGTTCGCAGCGCCTCGGGGACCAGATTCTTGAGCGCCCACGCGGCATCGGCATTCACAACCACATGATCGTGACGCCGCGCCTCGCCGTGCACCACCACGCCGACGGCTCGGCGGCCTTCGAAGAGGATCCGCTCGACCGGCGACGCCGTTTCGATGGCCACCCCCATCGAGCGGCAGTGCTCCGCCATGGCACTGAAGAGCGCATTGCATCCGCCCTTCGGATGCCAGACCCCGTACTCGTACTCGATGAACGGCAGGATCGTGAAGAGCTCGGGACACTCGTAAGGACTCATGCCCAGGTACTTGGTCTGGAACGAAAGTGCGAGGCGAACCTGCGGATGAGTGAAGCGCCGTTCGAGCTCCTGCGCCACGCTTCGCCACGGTCGCAATGACGACCCGGCGCGCAGGCCGTCGAACGACATGAGGTCCGCGAGCGAGCGCACCGGGCTTCGCAGCACGGGCGTCAATCGCTCGAGCTTGCGACGGTTGTCTCGAATGAAGCGATCGAACGCAGGACCATCGGAGGCGCTGATCGCCTCGATACGCGTGCGCATCGCCGCGATGTCCTGCGTCGTGTCGAGCTCGATCGGCGCCGCGCCGGGCCGTCCCAGCACCAAGCGGTACATGGGATCGAGACGCACGAGCTCCGCCAGATCGCTCATGGTCGTGCCGCAGGCGCCGAGGATCTCCTCGAGCACCCAGGGCATCATGAAGAAGGTCGGACCGCAGTCGAAGCCGTATGGCCCCAACTCAATCCGACGGCTCCGGCCGCCGACCACGGGCTGAGCTTCGTAGATGGTCACTCGGGCGCCCGCAGCGGCAAGCTGCATGGCGGCCGCGATTCCCCCCGGACCGGCCCCGACCACCGCAATTGACTGGGCCGATGGTGGTTGACCGAGAGCAGTGGGGCTGGATTGACGCATTCCGCTGGATCGTTTCGGCCGGGCCCTCCGGGTGGATGCGACGCGGCAGGGAAGCAGTGTAAGTTGAGTGCATGCTCTCGGAGGCGAGTCGACGAGCGTGGATTGACAGCTTCATGCGACGAGTCATCGCGCGCGAGTCGGAGTTCGCGAGCGCCGTCTCGGACGAACTCGATCGGTCGCCATGGGAGACCTTCACCGAGGAGATCGAGCCTTTGATGGCTTCCTGCCGCTGGCATCGGCGGCGGGGCCTCGCGCTCCTTCGACCTCGACGCCTGCCGGGCCGCGCGTGGTGGCAGTTCGGGCAGCGACACTGGAAGCACCGAGTTCCGCGTGGGCAAGTGGCCATCATTGCCACATGGAACTACCCGGTTCAGCTCCTTGGCATCCAACTTGTGCAGGCCATCACCGCGGGAAACCGCGTTGTCGTCAAACCGTCGGAGTACGCCCCGCGAACACAGGGACTTCTGCTTGAGTGCGCGAAGGCCGCGGCGGACGACGCGCACTTTCCGCCTGAGTGGATCACCTCGGTCGAGGCCACGCGCGAAGCCGGGCGCCGACTTCTCGAAGACGAGCGCTTCGACTTCGTGGTTTTCACGGGCTCGACCGAGGTGGGGCGACTCGTCGCAGCGCGCTGCGCCCACTTACTCACCCCCTCGGCGCTTGAACTCTCGGGGCGCGACTCGGCGATCGTTCTGGCCGACGCAGATCTTGCGCTCGCGGCCAGGTCGATCTGGCATGCCCTGACCATGAACGGCGGCCAGACCTGCATGGCGCCGCGGAGAGTCCTCGTGGAGGAAGGCGCCTATCGCGCCTTCCTCTCAGCCCTGGCACCGCTCGCTGCCGGAGCACGGCCGCGCAGGCTCATTTCCGCCGAGTCGGCGCAGCGCTGCCATGCCCTGGTGCAGGAGGCAATCGGGCAAGGGGCTCGGAGTGTCACCGGCTGGGTGGCGTGCCCGGAGGGGCCCGAAGGGCGCTCGCTCAGGCCCATGGCGATCGTTGACTGCCCGACAGAAGGCGGGCTCTTCGAGGGTCGCCACTTCGGGCCGGTGATGGCCGTGACTCCGGTGGCAAGTGTTGATGAGGCACTGGCCCTTGATGCGCGAGGCACCCAGAAACTCGCGACAAGCCTCTTCACCGGATCTCCGACAGTTTGGCGGAGATCACGGCGCATTGCGGACATGAAGGTCGGGATCATCACCATCAACGATGCGGTCATTCCCACCGGACATCCGGCGGCGTCCATCGGCGGAGTCGGCGAGAGCGGCTGGTCGCTGACCCGCGGTGAAGGGGGCTTGCAGGAACTCACGCGCGAGGTCATTCTCTCCACCTCGGCGAGGCGGGTGCGGGTCCCGCTTGAGCCGCCTGGTGCATCGGGAGAGCGATTCCTGCGAAAAGTGGCCCGATGGCTTGCAGGAACCTAAGGAGTGACGCATGAGTTCCCATGTGGTTGTCGTGGGAGGAGGTCTTGCCGGACTTGCCGCCGCCGTCGAGTTGCGCTCGAGGGGGGCTCGCGTCACGGTCGTGGAGCGAAACGCGCACCTCGGCGGCAAGATGAATGTCCTCTCTGAGAAGGGCTTCACCTTTGACATGGGGCCGACGATCCTCACGATGCCGCAGGTGATCAGAGGGATCATTGAGCGAACCGGGCGGCGGCCGGAGGACTACCTCGAGCTCATCAGGCTCGATCCGCAGTGGCGTTGCTTCTACGACGATGGGGTCCGGCTCGATCTCTTTGAGAATCTGGATCGCATGGCCAGCGAGATCGAGCGCGTCACCAATGCGGCAGGCGAAGGTGAGCGCTATCGGCGCTTCATCGAGTACAGCCGACGCATGTACCGCTTGAGCGAGAAGGTCTTCTTCTACAAGGACCTGGGGGGCATGCTGGACCTCATTCGACGGCCTCCGCCGCGCGATCCCGAGGTCCTGCGCGATGTCATGGCCATGCGTCTTCACAGCACCGTGGCCGGCACGGTCCACGGCTATCTGCGCGAGCCCCATCTCCGACAGATGGTCGAACACTTCCTCCAGTATGTCGGCTCCAGCCCCTTCCTCGCCCCCGCCATCCTCACGCTCATCGCCTCGGCGCAGGTTGATCATGGCTGCTGGTACAGCATGGGCGGCACGCGTGCGATCGCGAAGTCGCTCGAACGCATCCTCCGCGAGGAGTCGGTCGAGATCATCACGGGTGTGGGTGTGGAGCGCCTGTTGACCGAGGGAAGCCGCGCTCGCGGTGTGCAGCTTGAGAGTGGTCGGACAATCTTCGCCGATGCCGTCGTGAGCAACTGTGACATCCAGAGGACCTATCGAGATCTCGTCGGAGACAGCCGCTCAACGGCGGAGCAGAAGCGCATCGCGCGCCGCTACACACCCGCGTGCAGCGGCGTGGTTCTCTACCTCGGCTTGTCGCGTCGCTACGACCACCTGCTGCACCACAACTTCATCTTCAGCAAGGACAGTCATCAGGAGTTCGATGACATCTACTCCCGAGGCATCCCCGCGCGGGATCCTTCGCTCTATGTCTGTGCTCCGAGTCGAAGTGACCCCGCGCAAGCTCCCGAGGGCTGCGAAGCGCTCTACATCCTGATCCACACGCCGTTCCTTCGGCGCGGTCAGCAGTGGGAGGGGCCCGGTGGCATGCTCGAGGGCTATCGACCGATCATCATCGACAAGCTGAAGCGCCATGGCATGGAGGACATCGAGCGGTTCATCACGGTTGAGCGTTCGCTGACCCCGGCGTCGATCGAGCGCCTCTACAACGCCGAGGGCGGTGCGATCTACGGGCTCGCGTCGCACGGTCGCCTGCACGGCGGCTTCAAGCCATCGAATCGAAGCCGAGTCTGGCGCGGCCTCTACCTCTGCGGCGGCAGCGCGAATCCGGGGCCTGGTGTTCCGATGGTCCTGATGAGCGGAGTCACCGCGGCCAACGCGCTCTGCGAAGACTTCGGCTGTGGTGATCGAGTGAAGCCTTCGGGCCACGCCGCCGTTCAGGCCGCAGAGAGCGCCCATGCGGTATCGTCCGAGTCATGGACGAGCATTCCGGCGAACTGATCCGCGGACGGTTCGAGCCGCGCGTCGGGGCGGTCTTCGTCTGGCTCGCTCAGCGCATGCTGCGAAAGGCCTTTGCGGCGGTCCGGCTGGAAGCGTCGTCGCGTGCGGAGTTCGAGTCGCTGCGGGGGCACCACGGGCCGGTGATCGTCCTCATCAACCATCCATCGTGGTGGGATCCGATGGTCCTCACGTTCCTGTGGGGGCTCTTCCTTCGTCCGCGCGTGCCGATGGCGCCGATGGATGCGCGCGAACTTCGTCGCTTCCGAATCTTCACACGGATCGGAGTTTTCGGGCTTGATCCCGACAATCCGCACAGCGTGCGCCTGCTGATGGCGGAGAGTGAGCGCATCTGGTCGAAGGAAGCGCAGGCCGTCCTGATGATCACTCCGCAGGGACACTTCACCGATCCGCGCCAGCCGATCGAACTGAGGCCGGGAGCAGCGTTGGTTGCAGCGCGACGGCCGCGAGTGGCCGTCCTGGCGGTCGCCGTCGAGTATCCCTTCTGGAGTTCCAAGAAGCCCGAGGTGCTTCTGCGGGCTCGCCGCGTACCGAATCCGGGGGAGTCCTCACCGCGAAAGTGGCTTGAGTCGATGAGTCAGACGATGGCCGACAATGGTGCCGCGCTCGCCTCACTGACGATGGCGAGATCGGCGAGACCCTTCGAGACGCTCATCGATGGAGAGCGACCTCGGGGGCCATACGCCCTCTGGCTTCGGCTCACCGGACGAGGGAGTGAGATTGACTCGCATGAAAGGCGGGGGGGATCGTCGTGACCGTGTGGCTCATTCTGCTGATCATTGCGGTCGCCATCACGGCGTTCAGCGCCGTGATGGTGGTCATCAATCTCTCTGTCTTTCCAGCGGTCGGCCCCCGCGCGGTGCCGCCAGCGGCTGAGCCGCAATCGGCTGGCGATGTCGACCCGCATGAGCCGCTGGTCTCGATCTGCATTCCAGCGAGGAACGAGGCCGAGAATATCGAGGCGTGCGTTCGAGGGCTGCTTGCTCAACGCGGCGCTTCAGTCGAGTTGCTCATCTACGACGATGGCTCGACTGATGGAACAGGAGAGATCGCGGCTCGTCTCGCCGCCGAAGACGCGCGTGTGCGCCTGGTCAACACCGTTCCCTTGCCCGCGGGCTGGAATGGCAAGCAGCATGGCTGCCAGCGGATGGGCGAAGCGGCGCGTGGATCGTGGCTGCTCTTCACTGACGCTGATGTGCGATTCGAGCCCGACGCCGTGGCGGTCGCCCTCTCAGAAGCCTCGCGGCTCCGCGCCGACCTTGTCTCGACCTTTCCGCGCCAGATCACGGGCTCGCTCGTTGAGCGACTCGTCGTGCCGTTCATTCATTTCATTCTCCTCAGCTACCTGCCATTTCCATTCATGCGCTCGAATCCATCGCCGAGCGCGAGCGCCGGGTGCGGGCAGTTTCTCCTTGTTCGGCGCGAGTGGTGGAGCCGATCCGGCGGTCATGCCGCGTTCCGCGCTTCGATGCACGATGGCATTCGCCTTCCGCGCTCGGTGCGGGCCGCCGGTGGGCGCAGTGATCTCTTTGATGGCACATCGCTTGTGTCCTGCCGCATGTACCGCGATGCGTCGACCTGTTGGCGCGGCTTCGCCAAGAACGCCTATGAGGGGCTTGGCTCCTTCACCGTGCTCTGCGTCTTCACGCTTCTGCATCTGCTCGGTCATGTCCTTCCATGGATCTGGCTGATCGTGGCGCTGGTCACGGGCCACTGGCAGGCGCCCGAGATGGCGCTGGCCCTGACGGCGATCGGATTAGCCCTTGGAAGTCGGCTGCTTCTGGCGAGGCGATTCCGGCAGTCATTGGTCGGGGTGGTGCTCCATCCTGTGGGCCTGCTCCTCGTCACGGCGATTCAGTGGCACAGCTTCAAGCTTCATCGCTCAGGGCGCCGCGAATGGCGCGGCCGAGTGAGCGGGAGTTTGCAGCAGGACCCGGCCTCTGGCATGCTCTCAGGGCATGGATGAACGCTCCATCGAGGAGGCGCTCCGGAAGCTCGAGGCACGACTCGAGCGGTTGGAGCAGCGCCTCGGTGACGCTCGCGGGGACCATCATGCACCGCCACCACCGCCGCCGCCGCTCACTGGGCCCGCGCCTTTGCTGGCTGAGCACGAGCCGCCAAGCGCGCCCGCGCAGCCTCCTCTTGCGGCCGTCGCGCCGCCGCTTGCTTCGGTTGCGCCATCGCAGTCGGGCCACGCGCCGCCGCTTGCTTCGGTTGCGCCATCGCAGTCGGGCCACGCGCCGCCACTTGCGTCGGTTGCGCCATCACAGTCGGGCCACGCGCCGCCACTTGCGTCGGCAATACCGCTCGTGGCAGCGCAGCTCGGCGTTCGACAGGACCCCGCCGTCGAGGCGCGTCGAGCACGCGGTGGGCCCGAGCTTTCCGAACAGCTGGTCGGCGGTCGACTGGCCGCGTGGATCGGCGCGCTGCTGGTCATGCTCGCGGCGGGCGTCTTCGTGAAGTACGCCTATGACCAGGGCTGGCTCCAGCGCCTGGGTGGCCTCGGGCGTTTCTCCGCGGCGACAGCGGGGGCGCTGCTGCTGATCGGGCTCGGTGAGTTTGCTCGTCATCGCTGGGGGCGCGCGGCTGCGGCCGGTCTCTTCGCGGCTGGCGTCGGGTCGCTCTTCGTCATTGTCGCCGCGGGGACACAGCCCAATGTCATGAAGGTCTATGGACCCGGCGGGGCGGCGCTCAATGCCCTGCTCGCCTGCGCCCTCGGAGTGATCGTCTCGCGGCGATCAGGATTGCAATCGGTCGGTGTCGTCAGCATCCTCGGCGCCTATCTCGTTCCGCTGGCGGCGGGCATTCTCCGGATGGAGCACACGGTCACGGCGCCGGCGTATCTGGTGGCCGTGCTGGCGATGTCCCTTGTCCTCGCCCATGCAGGTCCGGGTGGCCGGGCGCTTCGGGCGTTGACCCTTGTCCTGCACGGAACACTCTCCGTCCTCCTGCTGTGGCGAGGGTGGACACCATCCCTCACAGCGGAGCTCTTTGTGGTGCTCTCATGGGGGCTCTTCCTTGCAGCGACGGTGGCTGCAACCGTGACCGAAGAGCGGAGGCAGATCGACACCGGGGAGCTTGCGGACGCTCATCCTCGCGACGAAGCGGACGCGACACGGGGAGAGGCGACGCGCGTCGGTCGCGCGATGGACTCGATCAGCAGTGACGGCGTCGTCATCACGGTCGCCACCCTCTTCGCCGTCGGGGCGTCCTTCTTCTTCGCAGGGGCGTGGTCGGGGTGGCGCGATCTGTGGGCATGGCTGCCCCTGGGGCAGGCGGTCCTGACGCTGGCCACGGCGGCTCAGCTCAGCGCGATGAGCGTGCGACCGGCGCAGGCACCGACGGCAGCGCTGTCGTCGCTTCTCAGGATTCTCGGAGTGGCGCTTGTCGGTGTGGCGTTGGCGCTTCTCATGTCGGCGGAAGCCGCGAGCTTCGCGTGGGCGATCATGGGCGCGGCCACGGTGATCATTGCGGCTCGGACGGGCTCGAGGGTGCTCGTCGTCCTCGGTGCGCTTGCGCTCCTTCCCGCCGCTGCGGTCGCCTCGTGGCTCGCTGTGGCCAGCCGGTACTTGGGCTTCGGCACGCTGTTCGTCGAGTGGTCACTCCCGGGGTTTCGCAATGCTTCGATCATCCTCGCGCCCAAGTGGTGGGTTCCGTGTGTCGTGACGGTGGCGGCCATGGTGGCGTTTACGGCGCTTCGGGGCGTGAGCAACCCAGCGCTTCGGGCCATCCCGGCGCTCGCGGCATTTCTCGCCTGGGGCGCTTTCGCCCTCGCCATCGATGGCGGTGGCTCGGGCCTCGTCGTGGCGGTCATGCTGCCCGCGGTGTGCATGATCATCGCTCGCCTCCACGGCGATCGCGGTGCGCGACGAGTGGCGGAAGCAGGGGCGATGCTCGTGGTCGGAGCCGTCGTCATGGTGGCGATTGCGGCGGTTCTGGACGCGTCGGGTTCCTCGTCGCTTCGGTCGCTCGCGCTCCTTCTCGCGCTGGGTGTCGTCGCCTCTGGAGCCGATCGTTGGAGCGCGCGGCCGCTCATTCTCGTGCTTGTTCCGTTGCTGAGCATGGCGCTCATCGAATCGTTGGTGCCGATGCGAGGCAGGAGTGGGATGGATTCGGCGATGGAATTGGCAGTAGTCGCCGCACTCGCGGGGCTCGCCGCCTGTGCGGGTCAGGTGGTGCTGCGGCCCGGCTTCTCATCGCACCTGTCGCGCGGTGCGGCGCTCTGGGCCGCGGTGGCGTGGCTCTGGAGCGGTCTCGTGATGGCCCCGCGCGGTGCCGTGATCGGAGATGTGCCCATGGCCAACTCCATGAATGCCACGGCGGCGCTCGTGCTCGCCGCGCTCGGCGTAGCGCTCTGGCGTCGACGCGATGCGGTCATGGCGCTGGCCTTCATGGCGGTCGTTCTGGTGGCAGGTTCATGGGATCTCGCTCGGCTTGTGCCGCACTTTGCGCCTGACCTCGAGAGCGTGGCCACCTTGCGGCAGGCGTCGATCAGCGCCTTCTGGGCGAGCCTTGCGGTGGTGACGGTCATCGTCGGCTTCTCGTGGCGGCTGGTGGCGCTGCGTTGGGCGGCGCTGCTGCTTCTCGCCGTGACCGCATGCAAGGTGCTGCTGATTGACATGCAGCATGCGGCCACGCTCGCTCGTGTGGGCGCGCTGCTGGTGGTCGGGCTCCTGATGGTGGGAACGAGCATCGTCTATGCAAGGGCCGAGCGCCGATTCCGGCAGGGTGAGCCGCAGCGGACATGAACCGGCGTCGGGCATCCAAGGGAGAGAGTGCCGTGTCACCCGGCCTGGCGTGCATTGATCGCTGGTTCGACGCGCTCGGCTGGACGCCATGGGAGTTCCAGCGCCAGGCGTGGAGGGCCTCACGAGACGGTCGCAGCGGCCTGGTGCATGTTCCGACCGGCGCAGGCAAGACGCACGCGGCCTATCTCGGTCCTCTCTCGCGCTTGATCGACAGCCTCGGCCCCGAGGGTGCGAGTGATCGTCGACGCACGCTGCCCAAGTCTGAACGAGGCGTCAGGATTCTCTTCGTGACACCGCTGCGCGCGGTGGCGCGCGACACGGAGCTTGCGCTAAGGGCGCCGATTGAGGCAATGGACCTGCCGTTCACGGTCGGCTCGCGCACCGGCGACACTTCGGCGCGCGAGCGAGCGGCGCAGCGCGAGCGACTGCCCGAGGTGCTCATCACGACACCCGAGAGCCTCTCGCTGCTCCTCTGCCGAGAGGGCGCCGCGGAGCTCTTTGCTCGGTTGGAAGCAGTCATTGTCGATGAGTGGCATGAACTCATGCCCACGAAGCGAGGGGTCCAGACCGAACTCGCGCTTGCGCGCCTGTCGCGATGGCGACCGGAGCTGGTCATCTTGGGGCTGTCGGCGACCGTCGCACGGCCGAAGGACGCCGCACAGCATCTTGTCGGCACGGAGCGGGAGCCGCTGATCATCGAGGGCGGACCGACGCGCGAGGTCGTGGTCGAGTCGCTCCTCCCCGAATCGATCGAAGCCATGCCATGGACCGGTCACATGGGGCTGGCGATGGTCGAACCGCTCTGCCGCCAGCTCGATCCCGACCAGAGCACGCTGATCTTCACCAACACGCGCTCGCAGGCGGAGCGCTGGTTCATGGAAATCATGCGGATCCGGCCGCAGTGGCACGGCCGGATGGGGCTGCATCACGGCTCAATCGCCCTCGATGTGAGGCGTCGCGTGGAGGCGGGCATCAAGGATGGAAGCCTGGGAATCGTGGTGGCAACGAGCAGCCTCGATCTCGGCGTCGACTTCGCGCCGGTCGAGCGCGTCGTCCAGATCGGCTCACCCAAGGGGGTCGCGCGCCTTCTTCAGCGGGCGGGCCGGAGCTCTCATCGCCCAGGCGCCGCGTGTCGAGTGCTCTGCGTGCCCACTCATGCGCTCGAACTTCTTGAGATCGCTGCCGCGCGCGAGGCGATCGCCCGTGGCGAAGTTGAAGCACGCCCCGCCTCGTCGCTGCCGCTTGACTGTCTCATTCAGCACCTGGTCACGGTCGCCACCGGTGGAGGTTTCATGCCCGACGCGCTCTTCGAGGAGGTGCGCCGCGCGTGGAGTTTCCGCACGCTGTCGCGCGAGGAGTTCGACTGGGCGGTCGGGGTGGTGACCGACGGTGGGCGCACCCTTCGTGCGTACGAGCGATATCGGCGGGTTCGCCGCGAGCCGGATGGAGTGCACTTGGTGCGTGACGCGCGAACGGCGCGGACCCATCGCCTCAATGTCGGCACCATTTCGAGCGAGCCCGTGATGACGGTGGCGCTGCGAGGTGGCAGGAAGCTGGGGACGATCGAAGAGGACTTCGTCGCCCGACTCAGGCCTGGTGATGGCTTCATCTTCGCCGGTCGTGCCCTTGAGTTCATTCGCGTTCACGAGATGACGGCCCAGGTGCGCCCGCAGCGGAAGTCAGCGACGCTCACCCCCCGATGGGCGGGGAGTCGATTCCCGCTCTCTTCGGCGCTCTCAGCGTCGCTCAGGCGCATGCTCGACCGGATCGCCACGGGTGAGCCCGGGCCGCCGGAGGTTGAGGCCGCCCGGCCGGTGCTCGAAGCGCAAGCGCGGCGGAGCCGGTTGCCTCGCCCCGGAGAGACGCTGATTGAGGCATGCGTCACCGATGAGGGGTCGCATCTCTTTGTCTATCCCATCGAGGGACGCCTGGTGCATGAAGGACTCGCCGCACTCCTCGCGCTCCGGCTCGGACGGCGGGTGCCGGCGACCTTCACCATCATGATCAACGACTTCGGATTCGAGTTGCTCACGCGTTCGACCGACGACTTGGCGCAGCGCCTCGTCGATGATGCGTCGCTCTGGTCGACCGACGGTCTCGTGGACGATCTCCGCGAAGCGGTGCTCGCGGGTGATCTCTCGCTGCGCCAATTCCGTGAGATCGCGCGGGTGGCTGGATTGGTGCAGGAGCGGGACATTGCCGGTGATCGCGGGGCGAGGCAGCTTCATGCAGGCGCGTCGCTGCTCTACCAGGTCTTCCGCGAGTTCGAACCGACCAGTCCGCTGCTGAAGCAGGCCGAACGAGAGGTGCTTGAGAGGCAGTTCGAGGAGGATCGACTGGTCCGCACCCTCGAGCGACTTCGCCGGGAGCCGCGCATCCTCGTTCGCATGATTCAGCCGGGACCGCTCGCGTGGCCGCTCATTGCCGAGCGCACTGGCGTGACTTCGCTGTCGACTGAGTCCCTCGGTGATCGGTTGGCGGCGCTCCTCTCCGAAGCCGTGGCGGGACCTGGTGCGGGCGCCCCGACGGCACGAGCGCCCCGACGGCGCTCGACGGCCCTACGCTCCCGCTCGTGAGCGTCACATCGGCCCTTCCATCGCAGTGTGTCCTGAGTCTCGGCGGTGAAGAGGTTCACCTCCGCGCCGAGCGAGCGCTCTGGTGGCCCTCTCGGCGGACGCTGGTGGTCGCGGACCTGCACCTCGGCAAGGAAGAGGCCCTGCTCGAACTGGGCATTCCCGTGCCGATCGGTGTGATTGACGAGACACTCGAGCGGCTTCATCGCCTGCTGAAGGAGATCAATGCGGCGCGCTTGCTGGTGCTGGGCGACCTCGTTCATCATCGGAGCGGCCTGACTGCGGAGGTCATCGACCGGGTGACAGAGTGGCGACGCACCTTCGCCGGCCTGGTCGAACTTGTCCCTGGGAATCACGAAGCGACCGTTCGACAACTTCCCGAAGCGTGGGAGGTCACGCGTCTCGCCTCGGAGGTCCGTGAGGGACCGTTCATCTGTCTCCATGAGCCGGAAGCGCGCGACGAAGGCTATCTGCTTGGCGGTCATCTTCACCCGATGGTGCGCATCGAGGGCAGGGTTGACAGGCTCCTTCTCCCATGCTTCGTCATCGGTGTGAAGCGAGCGATTCTGCCCGCCTTCACGCGATTCAGCCGTGGCGTGCGCGTGGAGGCCGCTGTGGGCGATCGCGTGGTGGCCATCGCCGATCAGGCGCTCGTCGAAGTGCCGCCGTCGCTCGCTGCATCCTGAACCGCGGCGCCGGTCGCCTCGAAGGCGTTGGGGGCGGGGGAGGCCTCGCGCTCGGGGCGCGCCGTCTGGGCGGCCACCATGTCTCTGTAGATGCCGCCCCGCGCGAGCAGTGCGTCGTGGGTTCCCTCCTCGACGACGCGACCACCCTTGAGCACGAGAATGCGATCGGCCTCACGGATGGTGCTCAATCGATGGGCGATGACGAAGGTGGTGCGATGCCGCACGAGCGAGGCGATCGCCTCCTGGATGCGTCGCTCGCTCTCACTGTCGAGGTTGCTGGTCGCTTCATCGAGGATGAGCAGTCGTGGATCGGCGAGGATGGCTCTCGCCACGGCGATCCGCTGCCGCTGACCTCCCGAGAGGCGCACCCCGCGCTCGCCGATGAGAGTCTCGTAGCGCTGGGGCAGGGACTCGATCCAGTCGGCGATCGCGGCAGAACGGGCGGCGGCGGCAATCTCAGCGGCCGTCGCATCGCGCCGACCGAAGGCGATGTTCTCCGCGATGGTGCCATCGAAGAGGAAGACATCCTGTTCGACGATCCCCAGCAGCGAGCGATAGCCCGAGAGCGTCCAGTCGCGGAGATCGGTGCCGTCAAGCAGGATCTCACCGGCCGTCGGGTCGAACATTCGTGCGATCAGGTTGCAGAGCGTCGTCTTGCCGGCGCCACTCGCACCGACGAGGGCGACCATCTCACCGGCTTCGGCGCGGAATGAGACGCCGCGCAGGACTTCCTCGGTGGCGCCGGGATACTTGAAGTGAAGATCGCGCACCTCGATGATTCCTCGGATGCGCGCCGAATCGGGCACTCGCGCTCCGGGCCGATCGGGCAGCTCGCGCGATTCGCCGAGGAGGTCGAGCACGCGATCGAAGCCTGCAAGATTCGTCTGGAGCGAGGTGGCGCTCGTCGCCAGCGCCTCGAGTGGCCCGAGAAGCATGACGAGGTAGGTGAGAAAGAGGACGAGGTCGCCGGGAGTCAGCCGACCCTGGAGCACCTGCCAGCCGCCGTAGAGAAGGAGGAGCGCACTCGCAATGGGGATCATCAGCTCCCAGGCGAGTTCGATGCCTCGGCTCCACCACCACGCGAGCAGTTCCTGGCGAGCCATCAGGTGCGTTCCCGTGGCGAAGCGGCGCGTTTCGCTGCGCTCACGCGCGAAGCCGCGGACTACGCGCACTCCAGCGAAGACCTCGGCAGCGTGTGCATCGATGTCGCTGCGCTGCGCGCGAATGTCGCGGAAGATCGGGCGAATCCTCCCGATCCAGGTCCGGTGGGTCAGCCAGACGATCGGAAAGAGAATGAGGGAGCCGAGCAGCAGGCGCCAATCGGTGAAGGCGAGAATCGTCAGCACACCGAGAAGCTGGATGACGGCGCGCCAGGGGTTGTAGATGAGACTGAAGAGCAGTTCGGCGATGCCTCCGGCATCTTCGCGAATGAGGCTCGCGGCGCCGCCCGACTTGAGCGCATAGACCCGATCAAGCGGAAGGTGAACCGAGTGCTGGAAGACCCGTCGGCGCATGTCACTCTGGAGGAGCTTCGTCACGCGAGTCGCCTGCCAGCGCCCTGCCAGATGGACGAGCGCCCTGGCGACCGAGAGAAGGATCACGCCCACGCTCAGGGCGATCAGCAGATTGAAGCGATCATCGACGATGGCGCTCGGCAGCCGCTCCGCAATCACGGGCGGAAGTGGATCGCCGAGGAAGACATTGTCGACGGCGAACTTCGTGGCGGCGGGTGGAACGAGGCCGACGATGGTGGCAAAGGTCAGGGTGCCGAGCGCGAAAGTGATGGCGGTCCGATGCGGCGCAAGGAGCCCGACAAACGCTCGAACAAGCGCCCACGCTGAGCGGGCGCGGCGGTGGCTGCGCTCCGAACCCTCCCGCGTGATCGTGGCTGGCGCCGACTTCGCGCGGCGTTCGCGGACGCGCCGGAGATAGGCGGCGAATCGGCGTCGGCTGCTGGACTCGGCTCCGGGCACTCCGAAGACAGTAGCGTGATCGCCGCATCGCCGTCAGCGGGGAGCCGGCGCTGTACCCTTCACCTCATGCCGATGCTCGTGCTCCCACGCCGTTGGACCCTCGCACGCCTCGCCGGGGCCGTTGCTCTTCTGTCGACCACATCACTGGTGATGGCACTCCAGGGCGCAGCGCCGGGAACTCCCCCGGCGGGAGGCTCGCCCGGCGCAGGCTCTTCGTCGCCGCGCCAGTCTGATGCGCCGCGCGCTCCGAGAAGTGAGTCGGGGCCCGGGGAGAAGCGCGGCGCAGGCGTGCGCTACGGGATTGAGAAGCCGCTGCCGCGTCGAGAGGGGACCATCAGGATCGCCTCGTTCAATGTCGAGAACCTCTTCGACGATGTCGACGATCCGACGCTTTCAGGCGAGTTCGACGACATCAAGATGGCCACCCCTGATGATCGCTGTCAGGCGATCGCTGCAGCAATCCGTGCCATCGACGCGGACATCCTCTGTCTCCAGGAGGTCGAGAGCCTCGATGCGTTGCGATGGTTCCGGGATCGCTACCTCGCAGAGATGGGCTACGAGCACATGGCGTCCGAAGATGTCGGCTACTTCCGTGGTATCGAGCAGAGCATTCTGAGCCGCTTTCCCATCGTGCGTCACAAGGTGTGGCCCGACCTCGATCTCCAGCCGACGCTCGGGCAGCGTGTCGGTGAGGGATGGAGCGATCCCGAGGAAGACCAGGGGCAGAAGTTCCAGCGCAGCCCTCTCTTTGCTCAGGTGCAGATCGCCGATGGCGGAGTGCTCGAGTTCTTTGTGGTGCATCACAAGGCGGGCGGGCGGAACTTCCGCTTCCATCGGGAGGCGGAGGCGCTCGCCATCATCGGCCTCGTGCGCGAGCGGCTGGCCGAGGAACCACAGGCCCGACTTGCAGTGCTGGGCGACTTCAACGCGGGACCTCGGGAGAAGAGCCTCGAGATCTACCTCGATCCTCAGTTCGGAGGGCTCTTCAACGCGTGGGAGGAGCGACATGATCGCAACCTGCCGCGCGAGGCCTACCTGACCCACTCGAGCGGCCGAGTCATCGACTACATCCTGCTCAGTCCCGCCATGCGAGAGTCGATGGTCCCACGCAGCTTCTTCGTGCTCGCCACGCTCGCTCCTCCCGATGGGTGGGATTGGCGCAGCGATCCTCATCCGCCCGGGTATGCAAGCGATCATCGTCCACTGGTGATTGATGTCGTGCCGAAGGGCGATCCCGCCGCGCCGAGGCCGGGGCCGACGGCCCTCTGGGGTCTTGCGCCAGATTCGCCCGCCGCGGGATCGGCGACACCATCGCCGTCGCCAACTCCCGGCCCCGCAAGTGGACCGCGTGCGCCAAATGAGACTCCAGCGACGCCCCCGGCAGCGACTGCGCCAAACGCGCCCTGACCTCGCGTGACCGCATGCACGCGGAGCGCCGACAGCACGCGCCCCCTTCGCGCGATCAATGCGTTCTGCATCTCGCGGCTGGCACCGATCGTGAATGCGTCGGTGGGATCACGCCGGCGCTGAAGTGAGCCGGATGACTTCAGCGACATCCTTGTCGCCGCGCCCGGAGAGATTGATCAGCACATGCGCGTCGCGCGGGAGTGACCGCGCCAGCTCGATGGCCCCGTGCACCGCATGAGCGGTCTCGAGCGCGGGGATGATGCCCTCGAGGCGCGCAAGCAGATCGAACGCCGCGAGCGCTTCGCGATCGGTTGCCACGGTGTAGCGCACGCGGCCCGAATCGCGCCAGAAGCTGTGCTCCGGTCCGACGCCGGGATAGTCGAGACCGGCGGAGCAACTGTGCACATCGGCCGTCTGTCCGAAGGAGTCCTGAAGCACATAGCTGAACGAGCCGTGCAGCACGCCGGGGGAACCGAATGAGAGCGGTGCGGCGTGGGCTCCGGGAGTCGCCCCATGGCCACCCGCCTCCACGCCGACAAGGGCAACCTCGAGGTCGCGGGCGAAGGGATAGAAGATGCCGGCCGCGTTCGAACCTCCGCCCACACAAGCGACAACGGCGTTCGGAAGTCGCCCGAGTCGATCGATGCACTGCGCGCGTGCTTCCCGGCCGATCACGCTCTGGAAGTCTCGCACGATCGTCGGAAAGGGATGGGGGCCCACGACCGAACCGAGGATGTAGTGCGTCTTCCCGACCGACGCCATCCAGTCGCGCATCGCCTCATTCGTCGCGTCCTTGAGCGTGCGGCTTCCCGTGGTGACTTCGACGACCTTCGCGCCGAGCATGCGCATCCGGTGGACATTGAGCGCCTGGCGTCGAACATCCTCGGCGCCCATGTAGATCTCACACGCCATGCCGAATCGGGCGCAGGCCGTGGCCGTCGCCACTCCATGCTGGCCGGCGCCGGTCTCCGCGATGATGCGACTCTTGCCCATGCGCCGAGCGAGCAGCACCTGGCCGATCGTGTTGTTGATCTTGTGCGCCCCGGTGTGAGCCAGATCCTCGCGCTTGAGCCAGATCCTCGCGCCACCCGCGTGGGCCGAAAGGCGATCCGCGGGAGCCAGAGGCGTCGGGCGCCCGACGAAGTCGCGTTGAAGCTCCTCGAGTTCCTTCTGGAACGCGGGGTCTTCAGAAGCCGTCGCATAGGCGGCTTCAAGTTCCTCAAGCGCCGGCATGAGCGTTTCGGGCACATAGCGGCCGCCGAAGCGGCCGAAGCGACCGGAAGTCGACTCAGGAGCGGACCGTGGGGCAGATGAAACGGGTTGCACGGATGAAGTCCTCAAGAGGCTCGACGATCAGCGTTCGCGACCAGTCGGTTCACGCGAACCACCCACGCGCGGGGCGTCCGACGGGCCGGGCGGCTGCCCCGGAACTCCGGATGGTGGGAGTGGACCCGACGCTTCCGCTGCCATCGCCACGGTCGCGCGGTTGCGGCGCATGAGTGCGCCCCACGGACCCGAAAGCGCATAGAGCACGAACGCAATCGCCATGGTCACCTGGAGCCACAGGATGGCCGCCACGAGCGGAACAACCAGCAACACGATGAAACGGAAGCTCCGCCGCCCGCGCAGATAGCGGTTGACGACATGCGCGTAGCGGATGCGGCTCACCATCGCTCCTGCACAGAGGATGGTGACCAGCGGAATGAAGAGGCTCGAGGCCCTTGCAAATCCCGGCGGGGCCACTTCCGCAAAGGTCTTCACCAGCAGGTGCTGATGAAGCACGATGAGGCTCGCCACCGTGCCGCCGGCTCCGGGTGAAGGCAATCCTCGGAAGGAGCGGTGATCTTCCTCGGCCACGCCGGGTGTCTCAATGTTGAATCGCGCAAGGCGCAGCGCCGCGCAGCTCACATAGATCGCGGCAATCGCCCAGATGATCTTGCCATAGGTGCTGTCGGCGTCGGGGCCCAGAATGCTCGGAGCGCCGCCCATCGTCTCGGTCCACCCCGGACCGTAGTAGTGGCTGACGAGCCGCATCATCATGTAGGCGGGCGCGACCCCGAAGCTCACGATGTCGGCGAGCGAATCGAGCTGCGCTCCGAAGTCGCTGGCTGAGCGGGTCAGTCGCGCGACCGTGCCATCGAGCGCATCAAAGAACATCGCGAGGAAGATCATGGCGCCCGCGACCGTGAGTGTGCTCCAGCCGAAGAGCTGGCTCGGTCCGATCGGAAGGGCGGCATAGTGAATCGCCGCGAATCCGCAGAGGAGGTTCCCGAGTGTCAGCAGCGTGGGCGCCACGGAGAGTGGCGGGACGCGCCGGAAGCGTCGCCGGCGAACCCGCTCGCGCCATGGGGGTGGACGGACGACCCGCGTCATGGTCGAGCGACCTCCTCGCTCCCGGGCATCGGAACAAGCCACTCGGGCAGCCGTGCGATGAAGAGGTGCACGGGCGTTCGCCGCTGGAGCGGCCGCCCCTCGATCTCGGGCAACTCCTCGACGGGCATAAGGAGTGCGCCGAGGGTGACGGGGGGATCCACTTCAGGACCGGTCGTGCGCGCCATCGGAGGTGGCGGCGGTTCGGGGGCGAGGATCAGCGACCACCCCTGATCGAGCACGACGGAGAGCCCGGCATCGGGAAAGGGCGTGCCGCGAAGTCGGGAGCGTGGAGCAAGCGAAGAGATCATCGCCGTCGATGAGCCATCCTGACCGACGGAGTGGGGGATCATCTCGAGCCAGAAGAGGCCGCCATCCTCCATCGGCACCGTCCAGCCGCGCACCGCCAGTCGAAGCGAGGTTCCAGCCAGGGGCTGCACGCGATCGCCCGTGTAGATCGCTGCGCCGGGGCGCGGAGTCGCGCGGAGCAGTTCGCGCCACTCCGGGATCTGGCCGTGCCAGTTCCTGACATCGGAGAGAGTGCCGCCGAGCTCCGCCAGCAATGACGGCAGGCTCTCGGTTGGAACTTCGGCGACAACGAAGCCGTTCCGGCGAAGTCGATCGATCGTTTCGGGTGGAAGAGTGCCGCCGCGACCGTGCTCGGAGAGGACACCCGCCACATGCGTGGCATCGGCGGGGGCCATCCAATGCACCACTTCGAGACCATTGTCACCACCTCGCACGCGCGTGGTCGAGAGATCGTCGGCGCGAGCGAAGGGCACCGGGGCGATGACCACGCGCTCCGGCTCCTCGCATCCGGGCGATGCCATCAGCACGGCCGCCATGCCGAGCATGACCACGACCGCACCAGATTGGAATGATCGACTCATGGCCAATGGACATGCTCCTCGGGCAACTCATTGATGCGATCGATGAGCTTCCGAACCAGACCGTAGGCGCGCTTCGTGTGGTGGAAGACGAGTCGCGGCAATTGCGGGAACTCATCCTCCTGCTCGAGCGGGCCCTGTTGTGTCATGGCGCCGCTGCGAACGAGTGCCTTGAACTCATGGTCGAGTTGGAGCACCTGGGCGCTGCTCAACGGACGCTTCATTCGAATGACGAGATGCTCATCGACATAGCGGCTCGAGTGATAGCGTCGGTAGAAGCGCAGGATCCTGTCGACGGCATCGAGCGGCGACTGCGCCACCTGATAGAGGCCGGGGTCCTCGGGACTGATCCACCCCTGCTGGAGCAGGTTGTCGACGCAGCCATGCTCCCAGCGCGGCCAGTAGCCGAGCGGTGCGCCATCCGCTCCAGCGCCCTCGACGAGCACGATCGGCACGATCGGGCTCTTCCCCGTCTGGACCAGCGTGAGCACCTCGAAGATCTCATCCATGGTGCCGAAGCCGCCGGGGAAGACCGCAACGGCGTCGGAGTGGCTCACGAACATCAGCTTGCGCGTGAAGAAGTAGCGGAAGTCGAGAAGCTTCGGATCGCCCTGGATGAACTCATTGGCGTTCGTCTCAAAGGGAAGCCGGATGGAGAGTCCGAAGCTCGCCTCTCGCTGCGGTCCCTCATGACCGGCTCGCATGATGCCGTCGCCAGCGCCGGTGATGGCCATCCACCCCTCGGCGGCGATCGCCGCGCCGAAGTCGCGCGCGGCGACATAGTCGGGATGATCCGGCGGCGTGCGGGCGGAGCCGAAGATGCTGACCTTGCGCACGCCCCGATATCGATTGAACACCTGGTAGGCGCTGCGCATCTCGCGCACGGCGAGCGAGATCAGTCGCAACTGCGCGATGTCGAAGCCCTCGTTCACCAGGCGAAGCGTGGTGCGCACGAGATCGGAAGCCAGCGCGCGGCGGTGGCCGAGAGAACCGGCGTCGCGTCCGGCGCCGCGAGTTGACTCACGGACGAACGATGCGATCGCGTCGCGAAGGGCGCGCTCCTGGGGAGAGGGATGAGTCATGGTGTCGTGCCGCGCCGACTCTGATCCGGGGGGCGGTTGAAGGGTGGAAGCGGCGCCACGGAGACGACAGGGTTGGCCATCGGGCCCGTGACATCGATGGCAAAGAGTGTGTCAGAGACAGCGCCGAAGAGGTCGCGCCAGAGCGGAACCGTACCGCGGTTTCGGAAGCGCAGCGCGAGTTCATCGTTCTGAAGGTTCAGGTCGCCCTTTCCGTTGAACTCGATCGAAGGCGAGGTGAGATCGAAGCGGTCAAAGATGAGAAGGTCTCCGGAGATGTGGAATCGGATATCACCGGAATCGAGCGATGTGCTGAGGGGAAGCATGAACTGGCTCACCTGGAGCAGACTCATCGTGATCGGCAGTTCAGCCATTCGCCCATCGCGGATCTCGACTCGACCCCGGCCCACGCGTTCCTGCGAGCGCCCGATGGGGCCGCCGACGGACACCTCGCCGTCCACCCGACCCCGTGCGCCGGCCCCAAGCATGCTCGATCGCACGGGATCGAGTTCCTCGGGAACGCCCGCAGGCAGCTCGCTCAACTGGCCGCCGACGAGGCGCACCGAGACCTCGTAGGTTCCGTCATCATCGGCTTCCGACTCGAGATTGACGCGCACGGTCGCGGAAGCCGAACCACCGGCAAGCATCCCGTAGAGCTGGGGCACCCGCACGCTTCCAGCCTCGGTGTCGTAGATCACCTCGGCGAAGGCGTCACGGACCTCGTGACCCCAGACTTTGAAGAATGGCGTCTGAACGAGAATCGAAGTCGATCGTGAGGGACGCACATCGATGGTCGCCCGCGCCTCGATTTCGGTGAATGGCACTCCCGTCGTGAAGGATGCGTGAGTTGACTCAAGGACGCCGGTGAAGCGCGCGACCTCCATCTCCGCGCCTGGGGCGAAGACCAGGGTCGCATCGCGCAAGCGCGTTGGACCGTGGAAGGCAAGATCCATCGCTTCGAACGCGGAACGCACCCGCTCGCCCACCAGCAGAAGCTCCGGCGCGCCGACACGCCCGCCTTCATAGGCGATGTCGAGTGCGTGCTCCCGTGGTGCAGCCTCGAGAGGAACCGATCCCGAGAGATGAAGGCGACCGTGCGCTGTCTCCATCTTCAACTCGGGCATGGACAGGATCGATCGGTCGATGAAGATCGGCTCCGAACCCTCGATGAAGCGCAGTTCCGAGGTGACGCCCGATGACTCGACCGTGAGATCCCTCGGTTCCAGCCGGATGCGCCACGCGGGCTCGCCCAGCGCGGGGTGCATGACCGTGGAAAGCATGGCGTCGAACTGACCTCTCGGGCGCCACGCATGCATCAGGTCGAGCACATCGGTTGCACCGGAGAGCGACAGGCCTTCATAGAGGAGCGGCGAGTCGAAGCGTGCCTCGGTCCACGCGGCGCCGAGTTCACGCACCGGGGCGCCTCGCTCCGCGCCGTAGATGCCGTCGATGAGGAGGCCCGAGCGACGCTCGCCCGGCTCATCGATGTCAAAACGCAGGCCGCGCACCTCGAGGACGCGCTCGACGATCTGAAGGTCGCCCGCCCGTCGACTCAAGTGGACTCGCTCCACGGGTGGATCGGCTGGCGTATCGACCGAGCCTGCAAGGAAGGAGATTCGATCAGGCTGCACACGAAGCGTGCGAGTGCGACGACCTTCGCCATCTCGGCGCCAGTCGAGTTCGGCGTCGAAGACCCCGGCTGGTTCGTGCCTTCGCCAGAATGCCCGGGCACGCTCCTGTTCATGCTGTGGCAGGAGGTTCACGAGGTACTCACCCGGCGAGATGTTCGAGAAGGTCGCCTGAAGCGATCGCGCCTCACCCCTGAGGTCGATGGACGCCTCTGCGGTCACGCGGCCCTCACCCGACCATCCTTCAAAGGAGTGAAGCGTTGCGAGTTCTTCGGTCACGGACATCTTCGCGACGCAGCGGTCGAGCGTGAAGCCCTCCGGCCACTCCAATCCGCTCTCGGCAAGTTCCGAACCGATGGTGGCTCTCGGCGCCGCTCGTCCTTCGCTCAGATCAAGCTCGACTCGCCAGAGGATCTCACCGAGTCCATCACCATCGACGACGACCTTGGCAGCCAGCAGCCCCTCAATACCGATCGCGTCCAACAAGTCCGCGGCTTCGGAGCGCCGCACGCCCGGCCAGCCATCGGCAGCGCTCAAGGCGTGGCCATCGAGCGAATCCGCAGGAATGGCCGCAAGAAGCAGCGGATTGAGGCGATCGTTCTCAGTCGAAACGAGGATCCTCGGATGAACGACGCGCTCGCCATCCGGGTCGCGGGGGAGATCGATCAGACCAGTCAGGAATCCAGTACCGCCACCGGGAAGTTGAAGAGGGAGACCCTCGGCGGGCAGCGAGATCTTCTCATCATCCACCGTGATGACGGGGAGCGGGGCGTTCGGAAGACCTCGGACTCGAAGTGGATAAGGGAAGGGTTCGCACAGCGCCAGCGCCTCGAGAATCGTGAGCTTCCCCGTGGTGACGATGTGATCACCTCCGGCCACTTCCCGCTGGACCCTGAGATCGATTCCGCACCAGCCGCCGGGGCGGAAGTTGGCGAGCCACTCCACCGGCGAGGTTCGTGGGAGTTCAGCGGCGATCTCGCTGCGACGGCGATCGATCTCAGCTTGCGGAGCGCCGCTGCGCTCGACCTCCCTGACCCGTGCGAGGAGCCCATCGCGCTCCTGCTGGAGTTCCTCGGTCATGCGCGTGATGAGCCCCGATGCCTCAAGTGAGGCGAAGGCCGGCTGGTTGAAGAGCAGGGTCAGGAAGCGCTGGGCGGGTGAGTAGCGCAGCGCGTCAATGAGCAAGTGATCAATGGGTGCGCGATCTGAAACGATGCGCAGATCGACTCCCGCATCGTCGCCCGGCTCGAGCACCGTGCCGGAGATGGAAATCTCCGCACCCTGACTTCCGCGGCCGCGCAGGTAGTGCACTTCGACGAGGTCGTCGACGAAGGTGATGTCCGCCGAGACATCGGTGAGCTCGTAGGGGAAGTTGAAGTAGCCGCCTCGTCCGCCGGTGATCGACACGGCCCCATCCACGCGAATCTCCGAGGCGATCGGGCCTTCGATCGGGTTGGTGGGGCCTGGAGCGTCGCCTCGCCAATGGGGCGGAGGGCGCCACACATGCGCGGCGATCGAGACCGTGCCTTCACGCACCATGAAGTTCGCCAGGATCTCCGCCGCCGCGCGGGGCAACTCCAGCACCGGCGCTCGCTCCTCCGTCGCCCGCACCGAGAGGTTCTGAATGGTCAATCGAAGATCGAACGGCGCGTGTTCCAGTGCGTCCTCGGCCCACTCCTCCGCGGACACGCCATTCCAGTCGCGCAGGCGGCCGCGATTGAGATCCACCGAGAAGGCGAGTTCGACGGGTACGGGCACGACATCGTCGGCTCCCTTGGGCCCGCCGAGCTGACCCTGAAGTCGCTCGAGCGTGATTCGCCAGTTGTCGAACTTGACGACTCCTTCGCGGACGATGACGCGCGGTGCGCTGTCCATGGGTTCGATGCGGCCATCGCTGAAGCGCGCCCACGCATCCTCCATGCCGAGATCGGGAATGGTCAGTTCGAAGTCCCGCACATCGATTCTCGCTTGGCGCACCGGCGTGGTCCGATCGCCCTGCATGGTCACACGCCGGAGGTTGCCCGTGAGATCGAAGCTGTTCCAGACCTGCCGGATGGGTGTGGCGAAGAGTCGTCGCAGGGGGCGATCGAGTTCGAAGTCGCTCAAGGTGATGGAGTATTCGAAGTCGTCGCCCACGAACCACCCTTCGAGCGTGGCGGGCTTCGCCGTCGAGCGAGTGAGTTGTTCCAGGCGGAAGTCCCACCTGTTGCGGATGGTCCGGTCGCTCGTGAGCGTTCCCGTCAACTCGCGCCGGGCGTCGGGATCAAAGATGGTGTCCTCGGTCCCGGGAGTGACGGCGCCAACCAGCAAGGAGAGCTGACGGATTGAGATGCTTGGCGGTCGCATCCCGCCGCCGCGCGTCCTCGGCGGGGTGATCGCCATGAGGTTGATCGCCTCGCCGTTGTCTCGTTCGACCGCGCGCACTTCCATACGGTCAATGGTGATGTCCGTGAGGGCGAGCGAGCCCCAGAGCAGCGGCATCGGATCGAAGTCGGCGCTCATCCGATCAATGGTGAGCACCTCCGATGCACTCTCCGGCCAGTCGTGCACTCGAACGGAGAGTCCCCCGATCATGGCACGGTTCCAGCCATTCCACTCAAAGTTCTCGATGGTGCAGGTCGCGCCAAGTTGAGCACCAATCGCGCGGGCCACGACAATGCGCAGCAGTGTGCCCTCGACGAGGAGCCCCCAAAGGCAGGCGAGTCCCGCGATGATCGAGAGGAGGATGACGGCGATCCGGCGGCGTCGTCGCCGTAGCCGTTCTCGCAATTGCACCAGCGCGTGGAAGGTCATGCGGCGAGGGGAGTGGAGAGTTTACGCTCGAAGCGCGATCGACCGTGCGGGGGGTGCCCCGCGGATTGCCGCGCGCCGAAGGAGCGTGCTCGACGGCCTCATCGTCGGAAGCGCGGGTCGTGCTGTCGTGAAGGCCTTCCTATAATCGGCCGCGTGACGCCAGATTCATCGGTCACGCTTGAGCAGGGCCGCACCATGCTTGCGGCCACGCTGCTCTTTGCCCTTGTGCTCGTGATCGTGCTGACGGGCGCGGCGTGGCTCTTCCTCTCAATGCATCGGCGCCGCATGCGAAAGGCGCCGCGTGCACTGATTGCCGATCCAGTCGATGCATGGCGTGAATCGGGGCGAAGGCTGGTGGCGCGAGGTGAGGAGCGCGGTGCTGGCCCATCCGCTTCAGATGAGACGCCGGGACCATGAGCGCGCGAGCCGTGATCGTCGGCGCCTCGCGCCGCGTCGGACGCAGCATTGCGCTGGCCATGGCTCGCCGGGGCTTCGATCTCATCCTGACGGCGAGGAGTGATCTCGGCGGCCTTCAAGAGACGGCGGCGATGGTCAGCGCGGTGCGCGGACAATCGGCGGGTGTTTCCTGTGAACGGCTGAATCTCTCTGATCCGGATGAGGTTGAGGCGGCGGGTCGGCGATGGCAGGGCGAGTCGCTCGATGTACTCATTCTCAACGCCTCGATGTATGAGCGAAGCGGCGTGGCGCTGGCGTCTGACTCCGGATGCGCGAGCGATGAGCATGACGGCTCCAACGCTCAGTCGAAGCAAAGCCTGGGTCGACGGCTGGCTGACTCGGCGCTGAAGCACTTCGAGGTCAATGCCGCATCGGCGCTCGCGCTCTCGACACTGCTCGCACCTGCCCTTGCCAGGAGTTCACAGCCGGGCGGCGGCGCGATCACGGCGTTGGGAGACATGCATGTCATGGGGCGGCCCGTGCGAGGATTCGCCCCCTATCTGATGTCGAAGGCGGCCCTCGCGCAGATGGTCCACTCTCTCGCGGTGGAACTCGCGCCGCGCATCCGCGTGAACCTGGTGCATCCGGGGGTGGTCGCGTGGCCCGAGGAGACGACGGACGACATTCGAAGGGCCTATGAAGCGAAGATCCCGCTGGGCCGGAGCGGTACACCTGATGATGCCGCCGAAGCCGTGGCCTGGCTCTCCGTCGACGCCATGTATGTGACCGGCGCGGAGCTCAGGGTCGATGGTGGTCGATGGCTCCGCTGATCGGTGCAGGCGCCGTTGGGCATCGTTGCGCAAGCCAATGGGCAAGTTCGTCGAGTCACTCCGAACCGCGAGGACTCCCGGGCGCTCGTTGCGACGCTTCCTTGGCTTGAGCGCTGTCGCGCGGTGATGGGTGCCCCGATGGCACGGGGCTCGCGCCGCTTTCGAGCGCCGCACGGAGGCGCTCTTCCAGCGCCTCGACCGGCGGTTCGCCGGGCGCCACGCCCTGAGCATGGCGAAGGAAGGTCTCCGCGCGGATGAGATCACCGGCGGAGATCCACGCATGACCCGCACCTACCGCCGAGCGCCAGCGGCGGGAGTCGACCGAGAGCGCCTCCTCCCAGGCGAGCGCCGCGGCCTTGGGCCGCTCGATCACCAGGAGCGCCTCGGCAAGTTCACTTGCAATGGCCTCGTTGGTGCGCGAGGCGCGGGGAAGGGCCAGCAGCATCTCGGCGCACTCGGCGTGGCGTCCGAGCGCTCGCAGTGCCCTCGACTCGGCGATTCGCGCCGCCAGTTCGCCGGGCGCCAGCCGACGCGCCCGCTGCGCTTCCTCGAGAGCCTCGGAGGGCCGATCGGAGGCGAGCGCCACATCGGAGCGAAGGATGGCCACCAGCGGCTCATCGGGAGAGAGCATGGCGGCCCGATCGAGCCGCGCTCGGGCCTCGTCGAGTCGCATCAGCCGTCGCAACGCCATCGCCGCGTAGAGTTCGTACTGGGCCTGCGTCGGATCGAGCAGGCACGCACGGTTGTAGAGTTCGAGAGACTCCGTCGAGCGGCCCGACTGGTCAAGCGCCACGCCAGCGGCGTGGTGCAGCGCTGCGTTCTCGCGATCGAGCGAAAGGGCGACAAGGTATGCCTCCGCGGCTTCGCCGAGCGCGGCGTCTCGGGCGCGGCCTTCGGGATGATCGACCAGTGCCTCCGAGAGCAGCACGCGCGCGTGCACCTCGCGGACCGTCGCATTGCCCGGCTCGACTTCGACCAGACGCGCCGAGATGACTCGCGCTTCGCGCATGCGACCCTGGGCGAGGTACTGCTCAACCGCCCGAACGGACTCATCGACCGAGCGGGCGGAAGCGACGCTCGAGGGTGCCGCTGGCTCCCGCTCGCAGCCGAGCGGTGCCATGAGCGCAACGAGCGCTGCGGTGGTCATGAGCGGTGCCACGCCATGTCCACGATGGCGCCACCGCGAGCGGTATGCTTCGCGACCCATGGCGCGTGAATCCTACAGCCCATCCGACGCGGACCAGCTCGTTGCGGAGCGATGGCAGCAGGCGAAG
Source organism: Phycisphaeraceae bacterium (assembly GCA_019636735.1). Classification (NCBI taxonomy): domain Bacteria; kingdom Pseudomonadati; phylum Planctomycetota; class Phycisphaerae; order Phycisphaerales; family Phycisphaeraceae; species Phycisphaeraceae bacterium. The sequence goes on from JAHBWY010000003.1 coordinate 162,968, forward strand.
GCCTTCCACGCCGTTCCAGCACCGCAGTCGAAGGGGCCGCCGTTCGCGATCTTCATTCCGCCTCCGAATGTGACGGCGGCGCTGCACCTCGGTCATGCGCTGAACAACGCGCTTCAGGACATTCTGGTTCGCCGCGCGCGAATGCGCGGCTGCAACACGCTCTGGATGCCCGGCACCGATCACGCCGGCATCGCCACGCAAACCGTGGTTGAGAAGCGGCTGCTCCAGCAGGGGAAGCGCCGAAGCGACTTCTCCCGCGAGGAGTTCATTGCCCAAGTCCAGGCGTGGAAGGATGAGTACGAGGCGACCATCCTCGAGCAGCTCCGCGCCATAGGGGCAAGCTGCGACTTCGACCGCGTGCGATTCACCATGGACCCGGTCTGCACCGCAGCGGTGCGGGCCGCATTCACCCGGCTCTTTGCCGACGGCCTGATCGACAAGGGCAAGCGACTGGTCAACTGGGATCCGGTCTCGCGCACCGCACTCGCTGACGACGAAGTCGAGATGGAGGAGATCGACGGCTTCATGTGGTCGCTCCGCTATCCGCTGGCCGATGGCTCAGGTCATGTGACCGTGGCCACGACCCGACCGGAGACGATGCTTGGCGACACCGCGGTCGCGGTCAATCCTCGCGATCCCCGCGCGCGCGCGCTTCGAGGGAAGCGAGTGAAGCTCCCGATCGTGGGGCGCGAGATCCCGATCGTTGAGGATGACTATGTCGTCATGCCCGCAGCCATGGCTGAGGCCGCCGGTGTGCCCGAGGCGGCGCAGGATCCGAAGGCCGCGTTCGCGACCGGCTTCCTGAAGGTGACGCCGGCGCACGATCCCAATGACTGGGAGATCGGCTTGCGCCACGGCCTGGCCGCCATCAACATCATGGCGCCTGACGCCTCGATCAGCGATCGTCATGGCTGGAGCGATGTGAGCGAAGAGGCGCGGTCCTTCGTCGGGCTTTCCCGAGAGCGGGCGCGTGATGCGGTGGTTGAGTGGTTCCGAAGCCATGGACTGCTCGAAGAGGTGCGGCCCTATCGGCATGCCGTCGGTCACAGCTATCGCTCGCATGTTCCGATCGAGCCCTATCTCTCCGAGCAGTGGTATGTGCTCGTGACCGATGATCGCCTTCGCGGCGCGGCGCTTCGTGCGATGGCTCCCGAACAGCGGAGTCGTGATTCGACCATCGGCGTGGATGGGCGATCGGCCGGTGATGGCGAGCTTCACTTCTTCCCGCCGCGGTATGCGCGCACTTTCGAAGTGTGGCACGAGCAGATCCGCGACTGGTGCATCTCCCGCCAGCTCTGGTGGGGGCACCGCATCCCCGTCTGGTCTCGGGGTGAGGAGGCGCTGTCGCCCGAGGCGACCGCGGCACTCGCGCGGGCGCCCTTCTCCGATGCCTCGACACCCTCGGCGGGTGCGTTGCGGCGAAGCATGATTCCCGTCGAAAGCGCGTGGTCACGCGCGGGGTTGGTCCATCGGGTGCGCCGGCGCGATGATGGCGCGGCCGAGGAGCTCCTCTGCGTGCCCGAGGCGCAGCAGGCCATGGTGCCCGAACTCGAGCGGGCGGGCTTTCGCCAGGACGACGATGTGCTCGACACCTGGTTCAGCTCCGCCCTCTGGCCACTCTCAACGCTCGGTTGGCCCGACCCCGAGCGCTTCGGCATGGAAGGGTTGCTTGAGACCTTCAATCCAAGTTCGGTGCTCTGCACCGCGCGCGAGATCATCACGCTCTGGGTGAGTCGCATGGTGATGTTCAATCGCTACTTCAACGGAGGGCGGCTGCCGTTCCGCCATGTCTACATCCATCCCGTGGTGCAGGATGGCTTCGGGCAGAAGATGTCGAAGAGCCTCGGCAACGGCGTCGACCCTCGCGACATCATTCGGACGCACGGTGCCGACGCGATGCGCTTCGTGCTCGCCCAGATCGCCACCGACACGCAGGATGTGCGACTTCCCGTCGATCTCATTGATCCTCACTCGGGGACGACCTTCACTCCGGCCTTCATCGAGACCGATGCGGGCTACCGCGTCGCCGCGCCCATCCAGGAGAGCCAGTCGCAACGAGGCCGGACGATGGTCTCCTTCTACGGATTCGTGAGCGGCCTGGCCACGCCGACCGATGAGGTGCCGCTCGCGCTCAACACGAGCTCGCGCTTCGATGTCGGCCGTCACTTCTCGACCAAGCTCAGGAATGCGACGCGCTTCGTCCTTGCCTCGGCTGCGGCCCAGGATGGCGCCAGCTCGACGGCCACGATCGACCCCGCGACGAGACCCCTGATTGACCGCTGGCTGCTCTCGCGACTTGCACGCGCTATCGGTCAGATGGACGCAGCCATCGATCACTACCGCTTCAGCGATGCCGTGGAGGTGCTCTATGACATCTTCTGGCGCGACCTCTGCGACTGGTACCTCGAAGGCGTGAAGCCGACCATTCGGGGTGACCCGGTGCAAGAGGCAATCCTGCTGCGCTCGCTCGATGCGATCCTGCGCCTCGCGCATCCGATCTGTCCCTTCGTGACGGAGTCGCTCTGGAGTGAAGTGGGGCCGGCGAGCGCCACTCGTCCTCCGGTGCGCGGTCTGACGATCGCTCCGGGCGAACTTCTCGCCACGGCGAGCTGGCCCGTGGTGGAACCGACGCTGCTCGACACCGAGGCGATCGCGACCTTCGAGCGGGTGCAGACGCTCGTCAACCTCATTCGCAATCTTCGCGGCAGTCGACAGGTCCCGCCGAAGAAGCGCCTGCAACTCGTTGCCGATCGATCGGTGGTGACCCTCATCGGCATGGCGGGCGGCGTGGTCGAGACACTCGCCGGGCTCGATGCCGTGACCGAGCGGAGCGCGGGCTCAGAGCGTGCACGCGGAGCCGTGCCGCTCGTCTTCGAAGGCGGCGAGATCGACCTCCTTGGGCTGCTCGAAGAGAGCGATGCCGCGGGTGAACGAGATCGACTCGGCAAGCGTCGTGATGAACTTCGGCGCGCCGTGGAAGGCTTCGAACGAAAGCTGAACAACCCGGGTTATGTTGCCAAGGCGCCCCCGGAGGTGGTTGCACAGACGAGACAGATGCTGGAAGGAGCACGAAGCGATCTTGCCGCCGTCGAGAGGTCTCTGGCCGCGCTGATCTCCTGAAGTTCCCTCTGGCTCGACATGGTCCCGCGACCTACACTCGAACCATCGTGCGGACCACGCCGACGACTGACTCACCCATGCAGCCCGCCCGTCCTTTGTCGCGTCCCTTCACCGTCGGCGGGATTGCCGCGGCGCCCATCGTGTTGAGTTCACTCTTCTTCGGGGGCTGCGGCAGTGACGCGGTCACGGTCGAGTCGCTCTCCATGCCCCGTCCCGGGTCGGTGTCATCGCTCTCCCACCCCTCCGGAGGGGCGACTGGGACCGCAGCGCCGCCGGTGACGGCACCAGTCACCGCGCCTGGGGCGCGCTCCGGGCCGATCGCGAGTGATCCCGAGGTGACGCCCACCGCCGAGCGAGCGCCAGCGCCGCGGGCCGAAGCGCCCGGCAGCGCGATCATCGAGCCTTGGAACTTCGCGGAGACCCAGGGGCGACTTCATCGCACCGATCACTTCCTGATTCACAGCACTTTGACCGACGGTTCGCTGGAGCGCACGCTCTCACTCTTCTCGGAGCGGGCGCTGGAGCGCTACCGCTCGGAGCTCGGCGCCCTTCCGCCACCTGAGCGACCACTGCAGACCTACATCTTCGGGTCGAGGCCTCAGTGGGAGAGATTTACGCGTGATCGCCTGGGAGCCAATGCGGGGCCATACCTCGCGATGGGCAAGGGCGGGTTCACCACCGAAGGTCATGCGATCCTCTATGACATCGGACGCTTCGACACGCTGACGATTCTCGCGCACGAGGGTTGGCATCAGTACACGCAGACGACCTTCAAGCATCCACTTCCGTTGTGGCTCGAGGAGGGCATCGCCTGCTGGATGGAAGCGGTGAGACCCGGTCGCGGTGAAGGCTCTTCCTCGCCATTCCTCCCGTGGCGGAACTACGAGCGCTTCGGAGAGCTTCGCAACGGCGTCCGCGCCGACATGCTCATTCCGCTCGAGGCGCTCCTCGACCAGAGCCCAGAGCAGTTTCTTCGACAGGGCAAGGATCGATTGCTTCTCTACTACGCGCAGGTCTGGGCGCTCGTCCACTTCCTGAACGAAGGCGAGGACGGTCGCTACGCCGAGGCGCTGCGGCAACTGGTGAGCGATGCGGCGGAAGGCCGCCTCGCCGGGCGCATGGCCAACTCGCAGGCCTTCCCGAATCCCCGGGCGCGCTCGATGCATCTGCACAGCCGCGTGGGCAAGTGGGTGCTCCTTGAGTACTTCAACCCGCGCTTCGCGGAGTTCAAGAGCCAGTATGAGCGCTTCCTTCGCGAAGTGACCTCGCCCAATGCGTCACGCCGCGTCTGGCAGGGGCGCAGTCCGCTGCCCGAGAGTGATGCGCGCAGCGACAGTTGAGCCGACTCATCTTTGAAGGTGAGCGGGGGAGATCGCGGTGGCGCGCCTGCGCCGGCCGAGGCGATCGCAATCGTCGTCATGAATGCCATGGCGGTCACGATCGTGGTGACCACGCGAAGTAACGGTGGGGAGGGGATTCGAACCCCTGAAACCCTGACGGGTTTACCGGTTTTCAAGACCGGTGCGTTCAACCACTCTGCCACCCCACCTTGGGGGACGGAAAGCATACGCGCCGATCAGGAGAGCCGCGACAGCGCCATCCAGCCGAGGATGAGGGCGGAGATGATGAGCAAGCCGCTCATGCCGAGCAGCGCCATCATCCACGCTCGCTGAACCCGCTCATTCCGCTCGCGTACGGCGCCGAGTTCCTGCGAGCGCCGCACGAGCTCGGCCAGCAGGTTGGTTCCCTCACGGTGCGACGCCGTGAGCGACTGCACGGCCTCGGTCAACTGAGCGGTCCCGTCGGCGACGCCGTTGGCCGCCTGAAGATTCAGGTCAAGCTGCTGCTGGATCAAACCAAAGACATCGGTGTGCTGGGAGATCCCGTCCACGATGCGGCCCAGGCTCGCTTCAACCTGCGCATCCCGCTGGCGCGCATGCACGAGGGCCTGGCCGATCATGTCGCCGAAGGACTCCTGTTGCGCGGCCAGGCGAGGTAGCGCCGAGAGGGGCTCGGGAAGTGTCTGAAGGACTCGCAGGACCTCGGTGCGCTCCCGCTCCTGCTCGATCAGGATGGTGCGGAGCGCCTCGGCGGCATCGCCGACCCGCTCGAGTTCCATCGCGGTCCGTTGCATGATCGGCGCAGGATCACTCGGCGTGTCCGCACTCTCGGGTGCGTCTCCGACGATCCACCGTTCCAGCGTCTCGCGCACCGCCATGACCGAAGTGTACGGCGGAGCGAAGGCCGTGGCAGGCCGCACATCCACCGGGTCGCTCCGTACCATGCCCGGCGTGTCGGAGATCCTTCGAGCCCCGCTCGCTGCCTTCCGAAGCCTTCGCCTTGCGCTGCTGGGAGGTGTGGTGGCGATGTCAGCGTGCGAGCGAACTCAGGACTCTTCAGGTGCACCGGATCGCCCGATCGGCGCGGACCACGCCCGAACGAGCGATCAGGGTGAACCACGCACGGCGCCGCTGCGCATCGTCTCGCTTTCGCCGGCGATCACGACCACCATCGAGCACCTTGGTGCCGGGGATCGGATCGTCGGACGGTCGCCATGGTGCCGCACGAGCGGAAGCGCGGCGGTCACATGGGATGGCGCATCCGTGGACGCTGAACGACTGGTGGCGCTCGCGCCCTCACACATCCTCCTCCAGCGCACGGTGGCGGTCGGCCCGCAGGAGGAGATTCGGCGTCTTGCCGCAGGGCGGCCCTGGAAGGTCCACGACTGGCGTCTCGACCGGCTCGATGAGGTTCGCATGATGATCGAAGGTGTCGCGTCGGAACTGGGCCTGGCCGATTCGGATCGGGCCATGGCGCTGCTTGAGCGATTCGATCGCGCCTGCGTGCGCGATGAGGCGATCGCGGCCATGGGGCCGGCGCTTCTCCTCTTCGGTGCCGATCCCCCGATGGCCTTCGGGCCGGGCAGCTATGTCGATGACCTCTGGCTGTCGCTTGGCGGTGAGAATGTCGTCACGCGCGGCGCCTATCCCGAGCTCTCTGTGGAGGAGACCCGCCGCCTTGATCCGAGGTGGGTCGTGGTCATCGGCTCCGAGGCGCTCGCCGCACGAGTCGCAACACTGCCTATCAGGGCGCTTCGCGAAGGGCGAGTGCTGGTGGTCAGTGACCCGGGCCTGCTCGAGCCTGGCGCGGGCGTCATCGATGCGGTCGAGTCGCTGCGCCATGAAGTCTCCCAGCGTGTGTCGACTGCACAGGGGCAGGTGGCGCCATGAGCCGCGAGCCCGAATCCCGGTCGCATGCGGAGCAGGTCCCAGCGCTCCAGCGATGGCGCGGCGTGATTGGAATCTCGACCTTGGTGGCCCTCTTCGTAGGTGTCATCGTCGCGCGAGCACTCATCGGGCGAGGCGCGACGGGGGTCCACTTCGGATGGCCCGAGGAGTGGGACATTCTCAGGCTCCGCGCGACGGCGGCGAGTTCCGCGGCCATCGCCGGCGCGGCGCTCGGGGTCAGCGGCCTGCTTCTTCAGAACCTGCTCAGGAATCCGCTTGCGTCGCCCTTCATCCTCGGACTCTCGGCGGGCGCCGGTCTCGGCATGACGGTCGCCACCTGGCTGGCAACGCTCTCTCCCGCCGCGGCATGGCTGATGGCGGGCGGGGCGCTCCTTCCGGCCACCGCGGGTGCGCTCGCCAGTCTGGCGCTGGTGGTCGCACTCGGGCAGCGGCGGGGCGTGATTGAGCCCCTCACGCTTGTGCTTGCCGGTGTCATCGTCTCCGCGCTTGCATCGGCGCTCGCGCTCCTCATCCAGCATCTCCTGCCCTTTGAAGCGCGCGGGCGCATTGATGCTTGGATGCTCGGCCGAATCCCCGAGGTGTCGCCCGGACTTGTCGCCTGGTGCAGCGGTGGCGTGACCGTGATCGGTGTCTTTCTCGCCGTCCGACTCGGTCGAGCGATGGATGCCGCATCACTCTCCGATGCCGAAGCGATTTCAGTGGGGGTCGATCTTCCCCGGCTGCGCTTGGCGCTTCTGACGGTCGCCGCAGCGCTCGCAGCCGCGGCCACGGCGCTTTGCGGGCCATTGGCATTCGTCGGTCTTGTGGCGCCGCACATGGCGCGCCTGCTCTGCGGGGCGAGACATGGTTCGCTTGTGGTCGGTTCGGCGGTCGCAGGGATCACGCTGCTCGCCGGTGCCGATGTCGTACGCCAGGCCATCGACTTCGGTGCGGGACGCCTGCCGATCGGCGTGGTCACGGCGATCCTCGGTTCGATCGCCTTTCTCTGGCTTCTCCGCCGCTTCCGGCCCGGAGGCGGACCATGAATCTTGTGATCCGCGATCTTCGGGTGCGTCGAGGTCACTTCACGCTCGGACCGCTTTCTGCGGGCGTCGGACCGGGCCGTGTTGTCGCCGTGCTCGGGGGCAATGGCTGCGGCAAGAGCACGCTGCTCGGCGCGATTGCAGGCAGCATCCCCGTCGATCGCGGAGAGCTTCGGCACGATGGCGTCGACCTGCGGCGCCTCCCTCCGATGGCAAGAGCGAAGCGACTGGCGTTTGTACCGCAGCGACCCGGCCTTGACGCCGCGTTCACGGTGAGGGCGTGCGTTGAACTGGGTCGATTTGCGCTTCCTGAGAATCCCCGCCGCGTCAACGAGGCGATCGAACGCTGCGGTCTTGCGTCGCTTGCATGGCGCCGCTGGCACGATCTCTCCGAAGGGCAGCGGCAGCGGGTGGCCATTGCCCGCGCGATGGCGCAGCATGAGCCCGGCGGCCTGCTCCTTCTCGATGAACCCTTCGCAGCCATGGACCCTGCGTCGGCTCGGAGCGCCTTCGAGGTGATCAGGGATGCGGCGAAGGCTGGTGCCTCGGTCTTGCTCGCGACCCACGACCTGGTCCTTGCGGCGGCGACCGACGAGGTCTGGCTCGTCCGCGATGGAGCACTCGTGGCCGCGGGCGAAACGGAGCGGGTGCTCGTTCCCGATGTGCTGGAAACGGTCTATGGCGTGCGCTTCACGATGGTCGAAGGAGTTGCGCCGCGACCTGCACCGCTTCCCAAGTGGCTGCCCGGGACCACGCCGAACGCTCCGTCGGCGTAGACTCCGCCCATGGGCCGCTACTGGTGGATCATCGTTCTGATCGTGGTGGGGTTGAACATGATCCTGCGCGCCGTGGCCAAGAAGGCGGAGCGACTCGCTCGCGAGGAGGCGATGCGCCGCAAGCTCGAGGCCGGAGCGAGGGAGGATGTCGAGAGGAGAGCTGAGGCCGAGGCGCGTGTGCGTGCGGCGCGCGCCGCTTCATCACAGCCGCTGCCGGTCGATCGTTCTTCGTCATCGCGACCGACCATTGCCTCGACCACCGCGAAACCGCGACGACCGTCAGCAGGCGCCTCGGTGCCTGCCGGTCGACCACTGCCCGTGCCGCCGAGTCGGACCTCCGCTCGTCCCGCGGCGCCTGCGCCAGCGCGCACCCCTGCGGGCCGAGTTCAGCCGACTCCGCCCGCGAGGCCGCAGCCCGGCGCTGCGGCGCGACCGCCCTCGGTGGCGCCATCATCGATCGGGCGTTCACCTGCCGGACCTCCGGCACCTCCCAAGGTGCCGACGGCCACCGTCCTTCGCGGGAACGCGGCCGATCCGCTCAGCACGATCGCCGCCGGTTCATTGCTCCAATCGAAGAAGGGGCAGCCCGCTCCTCGAAAGGTGAATCCCCTGCAAGCCTCGGTCGCCCGCGCCGTTGCCAGTCCACGAGACCTGCGCCTCGCCCTGGTTCTCAGCGAGGTCCTCGGACGACCTGTGGCGGATCGTGGCACGATGCCGCGGTTTCCCGCCTGATCCCCCAAAGTTGGCGGCGGTTCGCTACCATTCGCTCCTACACGACGGGGAGGGAGTGTTCGCCTGTGAGGCGACGGCTCCATCCGCAAGGATGCCCAATCCATGATTGACACACGCAAGCTGAAGGAACTCGTGAGACTGATGGTCGAGAACGACCTCGTCGAGATCGATCTTCGCGATGAACAGGAGCAGGTGACGCTCAAGCGCCCGACGGCGATGGCGATGCCGGTGGTGTCCCACCAGCCAATGGCCATGGCGCCGGTCGCGCCGCCACCACCCCCGTCGGCGGGCGCCGCTGCCCCTGCGGCACCTGCGTCGGACCCGAATGCGGGTCTTGTCCCGATTGAGAGTCCGATGGTGGGGACCTTCTATCAGGCTCCTGGGCCCGACAAGCCGCCCTTCGTGGCCGTCGGAGCATCGATCGGACCGGAGAGTGTCGTCTGTCTCGTCGAGGCGATGAAGATCTTCAACGAGATCAAGGCGGGAGTCTCCGGCACCGTGGAGCGAATCCTTGTGCGCAGCGGTGACGCGGTGGAGTTCGGTCAACCGCTCTTCATGGTCCGCCCCGGTTGAGTTCGCCGAGACGCTTCGGCGCCTCGCCCTTGGGAGTTCCGATCAGATGTTCAAGCGCATCCTCATCGCCAATCGAGGCGAGATCGCTCTTCGGATCATTCGAGCCGCCCGCGAGCTGGGCATCGAGACGGCTTGCGTGTACTCGACCGCCGACCGCGACGGTCCGTGGCTTGAGCAGGCGGATCGGCGCATCTGCATCGGTCCGCCCGCCGCCAAGGACAGCTATCTGCGCATCGACCGCATCATCGCGGCGGCGGAGATCACGGGCGCCGATGCGATTCACCCCGGCTACGGCTTTCTCTCCGAGAACGCCCACTTCGCCGAGGTCTGCCGCGATTGCAACATCGCCTTCATCGGTCCGAGCCCCGAGGCGATGTCCCAACTCGGTGACAAGGTCAACTGCAAGCGACTGGCCAAGCGCACCGGAACGCCCGTCTTTCCCGGGACCGACGGTGCCATCGAGGATCTCGAGGAAGCGGTGGCCGTGGCCCATGAGATCGGCTTCCCCGTCATCGTGAAGGCGTCGGCGGGAGGCGGCGGTCGAGGCATGCGCATCGCCCGAGACGAAGCACAGCTTCGCGAGGGCATCGAAAGTGCGCAGCGCGAGGCCGCGGCCGCCTTCGGCAATGGCGCCGTCTATGTCGAGAAGTTCCTTGAGCATGCCAGGCACTTCGAGGTGCAGGTCATCGGAGATCAGCATGGCAACGCCGTGCATCTCTTCGAGCGCGACTGCTCGAGCCAACGGCGCCACCAGAAGTTGATCGAAGAGGCGCCGGCACCAGGAGTCGATCCGGAGCGACGGCGTCGTGTGTGTGAGAGCGCCGCGGCGCTGATCCGCGCGGCGAAGTACTCGGGGGCGGCAACCTGCGAGTTCCTGATGGATGGCGAGCAGAACTTCTACATGCTCGAAGTGAACACGCGTGTTCAGGTGGAACACCCGGTGACGGAGATGATCACGGGCGTCGACATCGTGAAGACGATGATCCGCGTCTCGGCGGGTGAACCGCTCCCGTTCACTCAGGATCAGGTCGCTCTTCGAGGCCATGCCATCGAGTGCCGCATCAATGCCGAAGATCCCGATCGCGGGTTCATGCCGCAGGCGGGTCTCATCGAGCGCTTCTCCGCCCCGGGTGGACCGGGCGTTCGACTCGACACCCACGCCCGTGCGGGGTATCGCATTCCGCCGAACTATGACTCGATGATCGGAAAGCTCATCGTGCACGCCGCCGATCGCGATGCGGCCATTCGACGCATGAAGGGCGCCCTGCGCGAGTTCTCCATCGGTCCGATGCGAACCACCATTCCGCTGCACCTGCGGCTCATGGACCACCCCGAGTTCGTCGGGGCGACATTCGACATTCACTATGTCGAGCGCTGGCTGCGAGCGCAGGGTGCCTGAGCCGCACGCCCGATCGGGACAGCGACAAGCCCCGCCGAACCGCCGCGATCACCTCCGCGGCACGGTCCAGTCGGCGATCGCCGCCACGGCGGCATCGGTGACAGGCCGTGAGGGATCGCGGAAGATCACGCCACGCACGCGGACACCTTCGGGCAGGCGATAGAGCAGATTGAGCCGATCTTCGTCGCCGGCATTGGGGAGATCGCGGAGCGTCCATCGACCGCCCGGTGGCGTATCGAGATAGACACGAATGGTGCTGCCACCGGTTCGCTCCCAGATGTAGCCGAAGGGCTGATAGGTCTCGCCGTTGCTGTCAACGATCTCCACCATCGCCGCCTCACCGGCATTGCGCCGCAGCGCGCGCACGCGATCCATGTTGTAGAGGTCGACCGGCGAGAGGTTCTTCGAGGCATTCAGGCGGACAATGCGCGTGCCTCGCGGCTCGAGGATCCCGTTCACGCGCAAGTCGCGGTTTCCAGTGACATTCGCACCTCGCACGAAGTCGCCGGCACCAGAGACCAGCCAACGATTGTCATTCACCACCAGCGAGCCGGGGAGCGTGTTGATGCTGCTCGACGCGGGATCAATGGTGTTGTTCGCCGAGATGTGCTGTGAGCCGAGGGCCGGGGCGCCTTCGGTCTCGCGCAGAAGCCGATCGAGCGCAATGGCCATTTCGCTGCGAGCGGCCACGGTGCGATCGAGGAGCGCCGCGAGTGTTCCCACCGTCGGTTCGCGGGTCAACTCTGGAAGGCGGAGTCGAAGACCCTTCACCTGGACGAATGCGGGCGATTGGCCGCGAAGGGGACCCTTCGGGAAGGCCAGGAAGAAGGTGGCGCTCTGCGCACCAGAGGGGCTGCTCGCGAAGTAGGTGACATCACTGAAGGTGAATGGTGCGAATGCCGGGTCCGTTGCGGTGAGGCGCTGGCCGAACTCCCTCGGGTGGCTCACGCCTGGACTGTCGTCATCGCTGCCCACCAGTCGAGCCTGCGAGGCGGAGAGGGTGAACATGGCACCTGGATCAAACGCGGGTTGCTCGACATCGAGCCGCACGACATAGAGGCCCTCGCCAGCCGTCGGGAGTTCGAAGAAGTCGGCGACGCGAATCGAGCCGCGGGGCGCGGAAATCTTGCCCTTGCCTTCGTCGAGGCTGTCGCGCATACCGCTGCCGGCAAGTTCGGAGAAGCGCGGCATGGCGCTTGCCAGCGTCGCGCTTCCGCCTACCGGGGAGAAGACGGTTCGGCTCAGGTGGCCGAACGCGAACTCCGTTGCCTCGAGCACCATCGCGGGGGGCATGTTGCCCTGGAGCTGCGATGGCTGCCCGCTCGACTCCTGCGAGCGCCGGAAGCCACCGTAGCCGAGGATCTCGGTGCTCGCCTGCACGAAGCCCCATCCGGTCAGCACGATGCCGACGCTCAGGACGCCGGCGCCCAGCCCGAAGATCGCACCGAAGACCGTGTTGACCGCGGCGTTCGGACGGACTTCCTTGGGGACCAGCTTGTCGGCGGCCAGTCGCAGGATGAAGAGTACGACGACGAAGATGCCCACCAGCGTGACGCCCCACGCGTACTCGTCGAAGCGCACGCCGCGCAGGAAGAAGGTCACGGTGACCCACTCCCAGAGGGAGAAGGCGATGGTGCCGGCCACCAGCACGCAGAGGAAGTGAAGCAATGCACTCGTGGCACCCTGGTTCGCCCACCAATAGGCGATGAGGCCAACGATCGCGACAACGAGAATGGAGAGCATCATGGGCGGACTCCTCTGATGAACTTCATCGGCGGCGCGCTCAGGATGCCGCTGCCGCGGCACCACTGGCGGGTGGCGCGCTTCCGGGTGAACTTGGACGAGCGGAGGCTCCACCCGCGACGCTTGGCTGAGCGAAGACGCGCTGGTACTCCTCGATGCTCGTCACGCCTTCGCGCACTCGCTGAAGCGCTGCCTCCTGCAGAGCCGGGGCCCGCAACTTGCGGCGAGCCGTCGTGTACGCCCCCTTGGCATCATTGGCCGCCAGCATGCCTCGCGTCTCGTCATCGAAGCCAATGACCTCGTGGACGCCGATCTGCCCGAGGAAGCCGCTGCCCTTGCACACGGGGCACTCTTCCACGCGGTTCTTGATCTGCACCTTGCCGCTGGCGGCCATGACCTGCGGGGTGGTGCCGGCCGGAGTGCCGATGCGCTTGATGATGTCCGCCGCCCGCGGATGCGGCTGGCGGCAGTACTCGCAGAGCTTGCGCATCAGTCGCTGCACGATGATGGCCTTGAGATTCTTCGAGCCTGCTTCGAGGTCGCCGACGGCCCGGAACCACTCCCTGAGGACGGCCGCGAGTTCCTGGCCGGGGGGGGTGTTCACGCCGAGGCCCACATAGAAGAGCGCATCGCTTGCCGCGTTCGCCACAAGCGGACCGACGCGCGCCTCCGCACCGTCGCTCACCAGAACGATGTCCGGGCCGCGCCGCACGATCGACTGGAGGTGGTTCGCATAGTCGACGGCTGGGTTCGCGGGGTTCCACACCTGCTGATCGACGCCGTCGACGCGCAGCTCGACGGTCTTCTCGATGCTCTTCACGCTGCAGGTGAAGGCGTCATGGCGGCCGATGAGGCTGTAGAGAAGCGTGGTCAGACCCTGTCCCGGCGCGGCGGAAACCAGCACCACGCCACGCCGCTGGCTGATTTCGGTGAGCGGGGCGAGGATGTCCACCTGTGTGGGAAGCAGGCCGATCGAGTCGAAGGGCTTCGAAAGCTGTCGCTCCCGCTCGAAGTCGATGCGAAGAGTCTGGCCCGATGAACCGCCGGCGACCACAAGCGACGAACGGATCATCGTGTCGCCGGAGACGACGAAGAAGTCAGCCGCCTGCTTCTTGCGGCGCTCGTTGACATCGAGTCCCGCGGCTGCCTTGAGATAGTCGATCGAGGCCGTCGCGAGGTCGGGCGGCATCGCGTCCCGCTTGTAGCGCATGCCATCGACGAACTGGATCGGGATGAACCCCTGCGGTGTCGGGGCGAGCTCAAGGCGCGTCGCCCGCCCCTGGAGCGCCGGATCAATGAGCAGTTCAACCGCCGAATGCACGGCATACAGGGGATCGGTCTTGGTGGGAACGGGCTTCTCCCGCTTGCTTGAGTCAAGGAAACGCAGACGAGCCGCCTTGAGCGCCGCGGCCTCCTTGCGAGCCTGCATCGACTCGCCGATCTTCAGCGCACCGAAGGTCCATCGCTCCTGCTCGATCACCCGCGGGTTGCGGATCTGCACATAGATCACGACCGGCGCCGCGAGGATGATCAGCGCGATCGGCATTCCAATCCAGAAGATGGGAATGGCGAGCAGCACCGCCAGTGCCAGCACTGGCGCGACGACGAAGATGAGCGACCACCGCGCCGGCTCAATCTGGTTGCGTCGGCAATCCCGTCCGAGGTGACTGCCGGTGACCCAGGCGTAGGCGATGAAGGGAATGAAGGCGAGCAGGGGCTTCACCACGCTCAAGAGGAGCGTCGGCTCAACCTCGGCGCCGGAGGTGGTCTGGGCAATGATGGACAACTCGAGTTCTCCGAAGCGGAGGGTTACGGCGCCGCCGGCGCCATCAGGAGATTCCCTTGAGCCGCATCTTCAGCTCCTCGGGCTTGGGCGTGGCTTCCAGCGCCACCTTCTGATGAATGTATTCCTGTTCCACCAGGCGCACAAGGGCGGTGGTGAAGTCGACCATGCCTTCCTCGTGGCTGTTCTTGATGATGTCGAGCAGCTCGCCCTCGCGCGCATCGAGGATGTACTTCTGCACCGGCGGCGTGCTGATGAGAATCTCGAGCGCCGGGATTCGGGCGATCTCCGGCCGCAGGGTCGGTAGGAGCTTCTGGTAGATGATCGCCCGGAGGTTGTAGGCGAGGAGCTTGCGGATCTGGTCGCGCTCCGCCTCGGGGAAGAGGTCGTAGATTCGGCCGAAGGTCTGCCATGCGGAGCTGGCGTGAATGGTCCCGAAGACGAGGTGGCCCGTTTCCGCGGCGCGAATGGCGGCTTCGAAGGTCTCGTAGTCGCGCATTTCGCCGACGAGCACGACATCCGGGTTCTCTCGCACCAGCGCGCGGAGGGCGTCATTGAAGTTGGTGCAGTCGATGCCGACTTCGCGCTGATTGATGGTTGCCTTGTCGTCGCGGAAGATGTACTCGATCGGATCTTCGATGGTGACGATGTGCACCTTCTTGCGCTCGTTCACATACTGGAGCATCGCGGCGATCGAGGTGCTCTTGCCGGAGCCGGTGACGCCTGAGAAGAGGATCAGCCCCTGCGCGCTCATGGCGATGTCGCCGAGGCTCGCGGGCAGGAAGAGCTCCTCGAACTTCTTGATGTTGCTCGTGATGAGTCGGGCGGCAACCGCGGGCTTGCCGCGCGCCATGAAGAGATTCACGCGGAAGCGGTTGCGGTCGTCGTAGTCATAGGCGAGGTCGACTGAGCCCTTGTGGCGGAACATGTCGAGCTGACCCTCGTCGAGCATGTCCTTGGCCACCTGGAACATGAGATCGCGCGTGACGACCTCGGTCTCCAGATCCTTCAGGACGCCGCGGTGACGGATTCGAGGCCTGAGGTCGGCCTTCACGATGAGGTCGCTGGCGCCGAACTTGATGGCCGCGGCCAGCCAGGTGTGCCACGCCTTCTTGCCGTCGCCCGGGTGAAGTCCGCGGTCGACATTGATGGGACTGGCGAGCGTGACGGTTCGATCGGTATGTGAAGCCAAGGCAGGAGAACTCCGTGGGGCGTCGGTCCGTTCCGGCGGACGCGAGGGATTGGAAAGGGTAGCAGCAAGGGGGGGGCCACTGGTAGGCTTTCGCGATGGACCCCCGAGACTCGAAGATCGTTGCCGACGGCATCACCTTCGACGATGTCCTGCTGCTTCCGAGGTACAGCGAAGTCACCCCGGACCGGGCCGACACGCTGACGGTGTTCACGCGGTCGATCCCACTTCGGATCCCGCTTGTCTCGGCGCCGATGGACACCGTGACCGAATCGGCGCTCGCCATCGCCCTGGCGCAGGAAGGTGGCCTCGGGGTGATTCATCGCAACATGCCGCCGGAACGGCAGGCCCGCGAGGTCGCCAAGGTGAAGCGGTGCGAGAACGGCGTCATCACGGACCCGATCACGCTGGCGCCGACGGACACCGTGGCGCGCGCGGTGCAGCTCATGGCGGAGCAGAATGTCTCCGGCTTCCCGGTCACCCAGGATGGTTCGAGTCACGGAACGCTCGTCGGGATTCTCACCCGGCGCGACATGAAGTTCCTGCACGACGCGCGCGCCGATGTGAAGGTCGGCGATGTGATGACTCGAGAGAAGCTGGTCACCGCCGGGCCGGAGACGACGCCGGTCGACGCCGAGACCATTCTCAGCCGAGCGCGGGTCGAGAAGCTGCTGCTCGTCGATGGCGCAGGTCGCCTTCGCGGCATGATCACCATGCGCGACTGCGAGAACTTCACCAAGCACCCGAACGCCTGTCGTGACGCCCGGGGCCGACTCCGGGTCGGCGCCGCGTGCGGAGTCATGCAACTTGATCGCGTGGAGCGGCTGGTCGACGCCGAGGCCGATGTGCTCATCGTCGACACGGCCCATGGCCACAGCCGCAATGTGCTCGCGACCGTGGCGGAGATCAAGAAGCGGCATCGCATCGAGGTGGTCGCGGGCAATGTCGCGACGGTCGAGGGTGCGAAGGCGCTCATTGACGCGGGTGCTGACGCGATCAAGGTCGGCATCGGTCCCGGTTCGATCTGCACCACGCGCGTGGTGACTGGCGTCGGTGTTCCCCAGATCACGGCCATCATGAATGCCGTCGAGGCGGCGCAGGCGAGCGGAACTCCGGTCATCGCCGATGGCGGGATTCGAATGTCGGGAGATATCGCGAAGGCGATCGCGGCAGGGGCGCACGCGGTGATGCTCGGAGGGCTCTTCGCAGGGCTTGATGAGAGCCCCGGAGAACTGGTGCTGCATCGTGGCCGTCGTTTCAAGAGCTATCGCGGCATGGGGAGTGAGGGCGCGATGGCGCAGGGCTCTGCCGATCGATACGGCCAGGCGGTCAGCGCGGGTCCGAGCAAGTTCGTGCCCGAGGGTGTGGAAGGTCGCGTGCCCTATCGCGGACCGCTCTCGGAGTTCGTCTACCAGATGGTCGGTGGCCTTCGGGCGGCGATGGGGTATTGCGGCTGTGCGACGCTCGAAGAGCTCAGGCGACACGGTCGCTTCATTCGAGTGTCGGCGGCGAGCGTGATCGAGAGTCATCCGCACGACATCCAGATCACCAAGGAAAGTCCGAACTACACCATGGCGGCGACGAGCGGCTCGGAGTAGCGGTCGGGCAGGGCGTCGCGTGCAGATTGAAGCGCTCCGCGGCAGTCGTGGAGCGCTTGATTCAAGGTGAGCGGTTGCAGGCGCATGGCCAAGGCCGGGAGTGGCGTCGGTTGACGCCGCCTGCAATCGGGACGCCAATCCGGGAGAAAGTTATCGTTCGCCATTCAACAGTCGCCTGTCGCAACTTGACTTCACTGCGCTGGAGATCTCGTTCAGCTCGCCGGCAGACTGCCTTCTCAGGCCGTGCTCCGACGCCGCCTGGATCCAGCCGACCCCGTGATTTTTCTGGTCTGCACGATGCTGGGCCCTTGACATGACCTCCCCCTCGCGGGCATTCTGGCCCTCTGTAGACCGGCTCGACTTTGTCAGGCCGCAGTGATCTGCGGCAGGCCGGCTGCGTGCGAGGGGAGCGATTCGGATGCAGGGTTGTGCGCTCGTGCTGGCCGGGAGTGCCGCTGCGCTCTCCTTTTGGCCCACGATCGCGCCTGGCTCGCCGCAGGCCGCTGGGCCGCCGAGCGAATGCGCCTCGTGCATCCAGCGAGCACCGGCCGTCAGTGGTTTCACCGGACCGAGTCTGCTGGTCACCGACCGGGGTGATTCGTCGACGGCCTTTGTGCTGCATCTCTTCGATGTCACCGGCTTCGGCTCCGTACCGCCCGGACTCTGGAGCCCGCCGCGCTATGAGCACCCCTCGTGGACGCAGGTGAACCTCGGCTCGGTGTTCGGTGTGACGAGCGACGAAGCGGGCCATGTGTACCTCGCGCATGGAAGCTTCATGTTGGGGGCAACGGCGGGCACCGTCGGGGGAGGCAGTGGAGCGGTGATCCGGATCTCAACCGCGACCGGCTCTCCCACGCTGCTTGCGACGCTGCCTCAGTCGAGCTTTGCGACGGGACCCGGACTCGGCAACATCGCATGGAGTTGCTCGACGCAAAGCCTCTTCGTGAGCAACTTCGAGGATGGGCGGATCTACCGGATCGATCCCGCGCTGCCACCTGCATTGCGCGTGCGCAGCGCATGGGACTTCGCGACTGATGTGCTTTCTTCAGGCGGCGCGCCAGAGGCTGGCGACGCGCCGGGTGTCGTCCCGCGCGGGGAGCGTGTCTGGGCCGTGGCCCCGGCGGGTGGTCGTCTCTTCTTCTCGGTGTGGAGCCGCGATGCGGCGCATCCCTCGGATCCGCCCAACTCGATCTGGTCCGTTGACCTCGACGCCAATGGCGATCCCTTGCCCGGCACGAAGGCGCTCGAGGTGCTGCTTGATGGTCCCGGCTTCCTGCCGTCGCCCGTGTCCGATCTCGCCTTCACCGC
This sequence comes from Phycisphaeraceae bacterium, assembly GCA_019636735.1. Lineage (NCBI taxonomy): Bacteria > Pseudomonadati > Planctomycetota > Phycisphaerae > Phycisphaerales > Phycisphaeraceae > Phycisphaeraceae bacterium. Next base: position 181,459 of record JAHBWY010000003.1, read on the forward strand.
CGACTGCGAGCTCTTTGCCGTGCAGCGCCCGATGTTCGATCTCGTCACCGGCGCGCACTTCGGCGAGCTGATGAAGTTTCGTTGGGATCCGATGATCGGCGGCGGTTCTTGGCAGCGCGAAGGTGCCTTCGAGGTCGGCGCCCTCGGTGGAGTTGCCTTCGGCAAGTCCACAGCGGGCGGCGTCGCCGTCGATCCATCACCCGACGGCTTGGTCTGGGCCACGGGTGACTTCCTTCTCCTTGCGCCGCCGACCTACGGCGTCCAGGGATTGCCGCAGTCGGGAGGCGGGCTCGCCAACTCACTGATGATCGACGCGGACGGCGACTCGGGCTCGATCGGCGATGGTGACAAGCTTCAGCAGGGCTCGGTGTCGTTCGCGAAGGGCACGGTTCCCGGCTGTGAGATTGAGCTCGAGCGCGTCGAGTGTGTGCTCGGGCCCGATGGACTTCCCACCGGGCAGTTCGCGATCACGCTGAGCGTCATCAACAACTCGGGGAAGGCCGTCACCTCGCTCCTGCTTCGCACTCTGGGGCAGGTGGTCTCTCTCAATCCACCTCTGCCGAGCGGCTCATCGACATCGGTCACGGTCGTGGTCAGTGGAAATGGTGGCGATCTGATCTCGCTGCTGGTTGGTTTCTACGGCGGCGGCGCCCATTGCTGCAGCGCGTCGATCACGGTCGAACTGCCCATCTGCGAGTGCATGCTGATCCGCGATGTCGAGGTCGAGTGCATCGATGACGGCAATCCCAACACCTTCACCTATGCGGTGTCATTCAAGCTCAGGAACATCGCGCTCAATCCATCATTCACGGCCTCGTGGCTCTTCCTGACTCCGCCGCCGGGGTCCGACTGGTTCTTCCTGCCGACGGTGGTCTCGGTGTTGCCGCTTCCGCCCGGCGCGGAGACGACGATCCAGACCACGCTCATCTTCACCTCACCGCCGATGCCGGGACCTCCGGGACTCTGGTCCATCACCGTCCCGCTGAGCCTGCATCAATCGAATCTCGCCATCTGCTGCAGTGGGGAGGTCGCGCTGGAAGGCCCCCTGAACTGCGGCCCGCCATGTTCGCCTGATCTCAACGGCGATGGCGTGGTGAATGGCGCTGATCTCGCCATCCTGCTGGGCCTCTGGGGGCCGGCAGGTGCTGGCACCTGTGCTGACCTCAACGGCGACGGCATTGTTGACGGCGCCGATCTTGCCATCCTGCTCGGAGCGTGGAGCTGAGCATGACGACAGGCCTTTTTGTGCTGGTTTCTTTTTCGCAAAGGAGATGACATCGTGAATCGACACTCGACACAACTTGCCGCCCTCTCAGCATCGCTGATGGTCGGCACTGCGGCGCTTGCGCAGATTCCGCCGCTGCCCAACCCGCAGGGGCCGGGCACCGTCTGCGGCACCTGCTGCCAGGCGCAGCCGCCCATCGCTGGCTTCAACCGCCCCGTTGCCATTACCACCGATTACCAGTTCGATCTGGTGACCTTCCAGAATGGTGATCCCAACAAGATCGTCCTGCATGTCTATGAGGTTGGCTCGCCCCCCGCACCGCCCGCCGTCTGGAATGCACCGCGATACGAGCACCCGAGCTGGCGCCTCGGTGACATCGGCACGGTCTTCGGCGTGACCACCGATGACCAGGGGAACATCTATGTCGCGCACACCTCGATCTTCATGAGCAACGAGGTGGGCACACTCGGCGGAACAACCGGGGCCATCACCCGCATCGACGGCGCGACCGGCGTTCCGTCCCTGCTCGTGAACCTGCCAAACTCCCAGGATGGTCCGGGACTTGGCAACCTCACCTGGAGCTGCGCGCGACGCTGCCTCTATGTCACCAACTTCGAGGATGGCCGGATCTACCGTGTCGACCCCTTCGCTGCTCCGGGCAACCGAATCAAGAGCGCCTGGGACTTTGCAACTGATACCCTCGACCTGAGCGGCAATCCCGATCCCAATGACCCACCCGGTGCCGTGCCATACGGCGAGCGCGTCTGGGCGGTGGCTGACGGCGGTGACCGCCTCTTCTTCTCCGTCTGGAGCGAGGATCTCGCCGGTGGGGTCGGGAGCAACACCATCCAGTCGGTGTCCCTCGATGCCAACGGAAACCCGATCCCGGGAACGACCAGCATCGAGATCGTGCTCTTCGGTGCCAACATCTTCCGCACCCCCGTCGCCGATCTCGCCTTTGACGGAGAGTGCTGTCTCTTTGCCGCCCAGCGTTCGATGTTCGGCTTCATGACCTCGGCCCATGTGAGCGACCTGCTTCAGTTCTGCTGGGTTTCACCGCAGCCGGGCGGCGGCGGCTTCTGGCAGCAGGGTGGGACCTTCCTGATCGGTGACGCCAATGCCGGCGGTCTCGAACACTCGGCGGCTGGTGGTGTAGGTGTCGACTTGGGCGCCAACGGCCGGGTCTGGGCCTCGGGCGATGCCCTCGCCTTCGGATCCGCCAAGTTCAGTGGCGCGATCGCCTATGGAATCCAGGGGCTTCCCCCCTTCGGCGGCTCTTCGGCCAACAGCATCGTGATTGACAATGACAATGACATCCTCGGACAGGACAAGACTCTTCAAGGCTCGGTTGAAGTGATCTGCCAGCTCGGGCCTCCGCCGGACCCGTGCACCGTCGAGGTGAACGAAGTCGAGTGCATCCTTGGGCCCGATGGCTATCCGAGCGGCCAGTACTCGGTGACCTTCACCGTCGTCAACAACAGCGGGCAAAGCGCCAATCTCCTCCTGCTGCCGACGCTCGGGACATTCATCTACATCGATCCGGCGCTCCAGAACGGTCAGTCGAAGACCTTCAAGATCGTGGTCTCCGGCAACGGTGGCACGGTTCTGAACATCCCCATGGGTCTCTATGACGGGACCACGAACTGCTGCGGCTTCGAGCTCGATGTCGAACTGCCGTTCTGCGAGTGTGCGCTCTTCTCGGAGGTGCATGTCCAGTGCATCTCGGATGGGAATCCCAACACCTACCAGTACTCCGTCACCTTCGTGGTGAACAACATCTCGCAGAACCCGGCGTTCACGGCGACCTGGCTCTTCTTCATTCCGCCGCCGAACTCGGGCTACTCGTTCTCGCCGACGGTGGTGAATGTCTTCCCGCTGACCTCGCCCGGACAGACCGTGGTGGGACCGGTGACGCTGAACTTCTCATCGCCGCCGCCTGCGGGATGGACGCTGAATGTCCCGGTGAGCATTCACAACGCGAATCTCGCCATCTGCTGTGATGCGATCCTGACGCTCGAGGATCCGGGCCCGTGCCCGGCGTCGTGCTCGCCGGATCTGAATGGCGATGGCGTGGTGAATGGAGCCGATCTCGCCATCCTGCTCGGGCAGTGGGGCTCGAGCAACGGCGGCTGCGCTGACCTGAACTCTGACGGCGTGGTCAACGGTTCGGACATCGCGATTCTCCTTGGCAATTGGAGCTGACCGCACGGTCGCTCCAGAGAGCCACGGAATCGTGTCGACCCTTTGGCGGGGTCGCGGTCGAAGGCGGCCGCGATCCCGCCTTTCAATTTGGAGCCATGGGCCGTGAGGGTCCGTCACGGCGCGGACTTGCCAACAGCGGTGGCGTGGTGCAGACTCCACCGTTCCGATGGGTCCGCCTCCACGCCGCCTGCGCCGCGGGCGGATGAAGGGGCACGCGGGAGCGGGGGCACACGGCCGGTGTGGCGGAATTGGCAGACGCGACGGATTCAAAATCCGTTTCCCCTGACGGGGAGTGCAGGTTCGATTCCTGTCGCCGGCATTCACCTCGAAGCGCGGATCATGGTGAGTACCATGGCCCGTTCACGATGACCGCCGTCACCGCGCACCACGATCTCGAGGGACTCCTCTCGCTGCGTGATTTCGAGCAGGTGGCGCAGGAGACCCTTGACCCCGTCGCGTGGGACTACTTCCGCAGCGGCGCCTGGGATGAAACAACGCTCCGCGCGAACGAAGCCGCTTGGGGGGCGCTGCGCCTTCGGCATCGGGTGCTCGTCGATGTGTCGACTCGATCGACGGCGTCGACGCTCCTCGGAATCAACGCGTCGATGCCGGTCTGGATCGCACCGACGGCCATGCATCGACTCTGCACCGACGAAGGGGAGTGCGACACGGCCCGGGCGGCGCGCGACGAGGGCGTGCCAATGGTCCTCAGCAGCCTCGCGACGCGATCGGTCGAAGAGGTGAGCGCCGCCGCGCGAGGCTCCGGCTCCGGCCCAGCCGGCGATCTGCTCATGCAGATCTATGTCTCCGCCGATCGCGGCTTCACGAGGGCGCTCGTGGCCCGCTGCGAAGCAGCCGGGGTGCGCGGGTTCGTCCTGACGGTGGACACGCCGGTGTGGGGCGTGCGCGAACGCGATGTCCGCAACGGCTTCCGGGTACCCGATGGCCTGCGCATGGCGAATCTCGAGCGTCCCGGCGGACCGACGGGACACACGGGGCGCGGTATCGGCGAGTGCCTCGGGTGGACGATCGATGCGGCGCTCTCCTGGAGCGACCTTGAGGCGCTCTGCGGGTGGACTTCTCTTCCAGTGCTCGTGAAGGGGCTCTGTCGCGGCGATGATGCGCGACAGGCGCTTGAGTGTGGCGCGAAGGGCGTGATCGTGAGTAACCACGGTGGGCGCCAACTCGATGGGGCGCCGCCGACGGCCGAGAGCCTGCCGGAGGTCGTCGGTGCCGTCGAACGCAAGGCCGCGGTGCTCGTCGACGGCGGCATCCGCCGCGGCGTCGATGTCATTCGCGCGCTCGCGCTCGGGGCCGACGCGGTGCTGCTCGGTCGACCGATCCTCTGGGGCCTGGCCGCAGGTGCCGAGCGTGGTGTGCGCCGAGTGCTCGAACTCATGCGCCGCGAACTCGATCTCGCGATGGCGCTCTGCGGTTGCCCTGGGCTCGACGCGATCTCGCGCGATCTCGTGTCGCGGGGGGACTGACGATGTGTGGTCGCTACGCCATCACGGCGAGCGCGGAGCACCTCGCCGTCATCTTCGATGCGATGTGGGAGGAGGCGTGCCGTGAACTCGCCGCTTCGTCACTGCCTCGATTCAACATCGCACCGACTCAGATGGCGCCGGTGGTGCGCGCCCTTGACGGCGCTCGACGCCTCTCATGGCTCAGGTGGGGCCTGGTTCCCTCGTGGGCGGATGATCCCTCGATCGGGTCGCGCATGATCAATGCGCGCCTTGAGAGCGCCGCGGAGAAGCCATCCTTCCGAAAGGCGTGGCGCCAGAGGCGCTGTCTGGTGCCCGCGACGCACTTCTATGAGTGGCCGCGTGTCGGCGCCCGGAAGCAGCCGACGGCGATCACCGCCATGGCGAATGAGCCCGGTGCGGAGGGTGCAGTCGTCGCGCTCGCCTTCGCGGGACTCTGGGAGTCGTGGCACGGAGAACTCGAGAGCTTCACGATCCTGACCACGGAAGCGGACGATGTCATGCGACCGATCCACGATCGCATGCCCTTGATCCTGCCTCGCGATCGCTGGGCGCAGTGGCTCGATCCCGACTGGCCCGTGCCGGGCGATCCTGCGGGTATGCGCGAGTGGCTCGCACCCTCGCGGTCCGATCCGATCCGCGCGTATCCGGTGACTTCACTCGTCAATGCGCCGAGGAATGAGAGCCGGGCGTGCCTCGAACCCATGCCCGTACAGAACCCGAACGACGGGCTATGATCCCGGGCCATGCCGGCCATCAGTGAGGCGCTGCGGGAGCGACTGCGAACGATCACGGAACTCGGCGATGCGCCGGAGGATCGCATTCCCACCGGCTGGCCGACGATCGATCGCATGCTGGGTGGCGGGCTGGCCCGTCGCGGGATTCACGAGTGGTGCTCGGTCGGCGATCGGGCATCGCTGCGCCTGCCGCCGATGGGTGTGCTCATCGAAGTCGCATGGCGCGCGCTTGATCACGATCGCGATCGTCGCGGAGCGATGGGCCATGTCGTGTGGATCGGTCGGGCGTGTCATCCCCATCCGGTCTCACTGCGGCGCGGCGGTCAGGCGCTCGTCGCGGGGCGGGTCGAGCCGGTTGATGCCGCGCTCCTTGAGCGTTCACTGATGATCGATGCCGGCTCAAGACAGGAGCGGGCCTGGGCCATCGAGCAGGCGGCGCGCTGCCCCGGCGTTTCCGTGGTCGTGGGTGATGGCGCCGGCTTCGACATGGCGCTCTCGCGGCGCGTCCAACTCGCGGCGACGCACTCGGCGCTCGTGCTGCTGGTGCGACTCGAAGAGGAACGCGCAGCGCCATCGATCGCCCTCACGCGCTGGCTCGTCGAGCCATCGGAGGCGCTGGCACCGCCGGGATGGCGCACGCGCCTTCTCCGATCGAAGCAGGGAGGCGCCACGGTTCCACTCGCAGAGACGCCCGGAGAGCACGCTCGCTGCGAAGAAGGGGCTTGACTCGGAGCCCCTCGAGGGTACCCTAACAAAGTACGAACATCACGAGGGGATCATGGATGCCGAACAGCCTCGGTCAGCCGCGGCAACATCGTCGAAATCACCAGAACCACCGCCACTGTCGAAGCGCTGGCTGGTGGCCGCGCTGCCGTGGTGGTCGAGCGATCTCGCGCGGCGGCGACTGGCCCGAGAGAGACTGGTCCGCGACACGGTGACGGGTGATCCGGGACCGCGGGCCGGGAGCGGATCGCACCTGGCGCCCATGCTCATTCATCGGCTCACCCGCCAGACGAAGCAGGTGGTCGCGCTCTGTCCTCACGCGCACACCGCGGGGGCGAGGCCAGGCATGCCGCTCGCCGAGGCGACAGCGCTCTGCGGCGCCGATGTGATCTTGCTCGAGTGGACGCCTGAAAGTGATGCGCGGGCGCTGCGCCGACTGGGGCGCTGGTGCATGCGCTATGCCCCACTTGTCATGCCGCTGCCGGGTTCGATCGGTGCGGTCGATCCCTGTACCGAGCCTGCGCCGGCCATCGTGATCGACATCACCGGATGCGATCGCGTGCATGGAGGCGAAGCGCGACTGGCGGCGGGAGTTCTGCGGGATCTCCATCGGCGCGGGGTTCATGTGCAGGTGGCCATCGCGGCGACGCTCCGAGCGGCCCTCGCCGCCAGCAGCGCATGGCCCTGCCGCATTCTCCCGGAGGAGCCGATGGAGGCGGCGGAGGCGCTCGCGGATCTTCCCCTTGCGGCACTGCGGCTCCCCGCAGCCACTCTCGACGCGCTGCGCGAGGTCAATGTCCGTCGTATCGGCGAGGCGATGCGCCTGCCCCGGCGCGAGACCGCGGATCGCTTCGGCGCGGAACTGCTGGCCGTGCTTGATGAGATGCGAGGCCTGCGCCCCGAACCGTTCAAACCGCTGCCGTGGACAGCGACTCTGGAAGTTCACCTGTCCTTCGAGGGGCCGACCACGCGCCTGGATTCCGTGGAGCAGGCGCTGGTGACGGCGCTCGATCGCTTCGTCGCCAAACTCGCCCGGCAAACTCGAGGCACGCGCCTCCTCGAGGTCACTCTCGAACGCGTGCAGGCGCTCCCGGTGGTGGAACGCATCCCGCTCGGACGGCCATCACGCCACGCCAGGCATCTCTGGACTCTCCTGCGCCCGCGCGTGGAGAAGGCCAACCTGGGGTTTGGTGTGGAGGGAGTGCGTCTGCGATCGCTCATCGACGCGCCGCTCGCGTCATCCCAGGGGGCATGGCATGGCACCGAAGAGTCTGAGGCGCAGGCGTCAGGTTCGCGCGCCGACCGCGGGCGCGTCATCGAGACCAGCGTGGCGGAGATGATCGACCTCGTCTCGGCGCGCCTGGGGCCTGCGTCGGTGCGTCTGGCGGTCGATGAGGCGGGGGATCCCGCATCATGGTTGATGCACGCCGCCGCCACGCCCGCTGCGCCATTGCTGCGTCCCACGGTGATCTTCCCCGCGGCGCTCGCGGCAGAGGTGGTCGCCGACGAGGCCCCGATCAGCGCAGCACCGGGCGCGAGGCGTCCCATCGAGGTGCGATGGCCGGGAGGTGGCGGACGCGTGCGCGAAGCCGATGGGCCGGAGCGCCACTCGCCGAAGTGGTGGCTCAGGCTCGATGCGAGGCGCTCGCCGGCACCCGATGGCGATCGCGATTTCTGGCGCGTGCGCACCACCGATGGTCGCTGGCTGTGGTTGCTCCATCGTCGACCCGACCGCTGGTCGGTCATCGGCGCCTGGGCCTGAGGGAGTGGCGCATCGCATGACCGAGCCATCGACTGGATCGATCCCGCGAGCGCCCTTCGTGGAGCTCTCCTGCATGAGCAACTTCTCCTTTCTCGAAGGAGCGAGTCACCCCGAGGAGCTCGTGGAGCGCGCGGCCCAGCTCGGTTATGACGCGCTCGGCATCGCCGATCGCAACACGCTGGCCGGTGCGGTCCGTGCCTTCGTGGCCGCAAAGGAGAAGGGGGTCAGGCTGGTCATCGGCGCTCGCGTGGAGTTCACGGTCGCCGATGACCTGAGTTGCTCGCATGATTCACATGACTCGCCTGATTCACATGATGCAGATCACGCGAGTGATGTGCGTGATCCCAATGATTCAACTCACGCGCGTGCTTTGCGAGATTCGCTTGATTCGCGAATTTGGCGTGACGCCCCTGATTCGAATGCCCCAGAGGACGCGCCCCGCACCCCCGCAGCGGCCCGCTCGCCGGTCATGCCCATGGCACGCGGCGCCGGCAGGCCTTCGTCGCTGCCGAGGCCGCGCACGGTGGAGATCCTTCTCTTTCCCACGAGTCTTGCGTCATATGGACGGCTCTGTCGACTGCTCTCGCGCGGGCGTGAGATCGGCTCCGTCACCATGCGACCGCATGCGCAGGACTCGAATGACCTCTTCCATCTGCCGATCCATGTGCTGCTCGAGCGTCCCGGGGCCGACGGCGCCGCACTGCATGAGGGGCTCGAGGCGATCGTCATCGCGCCGCGCGGTGTGCTCTGCATGGAGCAGTGGTTCCTCGAGGTGCTCGAGGGAGTGCGACGGATCATTGATGGCGATCGTCTCTCGCTCGCGGTCTGGCGACTGGGCGAGGCGGAGACGGAGTGGCGCGTGCGTCACATGCGCTGGCTCTCCGAGGCGCATGGCATCCCGCTGGTGGCGGTGAACGATGTTCATATGCATGTGCCGGAGCGACGCCCGCTCCAGGACATCCTCGCGTGCATCCGTCATGGATGCACCATCGAGAGTGCGGGGCGGCGCCTCTTTCCGAATGCCGAGCGCCACCTGCGTGCTCCGGAAGTGATGGGCTCGCTCATGGCCGATCTCGATCGCGAGACGGGCGCCCTGCGCCGCGCCCGTCTGGTGGCGGATCGCTGCGCCGGATTCTCTCTCGACCAGGTGCGCTATCGCTACCCATCGGAGGTCGTCCCCGGCGGCGCGACGGCCATCGAGGAACTCCGTCGCCTGGTCCATGAGGGGACCATCGAGCGCTATCCCGGTGGTGCGTCACCGGCGGTGCAGGCGCGGCTCGAGCATGAGCTGGCGCTGATCGATGAACTCGACTACGCCCCGTACTTCCTGACAGTCCACGACATCGTGCGCCACGCCCGGTCGCGCGGCATCCTCTGCCAGGGGCGAGGCGCCGCCGCCAACAGCGCCGTCTGCTTCGTGCTGGGTGTAACCGCGGTGGACCCCGCCCGCATCGACATGCTCTTCGAGCGGTTCATCAGCCGGGAGCGCAACGAGCCGCCGGACATCGATGTCGACTTCGAGCATGAGCGCCGCGAGGAGGTCATCCAGTACATCTATGCGAAGTACGGACGACACCGAGCGGCGATTGCCGCGGAAGTGATCTCCTATCGCGGTCGCAGCGCCATCCGCGATGTCGGCAAGGCGCTCGGATTCGGCCTGGATGCCGTGGACTCCCTCGCGTCGGGCATCGACTGGTGGCATCGCGACCTCGAGGACGCCGGGCATGAGAGCCGCTTGCGGGAGCGGGGGCTCGATCCGCGCGATGAGCGCCTTCGCACGCTCTTTGCACTGGCGAGTGAGCTGCTCGGCTTTCCTCGTCATCTCTCGCAGCATGTGGGAGGCTTCGTCATCACCGAGGGCGCGCTGGTCGAACTGGTGCCCGTGCGCGCCGCAGCCATGCCCGATCGCACCATCATCGAGTGGGACAAGGATGACCTCGATGCCATGGGGCTCATGAAGGTTGATGTCCTGGCGCTCGGCATGTTGACCGCCATTCGCAAGGCGATCGATCTCGTGAACGGGGCGACTTCGCGCGGGATCGAGTCGGATCAATCGTGGAGGGGAGCTCGCGCCTCACGCGTGAGCCCCGACGCACCGGCGAAAGAGGTGAGCGAAGGTTCACCGTCGCTTGAGTTTCACCGCATTCCCGCCGAGGATCCGGCCGTCTACGAGATGGTGTCGCGCGCCGACACGGTGGGCGTCTTCCAGATCGAGAGCCGCGCCCAGATGTCGATGCTGCCGCGCCTGCGCCCGAGGTGCTTCTACGACCTCGTCATCGAGGTGGCCATCGTGCGGCCGGGGCCCATCGTCGGCAACATGGTGCATCCCTATCTACGGCGTCGCAGTGGCGAGGAGCCGGTCGTCTATCCCAACGAGTCGATCCGGCGCGTCTTGGGGAAGACCCTCGGTGTGCCGCTCTTCCAGGAGCAGGCGATGACGCTGGCGATCGTGGCTGCGGGCTTCACACCGGGTGAAGCTGATGCGCTCCGTCGCGCCATCGCCGCATGGAAGCGCATGGGACAGCAGATTGCCCGATTCGGGGAGAAGCTCATCGGCGGCATGATTGCGCGGGGCTATGAGCGCATCTTCGCCGAGCAGGTCTTCAGACAGATCCAGGGCTTCTCCGGCTACGGCTTCCCCGAGAGTCACGCCGCGAGTTTCGCGCACCTGGTCTATGTCTCCTCGTGGCTCAAGTGTCACCATCCGGCGGCGTTCACCGCGGCGCTCATCAACAGTCAGCCGATGGGGTTCTACGCGCCGGCGCAGCTCGTCGCCGATGCGAAGGCTCACGGCGTGGAGGTGCGCGAGATCGATGTCAACACGAGCGCGTGGGAGTGCTCACTCGAAGCCGGCAGTGTGGGGGGGGTGGGGGGTGTGAACCGGGTGCTCGGTGAGTCGGCGCTTCCCCGGGGGCCGGGAGCGTCGGGACCGGCGCTGCGCCTCGGTCTCCGACTCGTGTCGGGGCTCGGTCGCGAGGATGGCGATCGCATCGTCGAGGCGGTGGGTCGGCATGGGACCTTCCGCTCCATCGAAGCGCTCTGGCGCGCAAGTGGAGTGGGCGTTGGCGCGCTGCGGCGTCTGGCTCGTGCCGACGCCTTCCGCGCGATGGGGTTTCCGCGCCAGCAGGCACTCTGGCAGATTCGTCGACTGAGGGATGATGCGGCGCCGCTCTTTCTGTCGGAGTCAACCGAGATGGGGCGGAGTGAAGACGAGGCGATGCACGAGGGGCGACCGAGGGGGGACGCCATTCCGCCAAGCGCCAAGGTGGAAGCGGAACCGGGCGCCGCGCGGCCGACGCCATCGGAACCACTCGCCTCACGCGCTGGGTTGTCGTGGGCGAGTGAGCGTGAGTCGCCGGAAGCACCGGTCGCGCTCCCGCCGATGACGCGTCCCGTGGAGATCTCGATGGATTACGGCGCTGTCGGTGTCTCGCTCAGGGGGCATCCGATCGAGTTCCTGCGCCAGCGCCTCGGAGCCATCGGTGCGGTCACCTGCGCGAAGGTGCGTCGTTCGGCGGAGATCCCCTCGGGCGCGTGGGTCCGCTGTGCGGGAATCGTGCTGGTCCGCCAGCGACCAAGCACCGCCAAGGGAGTTCTCTTCATGACGATCGAAGATGAGACGGACTCGGCGAATCTCATCATCAGGCCGAAGGTCTACGAGCGCCATCGGCGTCATGCGAGACACGCGGCAGTCATCCTGGCCGAGGGCAAAGTGGAGCGGCGCGGCGAAGTCTCCCATCTGCTGGTGCGACGACTCCGCTCGCTGGATCGCTGGCTCGCCGAGCAGGAGGTGGCCATTGGCACGCGTTCGCGGGACTTTCACTGAGAGCCACGATCGAGGTCGCCGACTGGAGAGCCGATCAACCACTGTGCCGACCGAAGCTGCGACAACTCACGCGCGAGGCTGGCGCACGCGACCGGCACGAGCGTGAGATCGCGCGGCTGCGTTGCGACGGCCCACGCGCGAGGCAGGTGCATGCGACCAACCCAGGAGTGAGACCGTGTGGCTGCGCTGCAAGGACTCAAGCGCGAGACAGGTGCATGGGACCGGCACGAGAGTGAGATGGCGTAACCGCGCTGCGACGCGACGACTCACGCTCGAGCGGCGGGGCCGCTCAGCCGAATCATGATTCCGCCAGGGGGGTCGTCGGGGCGCCTTCGGCGTGGGTCGGTAGCCCGCCATAGGTGCGCTTCCGCTGACTGAAGCACTCGCAAGCGACTTCGAGATCCGAGACGGTGAAGTCCGGCCAGAGCGTCTCAGTCACATGAAGCTCGGCATAGCTCAATTGCCAGAGCAGGTAGTTGCTCAGTCGCATCTGGCCCGCCGTGCGAATCAGCAGATCGGGGTCGGGGAGACCGGCGGTGGAGAGGTTCTCCGAGATCAACGCCTCGTCGATCGACTCGGGGTCGAGTCGCTCGTCGCGCACCCGGCGGGCGATCGCACGCACCGCATCGGTGATCTCGGCGCGGCTGCCATAGTTGAGGGCGAGACAGAGCGTCATGCGCGTGTGCGTCGCGGTCATCTCCTCGGTTCGATCGAGTTCCTCGAGAACCGGTCCGGGCAGCCCTTCGCGCCGACCGATCCGCCGCAGTCGAACGCCATTCTCCATGAGAAGCGCTCGCTCGGCGATGAGTCGCTCCCGTGTCAGCAGCATGAGCGCCTCGACCTCGGCGGGAGGGCGCTTCCAGTTCTCAAGCGAGAAGGAGTAGAGGGTCAGCGCCTCGACCCCTCGACGCACGCACTCCGCCGTGATGGGGGGCACCCGTCGCGCTCCCGCGGAGTGGCCGGCGATACGAGGCAGACCTCGCTGCTGCGCCCAGCGGCCGTTGCCATCCATGATGATGGCGATGTGGCGCGGCACGCTGCTGGAGGAGTCACTGCTCATGCGGAGGCCGCCATCAGGGTCTGTGCTCGCTCGGGTCCGACGCCGACCATCTCGATCGGAAGCCCGACGATCTCTTCAACACGGTCGAGATAGCGCCGCGCTGCCGCGGGAAGCGCCGAACGGTCGGCCGCGTCGCGGATCGGTTCGCTCCAGCCAGGCAGCGTCTCGTAGATCGGCTCGACGCCTTCGAGCAGATGCGCATCGGGAAGGAATCGCTCAGTTCGCGTGCCATCGGGAAGGCGATAGGCGTGGCAGATCCTGAGTTCGGGGATTCCCGAGAGGACATCGAAGAGCGTGCAGGCGATGCCGGTCGCACCCGAGATCATCGCGCTGTAGCGCACCGCAACGAGGTCGAGCCAGCCGCAGCGGCGTGGCCGCCCGGTGGTGGTTCCATACTCGCGGCCGCGCTCACGGATGTGCGCGCCGGTTTCATCGAGGAGCTCAGTCGGGAATGGTCCGGCGCCGACGCGCGTCGAGTACGCCTTCATGATGCCGAGCACGCGGCCGACGGCTCCGCCGGGCAGCCCGGAACCTGCGGGAATGCCCAGCGCCGAGCAGTTCGAGCTGGTCACATAGGGATAGGTGCCATGGTCGATGTCGAGGAGACAGGCGTTCGCTCCTTCAAAGAGAATCGACTTCCCGGCGCGCCATGCGTCGTGCAGCAGGTAGGTGGTGTCGACAATGTGCTCGCGCAGTTCTTCTCCGAACGCCGAGTAGCGCTCTGCAAGCGCTTCGGGATCAAGCGGCTTGGTCCGAACGCCGAGCGCCTTGAGTTCCGCGGTCCGCAGTCGGCAGATCACGCGAAGGCGTCGGCGGAGGTAGTCCCCGTCGAGCAGATCAGCCATGCGGATCGCCGTCGATCGCTGCACCTTGTCGGAGTAGGCGGGGCCGATGCCGCGCCGCGTCGTGCCGATCGAAAGGTTGCCTTCCTCGCCCTTGGCGACGCTCTCGAGAAACTCTTCAAGCGCTGCGTCCTGCTCCTTGTGATAGGGCATCACCACATGCGCCCGCGAGGAGAGACGCAGGTTGCGTCCCACTTCGATGCCGCGGGCTCGGAGCTTCGCGACCTCGTCGAGAAGTTTCTCCGGATCGACCACGACACCATTGCCGATGACGCAGGTCTTCTCCGGGTAGAGGATTCCGCTCGGCACGAGGTGGAGCGGGTAGCGCTCCTCGCCGACCTGCACCGTGTGACCGGCATTGGCGCCGCCGTTGTAGCGCACGATGACATCGTGGCGGGCGGTCAGGAGATCGACGATCTTGCCCTTGCCCTCGTCGCCCCACTGGAGCCCGACCACGGCGGTGCCGGGGATAGCGCTTGAACTTGGCGAAAGTGTGGGGGCACTCGGACCAGTCGGAACAATCGGCATGAACGGCATCCTACGATCGAGCCCCCCGGCACGGTTCGCGCCACCGCGGGCAAGGGGGATGAAGCGGTCAAGTGGCGGCCCGATCGGGTCGAAGGCATCTCCGTGCAGGAGCGCACCCCGACCATTCGCATTCAATGCCCGAACCTGGCCTGCCAGCGCATTCTCGCAGTCACCGAGATCTGCCGAGGTCGACTGGTGCGCTGCAAGGGATGCCAGACGGTCGTTCGCGTGCCCGAGCGCGGCACTCGCGGCGCAGGCGGCGCCTTGGCGAAGGCTCGCCAGGGCGAGCGTGCGGAAGAGGCCTGATCGCGGCTTGAGCGCGGCGTACACTTTGGCATGGAGTTGCGGGCCGCCTCACTGGCGCCATTCGAGTGCGCCGATGCTCGCGTGATTGCGGAGTCGATCGAGCGGGGCGGGGCGGGGCCGGTGGCCATGCGCGGCGCCTATGTCCATGTGCCCTTCTGCTTCCACAAGTGTCACTACTGCGACTTCTACAGCTTCGTCGAGAGTCAGGGGCGCGAGTCGATCTTCGTTGATCGTCTGCTCGACGAGGCTCGCGCCTGGAGCGAGGTGCTTGCGCGCTCGGGTGCCCGCGGCGATCGAACGAGCGGGCTAGAGACTCTCTTCGTCGGTGGCGGCACGCCCACGCTGCTGGCCCCCGACCTTCTCGATCGCCTCTTGCGGGGCCTGCGCTCGCTCCTGCCTTGGCGCGACGACGCCGAGTGGACGGTCGAGGCGAATCCCGAGACGGTCTCCGAGGAGGTGGCCCGGGTGCTCGCCGCATGCGGTGTGAATCGCGTGAGTGTCGGCTGCCAGAGCTTTCACCCCGACCTTCTGAAGACGCTCGAGCGCTGGCATGACCCCGCGAGCGTTCCTCGCGCCATCGATCGCCTCCGCGCGGCGGGAATCACCGCCATCAACCTCGATCTCATCTTCGCGATTCCCGGTGAGAGCGAGGCGCAGTGGAGCGCCGATCTCGATGCAGCGCTGGCCCTTGGACCCGATCATCTCTCCTGCTACGGACTCGTCTATGAGCCGAACACGGCGATGACGAAGCGGCGCGACATGGGGGCGATCGAGCCTGCCGAGGAAGACCTCGAAGCGGCGATGTATGAAGCGACCCGAGAGCGCCTCGCTGCCGCAGGCTTCGAGCACTATGAGATCTCGAATTGGGCGCGCCCCGGCCGCCGGTGCAGGCACAACGAGCTCTATTGGAGCGGCGCGGATTGGCTGGCGCTTGGGCCGAGCGCGAGCGGCCATGCCGGGGCATTGCGATGGAAGAATGTCCCGCGCCTGGGTGATTGGCTGGCGACCTCGCCCTTCTCGCCGCTTGCACACGCCGAGTCGGTCAGCGAACGACAGCGGAGCGGTGAGGGGTTCATGCTCGGGCTGCGGCGCATCGAAGGAGTTCCGCTCGCCGAGGTCGAGCTCTGGCTCGCCTGTGGCGATGAGTCGCTGCGCCGCGCCGCGATCGAAGAGGCATGCCGCGATGGACGGCTTGAGCGCGTCGCCGGCCGCCTCCGGCTCACCGCATCGGGGCAGCTCGTGGCTGACTCAGTTCTCGCGGCGCTTGTTTAGTCGCGCGCGGAGGGCTCGTTCGAGTGGCCCCAGCCGCCACCGCCCGGAGTCTCGATCGTGACTCGGTCACCCGCCTGCACCTCGATGTCGAAGAGACCGGGCAGTGGAGTGCTGTGTCCATCGGAGCGCCTGAGCCGCTGACCACCCGGTTCTCCTGGGGCGCCACCATCGACCCCCTCGGGCCCCGAGGCGCGCCGCTGCGAGGTGAGCGCGACCAGCGCCGGGGTGAGGAACTCGAACTCGCGGATGAGACCGCTGCCGCCGCGACGAGCGCCGTGATGAAGTGAACCTGCGCCATGGGGCGGCCTTGACTCGGTCAAGGAGATGCCAGCGCCGAATGCCTCTCGTGACTCTGTGGCGTGCGAGGGGGGCGCTGGTTCGCCGGAACTCCGAGGAGTGGCGCCATCGCGTGCGATCGCTGCGGCGCCAGGAAGGCGCCGATAGGCGAACCGTCGCAGCCGAAGAGGGAAGTGCGCTTCGAGCGTCTCGGGGTCGGTGATGCGCGTGTTGGTCATGTGGGCATGCACGCCCGAAGCGCCGTCGGCGCGCGCCGTGGCGCCGAGACCACCCGCAATCGTCTCATAGAAACTCCATCCCGCACCGCCCATCACGAGGTTGTTCATGGTGCCCTGGCTGCACGCGGCCACTCCGAGGGCAAGCAGCAGCGCGTCGACCACCCGCTGGCTCGTCTCCGTGTTGCCGGCTGCAACAGGAACTCCCGATTCAGCAGGTGGATTGAGGAATCCCTCGGGCACGATCAGGTCAACCGGCTCGAGAAGCCCGTCATTGAGTGGCAGCACGCGATCATCCGTCGGCTCAATGGACTCAACAAGAACTCGGATCGCATACATCACCGCGCTGCGCGTGACGGCGAGCGGGGCATTGAACGAGCCCGGGTGCACCGGCCCGCTTCCAGTGAAGTCGATGCGGACGCGGCGTCCCCTCGGTTCAACGCGCACCTCGATCGGCCACCCGTCATCGAGGGTCTGCCGGGAGTGGAGCCCACGGCGCCCGGCACCCCGTGCGCGTTCCGAAAGCACCTCAATCGCCCGTTCGACGCAGGCGCGGCTCCTCGCACGCAGGGCGTCAAAGGCATTGAGGAGCGCGGCGAGACCATCGCGTTGAACAAGCGCGTCAAGCGCATCCGCACCGCGCCGCAGCGCCGCCACTGCGGCGGCGACATCGGCGAGGTTGTCATCGATCGCTCGTGACGGATGCCGGCCGCCTGCGAGGATCGTTCGGAGCGGCGCGAGGTTGACCACGCCGTCGGCGGCAATGCGCGTCGGCGGGATCACCACGCCCTCGTCGGTCAACTGACGGGCCGTCGGCGTCATCGAGCCGGGCCGGATGCCACCGATCTCGGCATGATGAGCGCGGGCCGCGAGAAAGCCTGCGAGGGCCGCATCGTTGCCAACGATCGCCGATCGTGACTCGGAGCCGCGATTCGCATCACCCTGCTGTGAAGCGATCGAATCGCGGCCATCGACCTTGGTAAAGAAGGGCATGACGACGGTGACATCGGGAAGATGAGAGCCGCCGAACGCGGGGTGATTCGTGACGAGCACCTCGCCCGGCGCCCAGGTGTGCCGCTTCGAGATCTCGACCACGCAGGCGCCGAGGGCGCCGAGATGGACGGGCACATGCGGAGCGTTGGTGGCGAGACGACCCTGGTGATCGAGGATGCCGCAGGAGTAGTCGAGTCGATCGCGCACATTCACGCTGACGGCGGTGCGCCGAAGCTGTTCGCCCATCTCGGCTGCGGCGGAGGCGAGGGCAGAGGCGCGGATCTCTTCGACGCCATGCACGGAGAGCGAGCCTGCGTCGGCCGAGTTCACGCGGATCACCTCGATATCGCCACGGTCGACCAGCGTGCCGCGCCAGCCGACATCGATGACGAGCGTGGAGTGGGCATCGGCAATGATGGCCGGCCCCTCAATTGGCGCGCCGGGCACAAGAGAAGCTCGGTGGATGGTGATTGCGTCATGCCACTCGCCGCGGCTCCACATTCGATGGGGCGAGCATGCGATGGCCGGGACACCGACTGCCGTCGGAGAGGCGTCGGCATGTTCATCCGCCGACGACGGCTCGCTCCACCGCGCCGTCACTCGAACAAAGGAGATGCGCATCGAGGCCCCGGGGCCGCTGGGTGGATCGGTGCCGAAGATGGCCCGGTAGCGCTGGCGCGCCGCGGTCTCGATTGCTTCAATCCGGCCGGTGGGCCGACCCTGCAAATCCGTGTCGATCTCGATCTCGAGGACGGCGCTTCGATTCCCCCAGGCGAGAGCTGCGTCGACGCGCTCGACCATGAGTTCGCTCGCCGAGTGGGGCGGCGCTTCCTCTCGCAGCGCCACACGAGCCCGGGCGACTCCTCCGCTCAGCGCCTCGATCGACAGTGCGCTCTCGACGCTCTCGCTCCTCAAGCGATCACGCCGGAGCGAGAACATGCCCGAGGCACTCAGGAGCCCTGCCGCCGCCGGATGGATGACGCGACGGATGCCGAGAAGCTCAGCCACGGTGCAGGCATGCTGGCCGCCCGCCCCTCCGTAGGCGATGAGCGCGTGAGTTGAAGGTTCGAAGCCCTCGCGCACGGAGATGAGCCGCAGCGCCGAGGCCATCGCATCATCGGTGATCGCGTTGAAGCGGGCCAAGTGCTCGGTGAGGTCATCATTGCTGACTGCTCCACTAACAGCGTCACTCAGAACCTCGCTCCTGAGAGCCCGCTCCGCGGCGCGGGGGTCGAGCGGTACCGCGAAGTGGCGCGGGTCGCAGCGACCCAGAAGAAGGTCGATGTCCGTCACCGTCAGCGGTCCTCCGCGTCCATAGCACGCGGGACCTGGAACACTCCCCGCACTCTCGGGTCCCACGCGCCACACGCCGTGGTCAAGGCGACAGCGGCTGCCACCACCCGCGGCAACACTTTCGATGACCAGACTCGGCAGCGCCATCGTTCGGCCGGCGATGGGGGTCTGATCGCGCCGGGGCAGATGATCGGTGACGCGGATGGCATCGGTGCTGGTACCGCCCATGTCGAAGCCAAGCAGGGCGGCGACCGGTGGCACACGCGCGTCGCCCTCGTCGCGGCGCATCACGCGCTCCCGCATGAAATGGAGCGACGCGGCGCCACCCGCCGGACCGCTGAGCAGGCACTCCCGCGGTGGAAAGCGAAGTGCCGGGCGCAGCGCCGCGGAGCTCGTGGCCACCTCAAGCATCGAGCCCCTGGAGAGCCCCGCCCGGACCGCGTCGAGGAAGTCACCGACGGCGCTCGAAAGCGCCGCATCGACCACCGTCGCCATCCCGCGGGGCAGGTAGCCCTCGATCCCGCTGCACTCATGCGAGGCAACGACCCGCGTGAATCCGATGTCGCGGAGGATCGTCGCCAAGCGCTCCTCCGGCCCCGGGTTCCTCCACGCATGAAGGAGCACCACTGCGGCGTGCGTGACGCCGTGGTTGGCGAGCGCGTCGCGCGCATCAGCTCGCAAGACCGCTTCATCGAGGGGCTCAATCTCGCGTCCCGACGCATCCTGCCGCAGCGTGACTTCAAGAGTCCGTCGATGGATGGCGGGCTGAGTGCGAGGTGCCGGCGCAAAGAGCTGACTCCTTCGCTGATCGCCGATCTGGAGCGCATCGCCAAGGCCGGCATTCGTCACCAGAAGCACGGGATCGAAGCGGCCTTCGAGCACCGCGTTGGTCCCTCGTGTGGTGCCGAGGCGCATCGCGAGTGGAGGAAGCGGCTCGTCGCCCGGACAGCAGAGGAGAAGCCTCGCCGCGAGAATCGGTGCGGGCCAGGGGGATGCGAGGTCGAGCAGCGCACCAACGGGGAGAGCTTCGAGGGATGCCTCTCCACGGAACTCGACCGTGGCACGATTGCATCGCAGGTGAAGCAGACCTGAGCGCCACTCCGCGTCGACAACGACACCAGCGCTTCGCTGGCCACGCAAGCGCCAGCCGAGCACGAGGCGTGCGCAGAGGGCCGGGTCGCCTTCAGATGCCAACCGCTCAAGCGCCGGGACTTCGACGGCCAACTCAGATTGACTCGCACTCCGGGCCACCCGCGCCCGGATCGCACTCGAGGAGAGCACCTTGATGCGCTGCTCGGTCTTGCCACTCTGGCGCACGACCGCATCGGTGAAAGTCCCTCCGGTGTCAACCGCAATGTCAATGGCGCCTGTCATGGCCAACCGCGCGCAGAGTCTCTGTTCCGCCGGGAGCAGCCGGGAGCGCCCGGCGCCGAGCACGACCCTGTCGGGAGACCCGAGTCATCAAGCCGCCGAGAGGATCGCCTCGAGCTTCGACGCATCATTGTCCGTGACCCAGATGAAGCAGCCGAATTGGCCGCGGTAGGCCATCGCCTGAATCAGTTCGATGTTGATGCCCGCGTTGGCGATCACTTCGAGCGTCGCCACGAGATTTCCACCCTTGAACTCCTCACTCAACCAGAAGCAGGGCTCCTCCCAGATCGCGAGCTCTGCGCTCGATGCAAAGTTGCGGAACTGTCCGGGGTTCTCCGGGATGCAATGCACGCCATCGGCAGTGCGGCCGGGCGTGGGCCCCCAGAAGGCGAGCATGCCGACATCGGCTTCGTGCAACCGGCGCGTCAGGCGCGCCAACTCGCCCGCGTGGTGGGGCAGGCGAACGATGAACTCCGTGGTGCGCTTCCAATGGGCCATGCGCGGAGGATAGCGGGACGGCGCCGTCAGTTTCGGCCATAATCATGCCCCATGCTTGCCACGCGCGCGCTCATGTCGGAAGTCCTCGACTACGCCGGCCTCTTTCCACCGGCGAAGCTCGACATGCCGACGACCGTTCGCAACTATGCAGAGCTTCGAACTGCACCCGACCGATGGATGCTTGGTCGGCTCATCGTGCCCGTGGCAAGGCTCACCGAGTTCGAAGAGTCGGCGCGATCGCTCCTGCCGCAGGTGGTCGAGGGCGGACCGGACGACGCGTGGCTCATCAGCGCCATTGCGGTGCCGGTGGAGGATCCGAACCTCGAACGCGATCTCGCGATCATCGCCGCCTTCAATGAGCGGCATGGATCACCCGGTACCGGTGCCGCGTGCATCGATGCCATTGAACTCCGCGCCGAGACCGCGGAAGGTCTTGAGCGCGCCCTTGACCTGATGCCGGATGATCTCTTCCCGTGGTTTGAACTCCCCGTCGCCCGAGATGTCCGCGGGCTGGTTGCCGCTCTTGCTGACATGGAAGCGGGCGCGAAGATCAGGACGGGAGGCACCGAGGCTGCGACCCACCCGGCGGTCGACGCCGTCGCGGCGTTTCTCGAAGCCTGTCGTGCGGCACGAGTCCCCTTCAAGGCAACGGCCGGACTGCACCACGCTGTCCGCCAGTTCGTTCCCGCGGTGGCGACCCGCCAGTTCGGCTTCCTGAATGTCATGCTCGGCGCGGCGCTCCTCTGGCATGGGCGTGTCACCGGAAGCACGCTCCGAGAGATCCTCTCCGATGAGCAGGCGTCACACTTCGCGCTCGATGATCGCGGTGCCCGCTGGTGCGATCACGCCATCACAACAGAGGAGATTGAGATCGCGCGCGGGCGATTCGTTCGATCTTTCGGAAGTTGCAGCTTCGACGAGCCGCTCCAGGAGCTGCGCACGCTTCACCTTCTCTCGGAGACACGCTCATGTTGACGAAAGAGCCCGGCCCGGGCGAAGGCGCTGGCGCCGGACCACGCTCGTGGGTTTCCGGCGCATCGGTCGAGAGCGACTTCTCGCTCGCGAATCTGCCGTGGGGGGTCTTTGAGCGTGCCGATCGTCCGGGCGAGGCGCGAGTCGGTGTGGCGATCGGCGATCATGCGCTCGATGTGCACGAGCTGCTCGGCTCCGGTCTCTGGCCCGAGTGCGACCCGGCCCTTCGGTCGGCGCTCATGGAGGAGTCGCTCAATGCCTTCATGGCGCTCGGTCGGGACGCGTGGCGAAGTGCAAGACTTCACCTGACCTCGCTGCTGGCCGACGGAGGCTCCAATGCTCTCCGCGACCACGCGCGTCGGGAGTCGATGCTGCCGAAGCGCGAGACGCTCACCATGCGTCTGCCCGCGGTGATCGGTGACTACACCGACTTCTACGCTTCCGAGGCTCATGCCACGAATGTCGGAAGCATGTTCCGTCCGCAGAATCCACTCATGCCCAACTGGAAGCACCTTCCGGTCGGCTATCACGGTCGCGCGAGTTCGATCGTGGTGGATGGCGCGCCCATCCGCCGTCCGATGGGCCAGACGGTCTCCAGTGACGATGGACCGCCGTCCTTCGGACCTTCGAAGCTCCTCGACTATGAGCTCGAGATGGGGATCTTCGTGGGGCCGGGCAATGCCCTCGGTACGCGCATCGACATCAACCGCGCCGTTGCTCATCTCTTCGGCATGGTCATCCTGAACGACTGGTCGGCGCGCGATGTCCAGCGATGGGAATACCAACCACTCGGGCCCTTCAACGCAAAGAACTTCGTGAGCACGATCTCTCCGTGGGTCGTGACTTTCGAGGCGCTCGCACCTTTCATGACGCCTCGGCCTGCGCGTCGCGAGGGTGATCCCGAAGTGCTTCCCTATCTCCGCGCCGATCGCGACGCGCTCCCCGAGATCATCGTCGAGGTGTTGATTGCCTCCGCAGCCATGAGATCGCAGGGGATGGCGCCGACGCTCATCTCACGAGGGGTGACGACGAATCTCTACTGGTCGCCCTTGCAGATGCTCGCGCATCACACGAGCACCGGTTGCAACATGCGGCCCGGAGATCTCCTCGGGACAGGCACCATCAGCGGATGGGAGAAGGAGAGCCGAGGCTGTCTGCTCGAGCGGACCTGGCGCGGCAGCGAGCCGGTGACACTTGGCGATGGTTCGCAGCGCAAGTTCCTCGAGGACGGTGACGAGGTCATCATGCGCGCCTGGTGCGAGCGCCCCGGCCTCCCGCGCATCGGCTTCGGGGACTGCCGCGGCGTGGTCGTGCCGGCCGTTTGATCCGGCCTGCACGCGGGACGCTTCCGTGAACTCCGAATCGCACGACCGAGGAGTCTGTGGCTCCAACGACGCGTCACTCCGACTGCGCTTGGCGCAGTCTCAGTACCGATCCCGGTGGCGCAGCCAGTAGCCATCGCCCTCGTTGCGGCCTTTGGGGGCGCGGTCCAGCCATTGGTACATGTTCCACAGCGCGTCGAGTCCCCTCGAATACGCAGAGTAGGTGTGGTGCACGACGCCGTCCTGCAGCGCGAACGCGCTCATACCGGGCCGCTCCCGGACAAACGCCGCCGCGTCGGTCCCGGCTTGTGATGCAACGCCAGCCAGCGCGCTGTGTCCCGAGAGACTTGCGGCATCCGGCAGGCCGGGCTCGTGCTGGTAGTTGTATTCAATGCCGGAGCGCTGCGCTTCGGGCGTGAACGACGCGCCGAAGTCGAAGTTGAAGTCGCCTGGCGCCGAGGACGCCCATGGAAATGCCCACCCCATGCGCGCCTTGAACGCGCAGATTCGATCAAGCGGCGCGCGCGACACGGCCCAGAGCATCACATCGTGATTGGCCAGGTGCGTGGCGATGCCGTCAAAGCTGTCCGCAATGGATGAACATGATGGACAGGGCACGGCGTAATCCGGTCCGAACATCAGGTGGTAGACGATGAGCTGCGATCGCCCGCGGAACA
Source organism: Phycisphaeraceae bacterium (assembly GCA_019636735.1). Lineage (NCBI taxonomy): Bacteria > Pseudomonadati > Planctomycetota > Phycisphaerae > Phycisphaerales > Phycisphaeraceae > Phycisphaeraceae bacterium. The sequence goes on from JAHBWY010000003.1 coordinate 205,064, forward strand.
AGTCGCGCAGCGAGCAGTCGCCAACCTCCGTGTGAAAGGCGTAGGGCTTCTCGATGCGAACCCAGGGGAGTTCGCGCCGGAGACGCGCGAGTTCATCTCCACGGCGAGTGTGGGCCTTCTCCAATTCCAGCAGGCGGAGGCGCGCGGTGTTCCACTCTTGACGGGAGACGGTGGGGTGGGGCATGGCAGTCACTTGTTTGAGAGATGCGGTGGTGTGGGAGGATCGTGCCCGGCCTCTGGTCTCAGTGGCCGGCGGGAACGACCTTCAACTCGGCAAGCCGCTTCACGGACTCAAGCCCATGCGCCCAGCCCTCCTGCATTCCATCCTGATGCTCCTGGGGGATGATCCCCATGGCGCGGTGCGTGAGTGTCAGGGTTGTGCCGGCACCTTCGGTGGTCAGCCGGTACTGCACATGATTGACGGCCGCGTAGGACATCATCATTGGGCCGGTCAGTTCCAGCAGAAACGGCGCCCTGATGACCTGGACATGGCCCCACAGATGTCCCCACGGATGCTCGCCCGAGGTGCCGCGATCACGAAACCAGCGACCACCCGGCCAGGGCTCGATGGTCATGGGAAAGGGAGTTCCATCGGGCATGACGCTGCCTGGCCCGAGTTCTTCAAGAAGCGCAGCGAAGGCAATCTCCGGTGGTGCGCTGATGTGGATGTCCTTCTGGATTCGGATCGTCTGGATGGCGTCGCGTTCAATGGTGAGTGACATTCAATCTCCCTTTCATGAGGTGTGACGGCCTGGTGGAGTCGCGGCGTGCTGCATGCGTTCGGCGCGCTCGCGAATCCTTGACAATTGATGCGTCCACAGTCGCTCGTACTGAGACAGCCAGTCGTGCATCGCCTTGAGCCTCTCGGGACGAAGGTGGTAGATCCGGTTTGGGCCGTCGCGTTCCACTTCGACGATGCCCACCTCCCGCAGGACGCCGAGGTGTTTGGAGACCGACGGCTGGGAAAGTCCAATGATCGCCACGATGGCGCTCACGCCGAGCCCGGAGCTGGCTCGCGCCAACGCATCCACGATCTGCCGTCGGCGAGGCTCCGCCAGGGCACAGAAGGGGTCGGCGGTGGTCCGTGATCGCGGCACGAGTCAATCATATTCCGATATAGGAATATGTCAAGTTCGCGGCTCAAAAATCGACGCTTGGGACGCGCGAGAGGGCGGTCAGAGCCTCCTGGCAACGATCGCCAGTCCGCTCGCCGTGTGGTCTCAATGAGAGAACAATTCGTTCAGCGCAGATACGCGCGCATCTTGCCGTGATCGAGAGTGATCGTCTGCCCAGGCTTCAGTCCAAGGCGCTGAATCGTGCCAGCCTTGAATTCCATCGCGTAGAGCGCTTCCTTGTCGGAGCTGTAGAAGGGCAACCGCGCCTGGTACTGCGCGTCACTCTCACCGGGTTGCTTGGCCGGCTCCTGCTTCATCTCGTGAGTCGCGGTGATGCGTCCCGTGCGATCGAGGAAGACGATGTCCACATCCATCAGGCAATCCTTCATCCAGAAGCGCTGAATGTCGGATTGCCTGAAGACAAAGAGCATCGCCTCCTGTGCACCGATGGAGGTGCGCCCGCCGAGCCCCTTCGCGCGGCTCGCGTCGTCCGCGGCGATCTCGGTCTCGAAGGCCTCTCCGTTCACCCGGATCGTCTCGATCGGCAGCCCGGCCGGACTTCGCTTGGGTGCCGTGCTCGCCGAGCCACCGGAGCCCTGAGCAACAACCATTCCGATCATCACGGCGACGACGGCGATGAGAATGGCGAGCTTGTGAGTCCAGTTCATGTCCAGGTGTCCGTGGTCGGGGTGTCCTTCGCCTGTCGCGACGGGGCGACGGCTTCACGACGAACGGGGGTGGTCGCCGCAGCGCCCTGTCCGGCGGGCAGGTGCTTCGCGCCATTGGTGTGGCCGAGCGAGCGGGGGAAGTGTTCACCATCCCAACTCCTCGGGTAGGCCATGTCGTCGATCTCCAGCGCCGCCTTCGTCGGGAAGAGCGGGCGGAAGGTGTCACACATCACGGCGAGTTCGTCGGTCCACTTGGCACCGATCGATGACTCCACCGTGCCCGGGTGAGGACCGTGGGGAATGCCCTGCGGATGGAGCGAAATGGAGCACTGCTCGATGCCCTTGCGAGCCTTGTAGTTGCCCTCGACATAGTAAAGAACCTCATCAGAGTCGAGATTCGAGTGGTTGTAGGGAACCACGATCGCCTGCGGATGGAAGTCGAGCACGCGCGGACAGAAGGAGCAGATGACGAAGTTGTGCCCTTCGAAGGTCTGATGCGTCGGAGGCGGCATGTGATGTTTGCCGACGATCGGGCTGAAGTCATCGATGTTGAAGAGATACGGGTAGTAGCAGCCATCCCAGCCGACGACATCGAGAGGGTGATAGGCGTAGATGTAGCTGTGAACGCAGTCGCGCGCCTTGATGCGCACTTCGAACTCACCCTTCTCATCGAAGGTCAGCGGGAGCTCGGGAAGCCGCAGGTCGCGCTCGCAGTAGGGGGCGTGCTCGAGGAACTGCGCCGTGTCCTTGGACATGTAACGACTCGGCGGCAGAATGTGACTGCCGTTGGCCGTCTCGAAGCAGACGAAGCGAGGCTCGGGTTCGCCCTCCTTGCGAGGGTCGAACTCCATGCGGTAGATCACGCCCTTGGGGATGACGATGTAATCCTTCGCCCGAAAACGAAGCGTGCCGAAGGTGGTGTAGACGGTGCCCGAGCCGAAGTGCACGAAGATGCACTCATCACCCTGGGCGTTCTTGAAGTGGTAGTCCATCGGCTCCGCGGGGACGCAGATCGACATCTCCACATCGGCGTTGCCGAAGAGAATCACGCGACCGGTGATGGGGTCGCCCTTGGCGGGCATCTGCGCGGTCTTCGCGTGACGCATCCGCATGACCGTCTGCTCGACATACTCCGGCCTCGTCTCATAGAGGGTCTTCCACCCATGCACCTGAGTCGGCGGATGAATGTGGTACATCGTCGAGGTCGGCCCGGAGAAGCCCTCGGTGCCGAAGACCTCCTCCGAGTAGAGCGCCCCGTCGGGGCGGCGGAACTGGATGTGGCGCTTGGGGGGGAGAAGCCCGAGCTTGGTGTAGTACGGCATGTCCGCAGTGTACGCGCCGCGCCGCGAAGCGAGGCCATGGCGACGCCACGGTGAGGGGCGGCGATCTCGCCCACGAAGCCGCCGTGAGAAGCGCGGCCCGGTGCTGCCACGCGGGAGCCAGTCGAAGGCAGCGCGGGTTCTGAAGCAGCATCTAAGATCGTCCTCGTGACCGACATCACCTCGGGGCCAATCACCGCGTCGAACTCCGGGAACATGGTTCCACGCCCGTCGATCCTCTTCGAGAGTGAGGAGTGGCTGGTGGTCGACAAGCCCGCCGGGTGGCACTCGGTCGAACAGGCTGCGGGCGCCGAAAAGCGATCGTCGCCCCGTCGTCGCGGCGGCGTTTCCGTCGTGCGTGTGGCCGGTGCGCCGACGATCGAGGCGTGGTTGAGGAGCGAGCGCCCCGAACTCGTCTCACTGCATGAATCGGGATTGGTCCATCGCCTCGATCAGCCGACCAGCGGTTGCCTGCTCGTGGCGCGAAAGGCCGTGGCGCAGCAGGCGCTGCGGACCGCGATCTCGGAGGAGGGATCGCTGATTCGGAAGACCTACTGTGCGGCGCTTCGATGCGGAGTCTCCGAAGAGGGACTCTTCGACCTCTTCTTTCACGGCCGACATCGTCGAAGTTCGAAGACTTCCGTGCGCAGCCGCGGTGAGGAGCATGAGCGGGGTCGCTGCCGCTGGCGTCGGATCGAGAAGTCAGTCGCCGGTGACCTCGTCGAAGTGGAACTCATCGGTCCGGGGCGGCGGCACCAGATCCGCGCGGGCTTCGCGCACCTCGGTTTCCCGCTGCTCGGTGATGCTCTCTATCTCGGTGATGCACCACTCCCCGGCCTCGATGGCCCGGCCCTGCATGCCTGGCGCCTCGAGATCGGCGATGTGCGCGTCGAATCGCCACCGCCGGGACCGTGGCTCTACTTCCAGGTCTTCGCTTCGTTGCGCACGCCCGGGAGCAGTGCAATCAACCCGACAATCACCGGGTAGATGAAGGGAAGGGCGGCGATCCAGCGTGTGGCGTGGCTGGCGCCCTCAATGAACATCTCGTAGCGTCCGAAGGGGCGCGCGATGCCGATGGGGTTCTGGAGCGCATGCTCGCGCCACGCGGTCGCCATCGCGAGATACTCGAGTCGCTGTTCTTCGAGCAGCATCGACCACGCGTAGAAGATGGCTTGGACCAGCAGTGTCGCGACGGCCCAGAACCCGAGCATCGAAATGCTGCCTCGCTGGCGTCGGATGAGAGCCGACGCAGCGCAGAGCAGGACGACGGCCATCGCGAAGACGAAGATCGACTCAAGCGCGATCTCGTACCTCAACTGGACCGGAGCAATCGGCGGTCGATCGCCGGCGGGGCCGGGAATGACCGGACCGAACGCCGCATGCACGAAGCGCGCGATCGAGTGCAGGATAAGCAGCAGGCCGTAGATGCCCGAAACACCGCCCAGCACCACCGGCCAGACGGGCGCTCTCGGCGCCTGCATCGCGACCGCGCTCGTCACAGGTTGCCGCGCCTCTCCTGTTCGAGCTCGAGTGACTCGAAGAGGGCCTTGAAGTTGCCCTTTCCGAAGCTCTGGCTGCCGCGTCGGCAGATGATCTCGAAGAAGAGCGTCGGACGATCCTGGAGCGGCTTAGTGAAAAGCTGAAGGAGATAGCCTTCGTCATCAGCGTCCACGAGGATGCCCAGCTTCCGAATGCGCTCATGATCTTCGCGCACCGGCGAATGGCCATGGGCCCGCAGCATGGTGTCGACGCGCTCCCAGACGCTCTCGTAGTAGGTCTCTGGAATGGAGAGGAAGTCGACCCCGCGGCGCCGCAATTCCGCCACCGAGTGCAGCTCATCGTCGGTGCGAAGCGCCAGGTGCTGGATGCCCGGCGTCTGCGAGTGCCAGTCGAGGTACTCCTGGATCTGGCTCTTCTTCCTTCCCTCGGCCGGCTCGTTGATCGGCATCTTGATGAGGTGATTGCCCGAGGCCATCACCTTGCTCATGAGCGCCGAGTACTCCGTCGAGATGTCCTTGTCATCGAAGTGCTTGAACATCTTGAAGCCGAGGACATCCTCGTACCACTTCACCCAGTGGTTCATCCTGCCGAGTTCGACATTGCCTACGCAATGGTCGAAGTACTTGAGACCGCAGGGGTGCTCGCGATTGAAGTCATTGAGCGCGAAGGCTCCGAACTTCCGGAAGCCCGGCATGAAGGGACCGCCCTGCTTCACGGCGGGCAGGGCGTATCCGCCCGATCGGCTCACGAACGAGTGAACCACGCGACCGTAGGTTCGGATCGACGCGATGGTGACCGTGCCATGGCCATCCTTCAGGGTGCGCGGCTCGGCGGCGCTCTCACCGCCATTGCGAAGAGCCTGCTCATAGGCCTTCTCGGCGTCGAAGACGGTGAGCGCGATGTCCTTGATGCCGTCGCCGTAGCGCTTCAGTTCCTCGGCCGCCGGATGGTCGGCGGTCAGGGGCGTCTCGAGGAGAATGCGGATGTTGCCCTGGGTCAGGAGGTACTGCGCCGAGGTGCGGTTGCCCGTCGTCAGATCGCTGATCTCCTCGACCGTGAAGCCGAAGGCATGGGCGTAGAAGAACGCCGCCTGCTTGGCATTGCCGACATAGAAGCGGGCATGGTCGACATCGATGAGGGCCAGTGGGTCCTTGGATACATCCACCTCGCCAGCGGGGTGGGCGGTCTGTGATCCATGAGGGGAGATGGTGCTCATGCCGGAAGTGTACGGCGACCACCCGCGCCGACGCGAGTGTCTGCTAGCCTCCGCTTCGTGAGCAGCAAGAAGACCATTGCATGGCTTGTCGGAGGTCTCCTCCTGGTTGCCCTCGTCTTCGTCATTGTCGCGGTGACGGCGGGCAAGCCGAAGGTCCTCCAGCCGCCCCCGACCATGGCTCCAAGTCCCGATTGACGCCCCGGTCCGCGGGCGTGCGGCGGTCCGGATCGCCGCACGCGAGTCAGTAGCGCAACAGCGACTCGAGGCGCCGCATGCCGACATGCTCGCGGCCACGGAGTTCGGGAAGCTCAATGAGCACCGTGACTCCGATGATCTCGGCCCCGAGGCTCGAGACAAGCTCGCAACACGCCTTCATGGTTCCACCCGTGGCGAGAAGATCATCCACGATGATGACGCGCTGACTGCGCGCGATCGCATCGGCGTGAATCTCGAGCGTGTCCTCGCCGTACTCGAGGGCGTAGCGCACGGAGCGACGCATGGCCGGGAGTTTGCCGGGCTTCCGAACGGGAATGAAGCCAGCATTGAGGCTCTGGGCGATGGCCGTTCCAAAGATGAACCCGCGGCTCTCCGCCCCGACCACCAGTTCGATCCGCTCGTTGCGGAATGGACTGGCCATCAGTTCCACCGCCAGCGCCAGGCCCGCCGGATCGGCCAGAAGCGGCGTGATGTCCTTGAAGAGAATGCCTGGCTTCGGAAAGTCGGGCACATCGCGGATGAGGTGCTTCAGCCGATCGAGCATGGCGAGGATCGTAGAAGCTGCGGCAACATTGTGCGAGAGCATCCGCGCGGGGCGCGCATCCGCTCACGCGGCCCGGAGCACTTCGACCCACCGGACCATCGCTCGGCCCGGCAGTGTCTACGATGGACGCATGACCAGAGCTGCGTCGGGACGGAGCAAACTCGAGACCGTGGAGCCGATCGGCAAGCGCGTCCTGATCCGCAAGGATGAGGATCGCAAGGTGACCAAGGTCGGCATCCATCTTCCCGACAAGATCGAGATTCCCACACTCACCGGGCGCGTCGTGGCGATCTCCGCGCAGGTCGCGCGCGACCTCGACTATCCGATCCAGCAGTACGACCGGGTGCTCTTCAATCCGAAGCACGGGATTCCCGTCGACTTCGAGGGAGACAATCGGCTCTTCGTCATTCCTGTCGAGGACATCGTGGCGGTCTTTCGAGCCGCGGGTGACTCCGGGCCCGCCGTGCCGTGACGGGTGGCGGCTCCATGCGGATCGAGGCGGCGGGCGCTCCGCTCATCGGGGAGATTCGCGTTCCCGGATCGAAGAGCCTATCGACACGGGCGCTGATTCTCGCGGTGATCTCGCCCCGACCGGTGGTGCTCCGTGACCTTCTGATGGCGGAGGACACGGAGCGATTGCTCGGCGCGATCAACGCCATGGGGTGTTGCGCGTCGCGCCTCTTCGGCAGTGACTGGCGCATCGATGGACGCGGTCTGAAGCTCGGCGAGACGCTCGCCCGCATCAATCTCGGAGATGGTGGCGCGCCGACGCGCTTTGCTCTCGCCCTGGCGGCGCTGCGGACGGGTGACACGATCATCGATGGAAGCGCCCGCATGCGCGAGCGACCGATTCAGGATGGCGTGCGGCTTCTTCGCGAGTTGGGCGTCACCATCGAGGCGCTCGAAGATGAAGGTCGGCTTCCACTGCGGGTCAGAGGGGGAGCGTTCGAAGCGCGGAGTGACGACGAGAGGCCGGAGATCGCGATCGGTGCCACGGCCAGCAGCCAGTTCATCTCGGGGCTCATGCTGGTGGCGCCGGCGATGGCGGCAGGGCTGCGCCTGCGATTTGTCGAAGCGCCGACGAGCGCGTCGTACTTGGCGCTCTCGATCGACGCGCTTCGAGCCTTCGGCGCGAAGGTCACCCTGAACGGTGCCGCGCCGCGCGTGGCGCGAATGCCGGAGGGCGCCGCAGACCGCGCCGCCGGTGGGGCCGATCCGCATCTTGTCGAGCTGGCGCCACTTCCGACGCGGGGCAGTGTGATCGATATCTCGCCCGGTCTCGATCCCCCCTCATCGTGGGATGTCCCCGTTGACGCAAGCAGCGCCGTCGTCTGGGTGGCGGCGGCCGCCATGGCTCCGGGGAGCCGCGTGACCCTGCCGGGCCTTTGCCGCGACGCGCAACCTGATCTCGGCGCCATCGATGCGATCGCGTCGATGGGGGCATCACTCGAGTGGAGTGACGAGGGGCTCACGGTCTCTCATGGGCCACTGCATGGCGTCGACCTTGATGCGGGGCCATGGCCCGATGGGGCGCTTGCGGTCGCGGCAGTCGCGGCCGTGGCGAGTGGACCGACGCGCCTCCGTTCGCTTGGCACCCTTCGAGTGAAGGAGAGCGATCGTCTCGCCTCGATCGCACAGGAGTTCGGGCGCCTTGGCATCACCGTCATGGTCGAAGGTGATGATCTTGTGATTGAGCCGGACCTCAGTCGGCCGACCCCCGAGATGCCGACCGTCGAGACCCACAACGATCACCGCATCGCGATGGTCACCACGCTGCTCGGTCTGGCGCGGCGAGGTGTCGAAGTGCTCGACCCCGGCTGTGTGGCGAAGAGCTATCCCGGCTTCTGGAGGCATCTGAAGGCCGTTCATCCAGCGGGCCACACGATCGCCGTTTGAGCGATCGGGCCGTTTCCGGGATACTCCGGGGAATGCCTTCGTTCTGGCACTTCGCGGCACGGATGCTGCGCTTCCGCGGCCAGTTGGCCGCCGCACTCTTCTTCGCCGCGCTTTCGGCGGCGGGTCTCGGTGCGGGTCTCGTCAGTCTGGGACCGATTCTGCGCCTCCTGATCGATCCGTCGTCGGGCGAGGGGCTTCGCGCGCTCGCTCAGGAACACAACATGGGGGGAAGCTGGCCCGCCATTCCCGAGTCGATCGTGGCGGCGCTGCCCGAGGCACCATACGACGGCGTCGTGCTGCTCATGATGGCGCTGGCGGTCCTGACGATCTTCGGCGCCACGGCGAACTTCCTCCACCAGTTCCTGTCGCTCACGCTCTGCACGCGCGTCGTGGCCGCGGTGCGGATGGAGATCTTCCGACACGCCGTTCACCTCCCGCTGTCGCTGGTGGTGCGGCGCGGTCCGGCGGAGTTCACCAGCCGGGTCCTGCGCGACTCGAGCGAACTCCAGCAGGGGCTCGTTGCATTGACCAGCCGCGCGGTGGCCCAGATCACAAAGGGCCTCGCCGCCTTTGCCGCGGCGCTCTGGTTCGACTGGCGCCTCACCGCGGTCGCGCTGGTGGTCGCTCCGGTCATTGCCGTCGTCCTCAGGAAGTTCGGCAAGCGCATTCGGCGGGCGACTCGAGGAGCGCTTGAAGCGCAGGAGACGCTCCTTCGAGTGACGAGCGAGTCGATGCAGGGGCTTCGCGCCGTCAAGAGCGGAACGGCGGAGAGTGACGCGGTCCATCGCTTCGATCGCGCCAATCGCGAGGTGGTGAAGGAGGAGCTGCGCGTCAGGACCGCGCGGGCGGCGAGCGGTCCGGTGGTCGAACTCCTCGCGGTGATCATCGTGATCGGGCTTGCGCTCGTGGCCGCAAAGCAGATCGTGGGCGGGCACATCCTCATCGATGACTTCGTGATGACCCTCGGAGCGCTCGCCGTAGCGGCAGGCAGTTTCAGGCCGCTCGCCGGGCTGGTGAATGACATTCAGGCGGCTTCCGCCCCCTCGGATCGACTGCTCGAAGTGCTTCGCGAGGCGCGAGAAGATGAGCCTGACCGACATGGAGTTCGTCGACCGGCGCTCGCGCGTCACTCGCGCGACATCCGATTCGAGTCGGTGACCTTCGGCTACCCCGGCCAGGAGCGGCCGGCGCTTGATGCGGTCGACTTGACCATCCGGTTCGGCGAGCGCGTGGCGATCGTCGGACCCAACGGCTGTGGCAAGACGACGCTGCTTGCGCTCCTGCCACGGCTGCTGGTGCCACAACAGGGTCGGGTGCTCATCGATGGGGTCGAACTCGGCGAGGTGTCGCTCCGGTCGCTGCGACAGCAGATGGGCGTGGTCACTCAGGAGACGGTGCTGTTCAGGGGCACGATCGCGGAGAACATCCGATTCGGCAACTTCGGCGCGACGCATGAGCAGGTGATCGATGCGGCGCGGCGCGCCCATGCTGCGGAGTTCATTGAGCGGCTGCCCGACGTCTACGATTCGTCCGTCTCCGAACAGGGCGCGTCCCTCTCGGGCGGGCAGCGGCAGCGTCTTGCCATCGCCCGCGCCATCCTCCGCGATCCGACGATTCTCATCCTTGATGAGGCGACGAGCCAGATCGACGCCGAAAGCGAGGCGCAGATCGGCGAGGCAATTGCGGAGTTCGGACGCGGACGCACCGTCATTCTCATCGCTCACCGGTTGAGCACCATCCTCGGTGCCGATCGCATTGTGATGATGGACTCGGGTCGAGTCGTCGATGTCGGGCCCCACGAAGAACTCCTTCGGCGCTGCGAGGGCTACCGACGACTGTTCCGTGGACAGTTTGCCGCGAGCGACGAACCTGCGGCGATCGGCCGATAGCAGGCGCGTGGCGCGGCCGGGCTCAGGCGGAGTTCCGAGGACCATCGCCTGTGGCGCTGGCCTCATTCAGCAGGTGACGCCGCAGGAAGTCGGTGCCGAGGTCCTTTGCCTGCACGGCAAATCGTCCGAAGCCGATGTGCTCAGCCGGCGCCCCCGTGCGGCCGAAGGTGTGGAACTCGATGAGCTCGCGCGGCACGCCATGTGCTTCGAGCGCCTTCACGAAGGAGCGCTGCGCGTCAACGGGCACCCACTCATCGTGCTCGGCGTGCAGGATCATCAACGGAATCGGCCGCCATCCTTCGAGATGCGCAATCGGGTTCATGCGCTCAAGTCGTTCGGGATCGTGAAGATCGCGCCGCTGGAGCGACTCCCAGTTGCCGCTCGTCGCTTCGACGAGAGCTGCTCGGAAGATGTGGGGCCGGCAGAGGCGAACAAGGGTCGCCATGCCGCCCGCGGAGAATCCGCCGATGGCCAGGTGGTCACGCCTGATGAGCCCCTCGGCCGCGGCTGCGCCGACGACGCCATCGATCTCGCCGACCATGCGCTCGACCACTTCGAGGGACGCTCCGGGAGTGGCCAGGCGCTCCTCGAGCCTCTCGCCATGACCGGGCAGGTCGAGCGAGATGACGCCGATACCAGCTCGAGTCAGGCGCAGGAAGCGTCCCGGATCGATCTCCTTGTGTGCCGTGCGCCCATGCATCCAGAGGAGCGTCGGCGCGGCGATCGCCGAGGTCGCAGACGCCGCCGTCGATGCCTCGGGTGCCATCGCCAGCGCAGGAACACCGGCGAGTCGCAGCCAGCGACTGCGACTTCGTAGGGAAAGCGGAAGGGCACCAAGGTCAGGCATGGCGGCGACGAAGAGGAATCCGGGAGCGTACTCTTGACGCTGTGCTGCGCATTCTTGGTGGAGAGTTTCGATCGCGACCGCTGGTCGTGCCCCGCGGCCGGGACCTGACGAGGCCGATGGGAAGTCGGACGCGCGAAGCGCTCTTCGACCTGCTGCGTGGCTGGTTCGAAGGAAGCACGGTCATCGACCTCTTCGCCGGTGTCGGCACCTTGGGGCTTGAGGCGGCGAGTCGCGGGGCGACGCAGGTCATTGCGGTCGAGTCCGATCGGCTCATTGCGCGCCTGCTCAGGGAGAACATCGACACCCTGAAGTGCGGCGATCGCGTGCGGGTGATCGAGGGCGATGTCCTCTCCGAGGGGCTTCGCGCCGCGCTGCCGCGCCCCGTCGATGTCATCTTCTGCGATCCGCCGTTCGCCATGATTCTGCCGCCGCGACGCGCGGCTTCGGACTCTGGTCGCTCGGAGTCCATCTCGCTCGACGACGACGAATCGCTCGAGCCCGATCGGCGCGATGGCGAAGAAGCATTCGACTCGTTCGAAGGCCGACGGTCGAAGCACCGCCGACGCCGTCGTCGCCCGTCGAGCGAGCCCGACGGTCCTGCATCGATCGAGGCCATCGAAGAGGTCGACCAGCGCTTCGAACGGCAGCGGCTCAGGCTCCAGGCGATGCTCGACTCTCTCCGCGGGCTCTTCGCCGAGAGGGGATTTCTCGCCCTGCGCCTTCCGATCGAGCGAGCGGGAAGTGAAGGCGCCATTCAGGGCTTTGAAGGTCCCGAGATCCACGGCTACGGCGATCAGCAGTGGATTCACCTCTACGCGCCGAAGCGCAGCGTGTGAGCCCCGCGAGCTGCTTCAGTTTGCACGCGCCGCCGGCGCGGCGAGCCGCTCGAGGGTGTGCCTGGCAATCATCAGCTCCTCATTGGTCGGGATCACCCAGACGGCCACTCGACTGCCGGGCGTGGAGATCTTCCACCCCTCTTCGCGCCACGGCGCCGAGTTGGCCGACTCATCGACTTCGACTCCGAGCCATGCGGCCGCCTGACCGATGCGAGATCTGATCGGCGCCGCATGTTCGCCAATGCCGGCCGTGAGCACGAGGCCGTCGAGTCCACCCACCGCGGCCGCCAGCGAGCCGAGTTCGCGACCGATGCGATACACAAAGAGATCCACCGCCTCAGCCGCGCGGGGATCGCGACTGGTCAGCAATGCCCGCATGTCGCTTGAAATCCCTGAGACGCCGAGAAGTCCAGACTGCGTGTAGATGAGCTTCTCGATCGCGCGCAAGTCCATCTTCAGTTCGTCCATCAGGTAGAGCACCAGCCCGGGATCGACCGAGCCACAGCGGGTCCCCATCGGGAGACCGTCGACCGCGGTGAAGCCCATGGTCGTCGCCATGCTCCGACACCCGAGCATCGCGCACATGCTGGATCCATTGCCAAGATGCGCCACGACCACCCGACCCGAGGCCACCTCGGGGTCGAGGCGACGGATGGCCTCGGCGACATACTCATAGGAAAGTCCGTGGAAACCGTAGCGCCGAACTCCGCGCTCGGTGATGTCAGGCGGCAGGGCGTAGGCCTGGGCGACCTCGGGTTGTGAGCGATGAAAGGCCGTGTCGAAGCAAGCGACCTGCGGGAGATTCGGAAGTCGCTCGGCGATCATGCGAATGGGCGCCAGATTGTGGGGTTGATGGAGCGGTGCGAGGGGATTGAGCCTGGCCAGAGAGTCGAGGATCGTCGCATCAACGATGACCGGGCAGGAGTAGAGCAGTCCGCCATGCACCACCCTGTGACCGACCGCACGGAGCGTCCACTCGGAGGCGCGCTCTCGAAGGAACTCGACGAGATGGGCCACGGCGCCTTCGTGGCCGATTCCCCCTGCGTTCGACCACTCGTGCCGACTGCACTCCACGCCCCCAGCGTCATGAGCGACGAAACGAGAATGGGTGTGAAGCCCCTCGACCTGCCCTCGGACCACAAGGCGCAGGGACTGCCCGTGGCTCTCCTCCACGATCACGAAGAGGGAGAATTTGATGCTGGAGGAGCCCGCGTTGAGAACAACAACGGCACCGGGCATCAGGAGACCGCCTTGGTGGTCGACTCCCGTCGCGCCTTGGCGACGAGAACCGCGACGCAACAGGACGCGAGGCGCGCCATCACGGAGTCCGCTCGACTGGTGAGGATGATCGGCACCCGAGCGCCCAAAACGATCCCGGCGCAGTCAGCTCCGGCGAGGAAGGAGAGGCTCTTCGCGAGCATGTTGCCCGCCTCGAGATCGGGCACAACCAGGATGTTCGCTCGTCCGGCGACGGACGAGGCAATCTGCTTGATCCTCGCCGCCTCGGGGCTGATGGCGTTGTCGAGGGCAAGCGGACCGTCGAGCAGGGCCCCGGTGATCTGCTTGCGATCCGCCATTTTGCAGAGCGCCGCCGCCTCGATCGTCGACGGCACATTGGGGTTGACGGTCTCCATGGCCGAGAGAATGGCCACACGCATCTCGCGCGGTCCGCGGAGTTCGAGAATCGCATGGGCGAGGTCGATCGCGTTCTGAACGATGTCGACCTTCTCCGCGAGGGTTGGAGCGACATTGACTGCGGCGTCGGTCACGATCAGCGTTTCCGGGTAACTGGGCACATCCATGACGAAGCAGTGACTGATTCGCCGGCCGGTTCGCAATCCGGCATCGCGCTGGACCACGGCCCCGAGCAGTTCGTCCGTGTGGAGAGAGCCCTTCATCAGCGCCTCGGCGCGACCTTCGCGAATGATCGCCACGGCCTTGGCCGCCGAGTCATGGCTGTGCGCCGCGTCGACGATGGCTGCGCCCGTGAGATCCATCGAGTGCTCTCGTGCCACGGCCTCGATCCTCTCCTTCGGTCCGACAAGAATCGGAGAGATGAGCCCTTCGCGCATCGCGTCGACCACCGCCTGAAGCGAACTCTGGTCACAGGGGTGCGCGACCACCGTCGGGAGCGGCGGAAGTGTGCGGCAATAGTCGAGAAGAAGCTTGTACTTCGCGTGGCGCTCCGCTCCGGCCGTTGAGGTGGCGAGCGAGGCGCCTGGAGCGCGACCGGCGATGGGCGCGGTGGTCATGGTCGGGGGTCCCTGGGAGTGTCGCTGCGCTGTCGCGGCGGCGGCGAGGCGCTGCGCTTCGTGTCCGCGCTTCGTTCGGCAGGCGCGACGGTCGTGGGATCGACGAGCTTCGGTTCAACCTGGGGTTGAATGTGGGGCTCACGCTCACGGTCATGGCCCGGAGCGCGCAGGACGGATCGAATCGCCGCGAGCATCTCGATCTGTCCCGGCGTCGGCCGGGCGGCCCGCACGCGATCATCGCGCTCGACGGCATCGAGCACGGCGAGAAGTCGCTCTCGATCGTCCGCCTGGTGCACCAGGCGAGGGAGTGTCGCGATGGCTCGCTCCGGCGCGTGCCGCACGATGAGCTGCTGCCGGCCTCGAATGGCTCGATACGGAGCGAGGGTGGAGAGGTCCTGGAGCGCCATTGGCAGCATCGGCAGCAGATCGCGGTGAAGTTCGCGGCGCAGTTCGAGATGACTCAACTCGATCGGTCCGTCACGGGCGAGCAGCTCCACCGTTCGCGCAAAGGCTTCGTCGTAGCCACCGTGATCGATGGCGGCGAGCGCCTCCGCCACGATCGCTTCCCCATCGCCTGGCGATCCGATTGCCGACGGTGCATCCGGCAGGAAGGAGAGCATGGGCTGATAGGTGGCGTAGAAGAGCGCCTCGCTGAGCGCATCTCGAATGGCGCGAACACGATCAAGCGAAGCGCTCACGACCGAATCAACCAGGCGCTCGAAACGACGGGCGGGGTCTCCCGAGGCGACGGGCATGCGGCACGCCCGCACGGCATCCGCGGCGGGTGCCAGCCACCACACCCATGGATTGAGATCAGAGAAGGCCCATCGCTCGAATCGCAGCGGATGGAAGTGCCGCATCACTTCCGCCGAGAAGTCGTTGGACACCATCTGAACCCACGGCCGCAGCAGCGACTCATAGGCCTGTGAGTTCACCTCTGAGACGCGAGCCGCCGCGTGGAATGCACGCTCATCGCGCCGCTCGAAGCGGTTGATTCGGGCGACGACCTCTTCCAGTCGCCGCTCGGAGAAGCTCACCGCGTACTCGACACGACCGTCGGGGCCTGTCGTCTCCGTGATCTGCATCGCGTGGAGGCCTGGCGGAAGGGCGTCGATCGCCTCGAGGGTGGAGACGATCTGGGCATGCTCCTTCTGGGCTACACGACCGCTCACAAAGATGCCGAGGTGACCGACGCTCTCATGCACCAGGCCGACGATCACCTGCCCGCGAGCCTTGATCTCCTCGGTGCTTCCATAGATGTCCGCGACCCAGTTGAACGCCTGCTGCGGAGGAGTGATGTTGTCACCGAGCGACGCGAACAGAATGATGGGCGAGCGGATCTCCCGCAGATCAAGCGGCGGGCCCGAGGCGCGCTCCGATCTGCCGCTCCAGAGGCTGTTGCCGATGAACAGATTGCCGACAATCCACTCGATCTCCTCGCGGTTCATCAGATAGAAGCCTCCCCACCAGCGCTCGAACTCGAGGAAGCGAGGGGGCTCGGTGTCGGCGTCGGCAAAGACCTTGTAGGGCTTGCTCCAGAGCGTGTTCGCTGGGTTCAGGTTCTCGAAGTTCTGGACGAGCCATGCGCCGTCGAAGAGCCCGTGACCGAGATCGGCGGTGAGTGAGGCGAGCCATGAACCACCGAGCAGGCCACCGGCATACCGCATTGGGTTGTCGCCAGCGCCATCCGTGCCCGCGCCGCTCCAGTACGACATGGGTGCGCCATTGATGACCAGGGGACCGGCCTCGGCCGGATCGGACGCGGCCAGCATCATCGCCGCCCAGCCACCCTGGCAGTTGCCGACGATGGCGGGCTTTGGTGCGTTGGGATGGCGAGCCCTGATCTCCTGTACGAAGCGCCGCTCGGCGGCACAGACATCGTCGAGAGTCTGGCCCGGTTGCGGCGTGACGAAGAAGATCACGAAGTACACCGGGTGCCCCGCGCGGAGGGCGACCCCGACCTGCGACTCATCCTTGAAGCCTCCGATGCCTGGACCATGGCCGGCGCGAGGGTCGATGATGAGATAGGGGCGTGACTTCGGATCGACGGTCACTCCCTGGGGTGGAATGATCCGCACGAGCGCATAGTTGACCGGTCGATCGAAGGTCCGACCATCGAGAACCGTCTCCCACTCGAAGTCGAGCACGGGCGGATGTCCCGCACGAGCCCGAGCGAGGAACTGATTGCCTCGCTGGCGCATGGTGTCGCCGAAGAGGACGGCGCGCTGGACGAAGTCGACGGAGGCCCTGCACCACTCGGAGCTCGCCTCCATCCAGAGGTCCCACGGCGACTTCGGCTCGGTTGGCAGAGAGGTGAGAAACTCCGAGGTCGCCGTCTGCATGCGATCAATGAAGCGCGCCTCGGCGACGGCCACCCGATGACTGCACACATCGGCGAGACGGGCGAGCATGGCGCCATGGTCACCCTCGGGCAGGGGGCGGCCTGCGGGGGGCGAAGAATCGGGATTCGACGGGGTCACGAGAGTTCTCCCAGGGGGACTTCGGCGCGATCTGCGTGGAGTGTACTTGTCGGGTGTGAGCAGCCCGTGAACTCATCGTGCGCGGCTGGTGAAGAGCGGTCAGAAGCGCTTGTGGACGGCGCGGCCCTCGAGTTCGCGAGCGCCAAGGATCGCCCGAACGAGCATGAGGTCCGATGGCGTGGTCACCTTGACATTGCGGCTCTCACCGTCGACCACGATGACCGGCTCGCCGATGCGTTCGACGAGTTGGGCATCATCGGTGGCCCCGGAGAGATCGGGCTGGGCGTAGGCGCGCCTGAGCAGGTCCGCCCTGAAGACCTGCGGTGTCTGCACGGCGACAAGACCGACGCGCGGGATCGTCTCGATCACGCGCCGCCCGACGGGGCGCGTCTCATCAGCCATCTCACCGAGGATGGCCTCGGCCACATCGTCGTGTTCCTCGGCCTCGACGGCTTCTTCACTGACCCGCTTGAGCGTGCTCGACACCGGATCGCCGGGAATGACGGCATCATGGATCTTCGCCGCCTCGAAGAGGCGTGAGAGGAGCTCGTCACTCGCTGCCGGTCGCGCCGCGTCGTGCACCGCGATGTGCCTGCACTCCTCGGGCACAGCGGCGAGGGCGTTCCGCACGGTCTCCCAGCGCTCGAGGCGCCCGCCCTCGACCATGCGCACGCCGTGGAAGGAGAGCGGCGCCCCATAGCGCTCACGGAACTCCTCGAATCGATCGGGCGGTGCGGCCACGACGATCGCTCGGACTTCCTCGCGTTTGGTGAAGAGCTCGACCGTTCGAAGGAGCAGGGCTCGGCCGCCCAGGTCCTGCCCGAGCTTGTCACCGCCGAAGCGGCGGCTCTCTCCCGCGGCCGGAATGATGACGCCGATCGACATGGCACTCATGGGATGACCATGATGACAGAAGCGCCCCGCGCTGTGAACAGAGCCACATCCGGAATCCCGGCGACCCGGTCGCTGAGCTCGCTTCAGCGCAGCCGTTCGCCGTCAATCGTGAGCGGCGTGGTGCGCTTCGGGGCGTCGGCTGAGCAGCCGGGGCAGGTGGCTTTGCGACCGCGCGATGGCAGGAGCGGGCGAACGATGGCGATGGCGGCGCCGATCGCCAGGAGCGTGACGAGCCAGAACTGCCAGTCGCCCACAGGTAGCGACGCCATGAGGCTCTGCGCAACCGGGAGATGCGCCGTTCCGTGAAGACCGGTCATCATGCAGAGGCTCCAGCCATGATGGCCACATGGTAGGCGATCCACGCTGCCATCCATGCAAGGCCGCTCATCCAGATGAACTGGAGCGCCATCCACCCCCAGCTTCCGCTCTCGCGCTTGACCAGCACCATCGTGGGAAGGCACTGCATCGCCAGCACGAAGAAGACCAGCACGCTCCAACTCGTTGCAGCAGTGAAGACGGGAGCGCCATCGTCGCGCGTCATCGAACGCACTGCAGCGATGGCGCCCAGCTCGTCGTCGTCGCCTTGCGGCCCCTCGGCGAGCACCGACATCGTCGAAGTGAACACTTCGCGCGCAAGAAAGCTTGTCAGGACGCCCACCGTGAGCTGTCGATCAAAGCCAAGCGGGCTGAAGAGGGGTTCGAACAGGGAACCGAGGCGTCCGGCGAAGCTGCCCGCCTGCTGAACGCGGCCCTGAAGACGGTCGGCATCGTCGCTCAGTTCGGCGGCCTCCTCGGTTGCACCGCGCTCCTCGGCGGCGCTCGCCTGAGCCCTGAGGTCAGCGACCTCGGCGCCCTCGTCGGCAATGGGATAGGCGCTCAACCACCACATGACGATCGAGATCGCGAGGATCACGCTGCCGGCATTGCGAAGAAAGAGGCGACCTCGCTCCCACATCGTGATCGCCGCCGTGCGCAGGCTCGGCCAGCGATAGTCGGGCAACTCGATGACCATTGGACGCGATCGGCCTCGCAGGAGCGTCGATCGCACGAGAAGGGCCGTGAAGAGCCCCGCGAGGGCACCCAGCGCATAGCAGCCCACAAAAGCGAGTGCCGCGGCGACGGGGCGATCGATGAAGAGGATGGAGACGACCAGGGTGTACACGGGCAGTCGCGCGGAGCAGCTCATGAATGGCGCGACAAAGATCGCCGCCAGTCGGTCGCGCCGATCGGGGATCAGTCGCGTGGAGAGGACGCCCGGCAGGGCGCAGGCGTGGCTTGAGAGGAGCGGCACGAAGGCCTGTCCCGGAAGTCCGAAGCGCGACATCACTCGATCGACTGCGATGGCGGCTCGCGCAAGGTAGCCGGAGTCCTCGAGCAGCGAAATCAGGAAGAAGAGCAGGCAGATCTGCGGAAGGAAGACGAGCGCAATGCCGACACCCGCAATGACGCCATCGATGATGAGATCGCGGAACGCACCCTCGGGCAGCACCGTGGACACCGCCTCGCCGAGCGAGGCGATCAGCCAGTCAATTCCATCCATCGGAAAGGTGGCGACCCAGAAGATCGCCGTGAAGAGGGCCACCATCACCACGGCGAAGGCACCGATGCCCAGCAGCGGATGCGTCAGCAGGAGGTCGGCTCGTTCATGGATCGACTCGCGCTCATGGTGAGCCGCCGGGCCGCCGACGGCCGAAGCCACAGCGGTCTCCGTCGCCCACTCGGCCACGGCATTGGATGCCTCGGGGTTCGCGGGAAGCTGCGCCGAACGAGCCGCGAACTTCGCCTCGCTCCAGCCCTCACTCGCTTCGCGCTCCACAGTGTGAAGGAGTTGGTCAAGGCCATGGCCGCTCCTCGCCGAAATGGGAACGACCGGACACCCCAGTCGCCGCGAGAGCTCGCTCGCATCGATCGAGAGGCCGCGTCGCTGCGCGACATCGACCAGGTTGAGCGCCACGACCATCGGCAGGTGCCGTCGCAGCGCGGCCTGCACGAACTGGAGGTTTCGCGCGAGGTTCGTCGCATCAATCACGAGGATCGCGGCGTCGGGTACGCAGTCGCCGATGCGCCCCTCGATGCACTCGGCGCAGATGCGCGACTCGGGCAGTTCGAGCGACAGGCTGTAGGTGCCCGGAAGGTCGATCAGTTCATGCGTGCTGTTCGTGCCTCGCCATGCACCGGAGTGGCGCTCCACGGTGCTGCCGGGGAAGTTCGCGGTCTTTGCGCGCAGTCCGCAGAGGCGGTTGAAGAGCGTCGTCTTTCCCGTGTTCGGGTTGCCCAAGAGCGCAATGCGCCAACCCGCGGAGGTGCTGCCTCGCTTCGTCGGAGGGTGCGTCTCGCCCCCGGGGGCGGAGCCATGGGGCGGCGCTGGATCAGCGGCGCTCGGCGTCGGAGTCATGGCAGGGGGTCACAAGGATCTTGCTCGCCACCGAACCGGCCAGGCCGAGGCGAGTCGAGTCGACCTGCACGATGCATGGTGTGCCGGGCCGACAGACCCTGACTGTGCAGCGATCGTATAGGCCCATGGCGCGAAGAAGACAGCGCTCCTCTTCAGGCAGGTGCGTGAGCGTGGAGCAGTCCACCACCGCGCGGTCGCCCCGCTTGAGCTGAGTCAAGGGGACGCGGCGATCGGGAGCGGGGGTGTTGGCGTGGCCGGGAAGGGTCGGCATCGGAGGAGGACTCATGGGGAACGAGGCCTGGGCAGGCCACGAATCCTAGCAGGTCGTTGCGAATGAGTCTCAATTACCCGGGGCCCATGGCGTCCGGGGGCGCAGGAGGATCACTCCCCTCGCTGGGGCGTTCGCCGGTCGCACGGTAGTGCACCCGCTGAGAGGCATATTCCTCGGGCGAGATTCTCAGGTCGGGAAACACGCCTCTCTCGTACTGCCCGTGCAGGTGCTTCAGAAAGGGAATGCACCAGTGACAGCCGGTGCCCGCTCCCAGGCACTCGCTGAGTTGGCTGGGCACCGTCGGCTTCGTTCGCACCATGAAGTGGCGGAGCTTTCGAAGGCTCACCCGGAAGCAGAGACAGACATGGTCGTCGGGATTCACGGCGCGGCGCCACCGGCGCCCGGCGGCGCATCCGCTGGAGTTGAGGGTGGCATTCCACCCGGAGCGGTGCCGCCGCTTCCTGAAGGTGCCGAGCGATCCGTGGGCGTGGACGGGCTTCGTCCGCTGCGCCGCTCCGACGGCACCAGGCTCGTGACCGTGATGCGGAACCCATACTCGACGAATGTCCCGATGAACGGGGGATTGTCGAAAGTGCCTGCCTCGTACCGCGTGGGGTTCAGCGTGACCTGTGGGATGAAGACACCTCGAAGCGTGAAGTCACCGCCCGCGGTACCGGTTCGAACGGCGAGGTCATAGGGCCCGGTCTGAGGCTGTTGAAGCTGAATGAAGAAGGGGCGCCCGACATCCGTGCCGGTCGAGGGATCAACACAGATCACCTCCATCCGAATGCTCCGGCCCGACTGCTCGGTGGAGATGACGCGAACATTCCATGTGATGGGGCGCCGCAACTCGCGGTTCACGCCATTCATCCACCGTTCGACATCGGAGAACCAGCGCCGGGAGAGCAGCTCATCCGATCCACCTTCCTGCGGGGCTTGCTTCCCCGCGAAGTCGGCGGCGAAGCGAGCGCGAATGGCGTCAAGGATGCTCTGCGAACTGTCAAGCGGATTCGTGGGCGATGAAGGCGCGGAGCTGGCTGGCCCTGGTGCGTCGCCTGGTGGCGCTGGCGGAGTTGGCGAAGTGGCGTCGGGTGGCGGCGGCACGCGCCCGGGGCGAGGTTCAGCCGCGGCCTCCTCGAGTTCGCGAATCTTCGCGAGCGCAACGGCGAGGTCGGCCTCGAGCTTCTGGACGCGCTGGCGCAGACGCTCGTTCTCGAGTCGAAGTTCGCTGTCGCTCTGCGGCGCCAATGGGGCTGCCGCACTCGGCGAGGTCAGGCCGCCAAGGCAACCGAGGGCGAGCGTGGCCGAGATCACGAGCTTCGAGGCGAAGGTGCACATGGTGGGGTCCTCTCTTGTTCCGGGCGCGACGCGGGCCGATGATACCGCGGCGGAACTTCGCTCATTGCGAGTTGAGGGATAGACTGTGGGCATGACTTCGAACGACACTTCCAGGGCTTCCGTTCGATCTCTCCCCTCTGTCGAGCGCGTCGTCTCAGTCGCATCGCGTCGGCGCCGCGCTGCGACGGCATTGACGAGGCTCTTCACAACGGCGGCCATCTCCGCGGGCGCAGTGCTTCTGCTCGTGCTCATCGCGAGAGTGACACCCGCTCTCGGACTCCCGCCCGACTCAGCGTGGTGGACTTGGTTGATCGCGGCCGCGGCCGCTGTGCCGCTCGTTGCTGCGATCGTGCCGCTCGTTCGTCGGTCGCCGCTGCTTGACGACGCAATTGAAGTCGATCGACGCCTTGACCTCAGAGACCGCCTGTCGAGCGCGGTGTCGCTCGTGCGCGACGATGCGCCCTTCGCCGTGGCCGCGGTCCATGACGGCGAAGCGCTCGCGCGTGATCGATCGCTGCCTGCGCGAATCGCGAAGGCCTTTGCTGTTCAGGCGCCTCGGACCTGGTGGGTCGCGCCAGTGGTCGCGCTCGCTGCGTTCATGGCGCTCTGGCTTTTGCCCCAGTTCGACCCATGGTCGAGTGGTGCCGCCACGCGACAGGAGATTCAGCAGGCACGCGATGAGACCCTGCGCGAGGTGGAGGGCATTGTCAGGCAGATCGAGGAGAACCCCGAGCTTGCCGCCGCTCTCTCTGAGGATCTCGAAATGGCCCTCAAGGACCTTGAGCTCTCGACGCCCAAGGCACCCGAAGAGATTCGTCGCGAGGGGCTGCGCAAGCTCACCGAACTTGCCAACAAGCTCGATGACCTGCTGAAGGACGAGAAGATGCAGGCGCTTGAGGCGCTGAAAGACCAGCTCGCATCCCTCGAACTGCCCTCGTCGCCCGAAGCAGCGAAGTTCGCCGAGGCGCTCAAGCGTGGCGACTTCGGACGAGCCCACGAGGCGCTCAAGGCGCTTCAGGAAGAGCTGCGCGAAGGCACCCTCTCCGAGGAACAGCGAGAAGCGCTCGCCGAGGCGCTTGAGCAGATGGCGGAACAGCTCGCCAGCAGCGAGGCGGAGCGATCGGCGCTTGAGGATGCGCTACGAGCGGCCGGGCTCGATCCGGACCTTGCCGCCAATCCGAGCGCGATGCAGCAAGCCGTTGAGAACAGCCAGAACTTGAATGAAGCGCAGAGGCAGGCCCTGCGCGAGGCGATGAAGAGCCAGCAGAAGGCGTCCGAGATGCGCCGCGAACTGGCCGAACGAATGAGCAAGATGTCCAGCCAGTGCAAGGGCGGACAGGATTCCAAGGATGGTGGCGAGCCCGGTTCATGCATGTCGGAGACTCTCAGCCAACTCGAGATGCAGCAGGTCATGCGAATGCAGGCCGACGCGGCGCGGAGCGCATGCAGGGACGGCAAGGCGAGCATGTGCTCCGGCGGAAGCTGCTCCGGTACTGGCAGTGGAGCGGCCGATGGCAACGGGCAGGGCACCAGTGGTGGCATCGGATCGGGATTTCGACCGGAGATGCGGACGGCAACTCGGACCCGGGTCGAGCAGGCCAGCGGTCGCAAAGAGGGCGCCGATGTGATTGCCCGCGAGTTCATCGAGGGCGCACCGATCGTCGGTGAGAGCCATGCCGTCCTGCGTCGAGTCGAAGTGAACGCGACGGCAGTCGCTGAGGAAGGGAGTGACGACGATCCGATCCCGCCTCACCTCCAGTCGGTCCACAAGCAGTACTTCGGAACGCTCCGGCGCGAGATCGAGGCCCGTCGCCGCGCCGCGGAGTCAGCGGCTCCCGCACCGGCTGAGGCGGCGCCGGAGGCGCGTTGAGGTGATGGCGCCGCGCGTCGTGGCGGCGTGGTCATGCGGCATCACTCCGCGCGCGTGGACCGCATGCGTCGTCCTGCTGGCGCTCGCCGGCGGGATGATCTCCTGCCGCGGGGATCGAGAGCAGGAAGTGGTCGTCTACACCGCGCTTGACGATCACGCGGCGCGCCCCGTGCTTCGGCTCTTCACGGAACGGACGGGCGTGCGAGTCCGCCCGCTCTACGACACCGAGGTCAACAAGACGGCGGCGCTCGCGGCGCGGTTGAGAGCCGAGAGGGAGCGACCACGGGCCGATCTCTTCTGGTCGGGGGAGGCTGTTCACGCAGGACGGTTGGCTGCCGAGGGCATTCTCGAAGGCGGCGCCGATGGTCTCACTCCCACCATGCTTCGAGGCCGGGTGCTGGTCTTTGATCCAGCTCGCGTCGAGCGCGAGGAGGTTCCCACCGAATGGTGGGAGCTCTCGCAGGAGCGCTACGCCGGGCGCCTCGTCATGGCCGATCCTCGTTTCGGTTCAACCGGCGGTCACATGGCCGCGATGTATGCGATGGCGCAGGAGCGAGGCACCCCTGAACGGTTCGAGGCTTGGGCGCGGGACCTGAATCGCCATGGCGTTCGGCGCTTGACTTCGGGAAACGCCGGAGTCGTCCGAGCGGTGGCCGCAGGCGAGGCGGACTTCGGCATGACCGACATCGACGATGTGATGGCCTATCTCGCCCAACCCGGCGCGAAGTCGCTCGAGTACGCCGTTCTGCGACACGGCCCGAATCCTGGCGAGGGTCCTTTCCTCGTGATCGGCGTGGCGGGCATCGTGACCGCGGCGCCCAATCGCAAGGGCGCGCAGCGGCTGCTCGAATTCCTTGCGACCGATGAGGCGCAGCGGGCGCTCGAAGAGGCGGCGCCCGGCTTCTTTGCCTTGGACGCAGGAGAAGGGATCGGCCTTGCCGATGGCCTTCGAGTTGACGCCGCAGCCGTTGAAGCAGCGCTGCCGCGGGCGATCGAGGCGCTGCTCGGTGTCGGGTCAGCCTCCGAGCCCGGGGCGGGCTCCGAAACATGACCCTTGCGGCGCCGCGACGGGCGACCATGCTTCGCGGCGCACTCTTCGCAGCGGTGCTCGTCGTGTGGTTCATCGCGGCCTGCTTGCCACTGCTTGCAGTGATCTTCCCTGCACCAGAGCACATCGACGCCCCGGGTTCACTCGCGGCGGTCTCCCTCGCCGACCGTGCGCTGCTTGTTCGGACACTCGCCTGGCACGCGGTCGCGGCCTTCGCCGCAGCGCTCCTTGGGTGGCCAGTCGCTGCCTCGCTCGAAACGCGCTTGCGCCGCGGTGAAGGGCGGCAGCCGCTCCTGATGGTCACCGTGGCCGTGACTCTCCTTGCGCCATGGGTGCTCTTCGCCGCATGGTGGACCGTTCTTGCGCCCGGCAATCTGCTGCACGACTGGCTGGCCAGTCACGGTCATGGCACGAGCCTGCGCCGGGCAACCCTTCTCGCCGGATTGATCGGCTGGGGCTGGGCACCGGCGGCGCTCGTCATCATGGTGTGGCGAATGGCCGATGATGGAGCCTCGCGCGTGCTCGATCGCCTCGATGGGGTGCGCGGTGCGCGTCGGCTCACCAGTGCTCTTCGCCGCGATGCGGGGGCGCTCGTGGCGGCCGTCATCATCGGCATGCTCGCCTTTGGTGCGGACACCGTCTGTTTCGATCTCGCGCAGGAGCCCTCGATCGGCTTCGAGCTTCGTTCGCTCGAGGCGCAGGGCGCCGCGAGCGCGGTCATCATGAAGGCGGCCATGCCAATGATGATCACAAGTGCCGTGTTGGTCGCCGCGGCCATGATCCTCATGATCCTGATGATCTCGGTGAACGCGGGTCTGGCCGTGGGGCGAACTCGAGGCGCATCGGTATGGTCGACGGAAGTAGGATGCGCACCATCGAGTCTGCGGCTCGCGGCGCTTCTGGCTTTCGTTCCTGGCGTGCTGGTGGCCATGCCCCTCGCCGTGCTCGCTTGGCGCACGCTTCGCGATCAGCGAGGATTGGAGTTCGTGGTGCTCCATGGACAGGGAGCCGTGAACGCGCTCCTGGTCGTGGGAAGCGTGGCCCTTCTCGGCGGTCTTCTTGCCGCCTTGCACGCGGAACTCGCGATTCGAGGCGCTCCGGAAAGTGGCAGCTTCGGGCGGCGAAGCACTCTTGCTGCGAAGCTTTTCATGGTGATGCAGTTCGTGGTGGTCGGCGGGTGGCTGCTCGCCGCCACGCTGCCCGCGGCGCTCTATGCCGCGGCCGTTCGTCGAGCGTGGATGGCGCTTCCGATCCTGCACGAACCCCTCGAGACGCCGGTGGCAATGGTCGTGGCCGAGGTCGGGCGATTCGGGGTCATCGCCGTGCTCCTCGGTGCCTGGGCGGGGCGTACCTGGCGAGCAAGCCGAGGTGAGATCGACCATCTGGACGGTGCCGCGCGAGCGATCATCGTGCCCCTCGCGGGTCATCGACGATCGCTCCTTCTGGCGGCCCTCGCCGGAAGCGCTGCGCTCGGTGCGCTTGCAGCCAGCGAGATCGCCGTCGCCGCCGCACTTGAACCTCCTGGCTTCGACTGGCTCGCGTCGAGCCTTCTCAATGCGATCCACTATCAGCGGCCCGCGTCCGTCTCACTTGCCATCCTGGTCACCGTCGCGCTCGCCCTCGGGGCTGCCACCGTCGTCGTCATCACGGGCGGACAGGCGATCTCGCCCCGCCGGCTTCACCGGAGTCGCATGGCGGTGCTGCTTCTTGCCCTACTTTCAGGGATGGCGAGCCTCAATCCTGGATGCGCCCGCCATGAGGAGAGCGAACTTCCTGAACTTCGGGCCTCGCGGGTGACGGGTGGGCCTGGCATCATCGACGGGACCTTCGAGCGGCCTCGGGCGATCGCGGTCGATCCCACCGACGGCGCGCTGGTGGTCATCGACAGGACGGCGCGGGTGCAGCGCTTCGTCGACGGCGTGTTCGCGGGTTCCTTTCGAATGCCGGAGTGGGCGCTCGGCCAGCCGGTCGGAGTCTCCATTGCGCCCGATGGCACGATGCTGATTCCCGACACGCACTATCACCGCATCATTCGATATGACCGCTCGGGTCGGGAGATCGAGCGCTTCGGGCGTTACGGCTTCGGAAATGGAGAGTTCATCTATCCGACCGACATCGCCATTGCGGGCGATGGCCTGATGTACATCGGCGAGTACGGCAGCAATGACCGGATTCAGGTCTTCACGGGAGATGGCACCTTCGTGAAGGCCTTCGGAGGCCCGGGTGATGCGCCAGGTCGCTTCGAGCGGCCGCAGTCTCTGGCCCTCTCGCGCGATGAAGCCGAGCTCTTCGTGGTCGACTCCTGCAATCACCGCATTCAGGTGTTCGATCGGCAGAGTGGAGAGTTGAAACGAATCCTCGGACGGCTCGGGCGCAATCCCGGGGAGTTCGCCTATCCGTGGGCGATGGCACTCCTGCCCGATGACTCGCTGCTTGTCGCGGAGTGGGGCAACGATCGAGTGCAGCGCATCGATCCGCTCGATGGGCGCTCGCTCGGTCTCTTCGGCGGACGAGGTCATGCCAGCGGGCGACTGATTCACCCGTGGGCAATCGCCGTTGATGCGGAGTCGGCCCACATCGTCGACATGGGCAACCATCGCGTCATCACCGTCCCTCTCTCGTCGCTGGGAATCGACCTGCCTTCAGGGACGGCACGCCGCTGACTGCTAGCCTGTCAATGCTGATGCCCATCACCTTCGAGCATCCCTGGTGGCTTCTTCTGCTGCTGATCCTCCTGCCGCTCTGGTGGCTGGCCTGGCACAGCGAAGCGGTGCTGGGGCGGTTCAAGGCGCGCCTCTCCTTTGCGCTCAGGGTGATGGTGGTCCTGCTTCTGACTGGAAGTCTCGCCCGTCCCCTCATTGAGCGCACGGGCGAGGGCGTGACTTCGCTCATCATCTTCGATGCGAGCCGCTCGGTGCCGTTGTCTCTCCAGGAGCAGGCCACGGCGTTCCTTCAGCGCGCGGCGGCGTCGCGCGAGCGTCCTGAGGATGGGGTCGGGCTCATCACGGTCGCGATGGAACCGGAGATTGCAGCGCTTCCCTCGCCGGTGACGGTCGTTTCGGAGATTGGCCACGCGGGTCCGACGGAGGAGACCAATCTCGAGGCCGCACTTCGACTTGCCCTGGCCACACTGCCGCGCACGACGGCGAATCGCATCCTGCTCGTGTCCGATGGCAACGAAACCTCGGGCTCGCTGATCGCGGCGGCTGAAGAGGCCTATGCCGCCGGCGTGCCGATCGATGTTGTTCCACTCGAGTTCCAACTGACCTCTGAAGTGGTGGTCGAGGAGTTGCGAGCGCCTTCAAGAGTTCGCATCGGCCAGCCATTCGAGGCGCGCGTGACCATTCGGTCGCCGGTCGATGCGCCGGGCAACCTGCGCCTGCTGGTCGACGATCAGCCGATCGATCTCGACCCCTCGACACCGGGCGATGGCCAGCGGGTCACGCTGCGATCGGGCCCCTCGCAGTTCCCGATTCCGCTCACCTTCGAGGGTTCAGGGGCGCGGCGTCTACGGGTGATCTTCGAACCCGATCCCTCCGTTGGGGACGCGATCGAGGAGAACAATGTCGGCGAAGCGATCGTCTTCGTCTCGGGCGAAGGGCGCGTGCTCTTCGTCGACGGCGGGGGCGCTGGCGCCGAGGTGGAGGTGCTCGCGACGGCCATGCGACGATCCGGCATCGATGCTGAAGTGGTCGAGCCGCGCGCGCTCGACGCGGGCGCCGCGTTCATGGCCGGTTTCGATTCAGTCGTGCTCGCGAATGTTCCGCGTTGGTCACTAGGCCTTGAGACGGATGCGGCGCTCTATAGCTATGTGCATGACCTCGGCGGGGGGCTGGTCATGCTCGGCGGAGATCAATCCTTTGGCGCTGGTGGATGGATCGACTCGGAGACGGCCAAGGCGCTCCCCCTTCGCCTCGACCCTCCACAGACGCGGCAGATTCTCCGCGGGGCTCTTGCGCTCGTGATGCACTCCTGCGAGATGCCGCAGGGCAACTACTGGGGGAAGCAGGTGGCCATCTCCGCGATTGAGGCGCTGACGCGACTCGATCATGTGGGCATCGTCGTCTATGACTGGGCGGCGGGCATGACCGGCGCAAGCTGGGCCTTTCCGATGCAGCCCGCGGGTGACAAGCGCGCGGCACTCGCGGCCGCGAATGCGATGCAGGTGGGCGACATGCCCGACTTCGCCCCATCCCTTCGCATGGCGCGTGAGGGGCTCCTTTCGGTGAAGGGAGGGGTCAAGCATGCGATCATCATTTCTGACGGCGATCCACAGGCGCCGCCCCCGTCGCTGCTCAACGACTATCGCCGCGACGGCATCACCATCACCACGGTGCTCGTGGTGGGTCACGGGACGCAGGCGGATCACGACAAGATGAAGTTCATGGCGGATTCGACTGGTGGGCGCTTCTACTTTGTGAGGAACCCGCGCGATCTCCCGCAGATCTTCATCAAGGAGGCGTCCGTCGTCTCCCGCTCGCTGCTCCAGGAGGGGCGCTTCGCGCCCCAGCTTCAACCCATGGCCAGCGGTCCGACCAAGGGCGTCACGACGGTGCCGCCTGTTGATGGCTTCGTGCTCACCGTGGCGCGCGAAGGTCTGGCGCAGACGCCGATCACGCTGCAAACGGCTGAAGGCCCCGATCCGCTCCTTGCCTATTGGAATCATGGCCTTGGTCGAGCCGTCGCCTTCACCAGCGATGTCAGTGGACGCTGGGGCGCGCCGTGGGCGGCCTGGCAGGGGGTTGGTCCATTCTGGGAGCAGGTCATTCGATGGTGCATGCGACCGCCGCAGCCACGCGACGCCTCGCTTCGTGTGCAACTCGAGGGCGGCCGCGCGACGGTGGAACTCGAAAGCGCCGTGACGACGGGGGCCGCGGTCCAGGCGACGATGGTCGGACCCGACGGCCGCGCCAGAGTTCTTCCGCTCAGGCAGGTGGCGGCGGGGCGCTGGCGTGGTGAGTTTGAGACCAGCGACCAAGGGGCCTATCTCGTCAATGCGGGCTTTGCCTCGGAGTCACCCGATGGAGAGCGGCGCGTGAGTTCAGTGCAGGCCGCCGTCAGCGTGCCCTACGCGCGCGAGTTCCGCTCACTGCGCGACAACAGCGCCGTGCTCGAGGCCGTGGCCAAGCGCACCGGCGGTCGGGTGATCAAGCTCTCCGACACGGTCGGGGTTTCGCTCTTTGAGCGAGCAGGCATCCAGGCGCCGCGCACGGCTCGACGGGTCTGGGATCTTCTGGCGATCCTTGCGGCTGCTCTCTTCCTGGTCGATGTCGCGTCGCGTCGCCTCGCCTTTGATTCAAAGGAAGCTCGAGAGAGAGCCGCTCGCGCCATGGGGCGCGTCGAAGCGGTCGGTGACGCGAGCGTCGCCGCATGGCGGAAGGCACGGGAGCGCGCCGCACGGGGGGATTCGGAGCCGAAGGCAGGCGACGAGGTCTCGGCAGTGCCGCCGCCGACCCGGCGTGCAGCCCCGGTTCGTCCCGAGGGCCAGGCGGCACCTGAGGGCGAAGCTCCGCGAAAGACACCGGACCCGCGCTCGGCGCCTCCCGGCACCGGCAACGAAGCCGATGGCCTCGCTCGCCTGCGTGAAGCAAAGCGCCGCGCCCGAGGCGATGATCGCGACTCCCAAGGACCTGAACAGGGAGGTGGCACTTGACCCCGCCACAACCGTCCAATCCAGCACCACCATCAACCGCAGCGAGCGGACCAGCCGGCGTCGCGACCATCGATGCCAATGCCGCCGATGTCGAGGCGGTGCGCCACGCCTGCGCCGCCTTTCGCACGACGGGTGAGGCGCTTCGCAAGGCCGTCGGTCGGCGCCTGGTCGGTCAGACGCAAGTCGTCGAAGAGACGCTGCTCGCGCTCTTTGCCGGCGGCCATGTGCTCCTTGAGGGCGTCCCCGGCCTCGGCAAGACCTTGCTGGTGCGCACGCTCGGCGAAGTGATGGCGCTCTCGTTCAATCGAATTCAGTTCACACCTGACCTCATGCCCGCCGATGTGACGGGCACGACCATTCTCGTCGAGGATGCTGCGGGCGGGCACCGAACCTTCCAGTTCCGCGAGGGGCCGATCTTCGCGAACATCGTCCTCGCCGATGAGATCAATCGAGCCACTCCGAAGAGCCAGTCGGCGCTGCTTGAAGCGATGCAGGAGCGCTCCGTCTCTGTCGGCGGAGTCACGCGACGACTGCCCGAGCCCTTCCTGGTGCTTGCGACGCAGAACCCGATCGAGCAGGAGGGGACCTATCCGCTCCCCGAGGCACAACTCGATCGCTTCCTCTTCAAGGTCACCGTGCCCGCGGCGTCGCGCGAGGAGCTCAACGAGATCATCAAGCGAACGACCGCAGGCGAAGCGGCCCATCTTGAGGCCGTGATCGACACGCAGGCGATCGTCGCCGCCCAGCGCCTCGCGCGGCGCGTGGTGGTCGCCCCGCATGTGAAGGACTGGTGCATTCGAGTCGTGCTCGGGACCCATCCGGGTGGCCCGTTCGGAGACGCGTTCGTCGCCCGCTACCTGCGCGTCGGTGCAAGTCCGCGCGGCGCTCAGTCGATGTTGGCCGCCGCCAAGGTTCGCGCCCTGCTTGATGGTCGCTATGCCGCGAGTGTCGCGGATCTCCGTGCGGTGGCGCTGCCGGCCCTCAGGCATCGCGTCTTCCGCTCCTTCGAAGCGGAAGCCGAGGGGCGGACGGCCGACGAGATCGTGACGCGCGTCATCGATCGCACCCCGGTGGAGGCGGCACCGTGAATCCGGGCATTGGTGCCATGATGGAGTGTGAACGATGAGCGAGCGCAGCTTCAGCGAGAAGCCTCCGATCCTTCGCCGCGCGACGCGCCTGGACGAGCTCATCGACGGTCGGTTGATGGCCAAGCTCGATCAGGTCGATGTGGTCAGCCGCAAGATCTTCCAGGGCAAGATCCAGGGTGAGCGGCGGAGCAAGCGGCGCGGCCAGAGCGTCGAGTTCGCCGACTTCCGACCCTATGTGCATGGCGATGACCTTCGCTTCGTCGACTGGAACATCTACGGACGGCTCGACCGCCTCTTCCTGAAGATGTTTCTCGAGGAAGAGGACCTCTCGCTGCTGATTGCGATCGACGCCAGCGCCTCGATGGACTGGGGCAACCCGAACAAGCTCGAGTATGCACGGCGGCTGGCGATGGCGCTGGGCTATGTGGGGCTGGTCAATCACAACCGTGTGACGCTCATCTCGTTCAATGGCAGCGGCATCAGGAGACTCTCCAATCTTCGAGGCCGGCGTCGGACCTCGGAGATGGGTCGATGGCTCCTCCAGATGGAGGCATCCGGCGAAGCGCCGTTCGGTGACACGATGCGCTCGATCGCGCTGTCGCGCCAGGGTCGCGGCGTCATGCTGGTCCTCTCGGACTTCATGGTGCGCGAGGGCTATGAACGAGGCCTGCGCTACCTGGTCGGCCGCGGCTATGACCTCTTCCTGATGCAACTCCTGTCACCAGAAGAGCTCGATCCCGGCACGCACGGTCTTTCCGGCGATCTCCGCCTTGAGGACATCGAGGATGGCTCCACCGCAGAGGTCACGGTGAGCGGCGGGCTGCTGCGCCATTACCGCGAGCGCCTCGATGCCTATCTCGCCGGATTGCGCGACTTCTCGATTCGCCGCTCCATGACCCATGTGGTCATCGACACCTCGACCGACATGGATGTCCTGCTCATGGAGTACCTGCGGCGTCGAGGTCTCCTGCGATGACTTGGCTGACGCCATTCACCGGGATCGTGCTTGCGGCCATCACGGTGCCGCTTCTGCTGGCGCTCTACTTCCTGAAGCTGCGTCGGCGACGCCGCGCCGCACCGACCACCATGCTCTGGCGCCGGGCGGTGGAAGACCTCCGCGCGAACGCACCATTCCAGCGCCTGCGACCGAGCTGGTTGCTCTTTCTCCAGCTTCTCGTCCTGATTCTGGTGGCGCTCGCCGTGATGCAGCCGCGCATCGACCTGGGAGCGGCGCGCGGCGGTCGCGTCGTCATCCTGATCGACAACTCCGCGAGCATGAACACCACCGATGGTCCCGGTGGGCGCACGCGGCTGGATGAAGCCAAACGGCTCGCGCGCGAACGCATCGACAAGCTGATGTCCGGCGGGCTCTTCTCCGGAGCGCCCAGCGAGGTGATGGTGATCGCCTTCAGCGATCGCGCCGAGGTTCGATCGCCCTTTTCGGGTTCCCGCGAACAGGTGCTCGCGTCGGTGGATGGCATCGAGCCGTCCGACGCCGCGACACGCATCGGTGAAGCCCTCACGCTGGCCCGGGCCTTCACCACGCAAGTGGACCCTGATGCGGTCGATCTTCCTCCGGAGCGCCCGGCGCAGCTTGAACTCTTCTCCGATGGCCGGATCGCCGATCTTGCCCAGCATCCACTTCGCAGCGGAGAGACGCTCCGGTATGTCGTCATCGGTCGACCTGACACGGTCAACGCCGGCATCGAGACGATTGCCGCGGACCGCTCCGTGCAGCGACCGGAGGAGATCGAGGTCTTTGCCGCCTTCCGAAACACGGGGCGCGAAGCGGTTCGTGCCGACGCCCAGCTTCTCGTCGACGGTCTGACTCGCGCGATCACGCCGAGACCGGTGGAGATTCCCGCAGCCCAGGAGGTAGGTGGCCGTCTCGAGCCGGGCGTGGCACGGCTTACCTTCAGGCCGTTTGAGCAGACGCGTCAGGGAACCGTCGAGGTGCGCCTCGTGCTCGACGACGCCTACGCGGTTGACAATGTCGCCCGGCTTGTCACGAATGCCCCGAAGCGGCTCCGCGCTGTTCTGGTGGGCGACCAGCTCTCGCTGCTTCAGGCTCTGCTTGAAGCGCTGCCGCTGGCTGAGCTGCGTGTCATGACCTGCGCGCAGTTCACCACGGAGGTCGATGGGGGTCGTGTCGGCCCGGACTACGCCGATGTTCTGATCCTCTCGAACTGTTGGCCCGAGGCGCTGAGCCATGGGCGCATTCTCTCCTTCGGCCTTCCCAAGGGCAGCGCTGCGCCGGCGTTCAATGCCTTCGGGGAGAAGTCCGCGGTGCGCATCGCCAGCGCCCAGCGCGACCATCCCACGCTCAGCGCCGTCAATCTCGATGAGGTCGTGATCGCCCGCATGACTGCGACGGCACCTTCGCGGGAAGTGCAGATCCTGGCCGAGTCAATCGACGGCCCGGCGATCGCCTTTGCGCAGCGAGGCACGCTTCAGGCGGTGGTGGTGACCTTCGATCCGCTCGACAGCAACTGGCCCTTCCAGCGCAGCTTCGTCAACTTCGTCGCCAATGCCATCGAATGGCTAGGCGCGCTCGGTGATGCGGCGATCGGCGGCACGCTGGTCCCCGGCGATGTGATCACCGCGCGCCTCCCCGCGAGCGCCCGCGACATCCAATTGACGCTGCCTGATGGTCGTCGCGAATCACCCGCGGTGGCCCATCCCACGCAGTTTGCCTGGGGGCCGGTGCGACGGGCCGGCGTCTACGAGTTGAGCTGGGTCCAGCGCAATGAACGCGAGAGTCGTCGCTTCGCGGTGAACATGCTCGATGCCGACGAAGCGGTCATCGGTGCCGCCGAGGCGATTGCCGTCGGGACCGAGCGTGTGCAGGGGCGCGGGGGTGGAGGTGGTGTGCTCACCGACCTCTGGCCGTGGGTCATCGGCGCTTGTCTGCTGCTGCTCGCCGCGGAGTGGTGGGTGTATCACCGACGGCACTGGCTCTGAGCCCAGCGCCTCGTCAGCACCCGCGGCGGCTCGGATACCATGCCGAACCATGCGGGAGTTCGTCTGCCACTGGCGCGAAGAGGAAGGGGTCGATGTGATCGCCTTCGCAGGCGCAATCGGCAGCCGCTCGGCCACGCTCTTCGGGGCGGTCCTCGAGGCGCTCTCCCAGTCGCCCACGAGAGATCTTCGTATCGACTGCGACCGAGTGACCTTCATGGCCAGTGCCAGCGTCGGACAGTTGGTCAAGCTGGTCAACGATGTGCGCGGCAGGGGAGGTCGAGTGACGCTGGAACCGCTTCCGGTGCATCTCTCTGAGCTCTTCCGCAGAATGCGACTTGAGACCTTTCTTGGAGCCGACCCTGACCGGTCGAGGTGATGATGTCGAGCAGTGATCGAATCGCGCAGTTTCAGCGGATGGCGGAGGCGGACCCGTCAAACGAGATGGCCCACTTCTCGCTCGGCAACGCTCTTCTTGGAGAGAAGCGCTTCGCCGAGGCGTCTCGCTCCCTCGAGCGTTGCATTGAGCTCGTTCCTGAGATGAGCCGTGCCTACGAACTCGTCGGCCGCGCCATGATTGGTGCCGGATGGGCCGATCGCGCCGTGGTGCTCCTTGAGCGGGGCTATCGCATCGCCGCCGAGCGAGGCGATCTCCAGCCACGGGATGCGATCGCGGCCCTCTTGCGCGAGATCGGACGGGAGCCGCCCGTCATCGAGACGCGCGCGAGTCGCCCCGCAGCTGCGAGTGGCTCGAACGGCTTCACCTGCAGGCGCACCGGGCGCCCAGGCACGCGGCTCGAGCGCCCGCCCTTCAAGGGCGCGCTCGGTGCCTGGATTCAGGAGAACATCTCCTCTGAGACATGGAACCAGTGGATCGGGCAGGGCACCAAGGTCATCAATGAGCTGCGCCTCGACTTCTCGCGGGAGAAGGACCAGCAGGTCTACGACCAGCACATGTACGAGTACCTCGGCATCGATGAGGCGCTGCTGAAGCAGCTCAGTGCATCGTCGTGACGACGCCGAGCGCCTCGCTTCTGGAAGTGTCGCTGGCTGGCGTGCGCCTGCGCAATCCCGTGGTGCTTGCGGCGGGCACGGCGGGGGAGGTCGATGAGATCTCCGACGCGCTGCCGCTCGACGCGATCGGAGCGATCACGACCAAGAGCATCACGCGCGAGGCGCGTGTCGGCAACGCGCCGTGGCGCCTCATCGAGACGCGCGTGGGCATGTTGAACGCGATCGGGCTCGCCAATCCGGGCATCGAGGCCTTCGTGCGCGATCGCCTGCCCCGCGCAGCCGCGCTTCCCTGTGCCGTCATCGCCTCCGCGGCAGGTCACTCGATCGACGACTATGTCGCCGTCGCCTCCACCTTCGACACGCGATCCGAGCCCGGCATCATCGAGCTCAATGTGAGCTGTCCGAACACCGCCACCGGCCTCCAGTTCGGCGACGATCCGAAGCTGCTGACGGATCTCCTCAAGGCCGTACGCCCGACGGTCATCCGCAAGCGCCTCTTTGTGAAGCTCTCGCCCGGCGCCGGTGATCTCGTGCGTCTCTCGCAGGTGGCGGTCGAGCATGGCGCTGATGGTCTCACCCTCTGCAACACCTTCCCGGCGCTGGCGATCGACCCCGAGAGCCGGCGCAGCAGGCTCGCCCGGGGCGGCGGCGGGCTGAGCGGCCCCGCCATTCACCCGATCGCCGTCCGCGTCGTTCACGATGTGCACAGGCTGGTCACGCGCGGTGCGGCGATTCCGATCATCGGTCTCGGCGGCGTGATGCACTGGGAGGATGCGGCGGAGTTCATCCTCGCGGGCGCGACGGCAGTCGGCATGGGGACGGCCCTCTTCGTCAATCCCCGCGCTCCACTCGCCATCGTGAAGGGGCTGGCGAAGTGGGCGGAGCGGCAGGGGGTCGCTTCAATTCAGGATCTCATCGGCGCCATGGAGCCTCCATGCGCCTGAGCGACGAGGAACGGCAGCGCTTCGACGCGCTCCTCGATGAGGTGGTCGAACAGCTCCCCGCGAGGCTCCGAAAGTTGCTTGAAGAGAAGCCCCTCGTCGTCGACGATGCGCCTTCGCGGCGGCTCCTCCGTGAACTCGGAATGGACCCCGACGAAGAGGACCTCTGCGGACTTCACACGGGCATTCCTCTGACCGAGCGCAGCGTGCAGGATGATGTCGAGGTCCCGGAGCACATCTGCATTTTCCGTCGCGGCGTCATCGACCAGGCGGGTGGATGGGAGCCGTGGGTCGATGAGGACGGCACTCCTCTCGGTGGACAAGAACTGGTGCGGCGCGAGATCAGAATCACGCTGCTGCATGAAATCGGCCACCACTTCGGCCTCGATGAAGAGGACCTGGAGCAGCTCGGCTACGGATGAGCGTCAGGTGGTGGTCTCTTCCACCGACTCGAGGTGGAGAATCCGCTGGCAGTTCATGCACTGCACGATTGCGTTGGGGTGACTGCGCAGGCGCGACAGGCTCTCGAAGGGAATCTCGCAGTTGCAGGCACCGCAGGCGTACTCGCGATGGCGCGCCGAGATCGTCACGATCGGCGCCATGGCTTCACCCTCGTGGAGATGCGCCACATGATCGAAGACCGCCAACTGCACCGCTGGAATCGCCGACGCCGCGCGGGCCCGCTCCGCCTCGAGTTCGCTCAGGCGATCGGCGACATCGTTGCGTCGCTCAGCGAGTTCGGCGGCGGCCCGATCCCGAAGGGCGCTCCGCTCGGTCACCTGGAGTTCGATGGCATCGAGTCGCGCCTTCACCTGAGCGACCTTCTCCTCGAGCGCCGTCTCCTGCTTGTCCGCGTCGCTCTTGGAGGTCTCCACGCCCTTCAGACCGGCGAGCAGCATCGTGTACTGCTTCGAGTTCGTGGTCGAGTTGAGTTCGGCGCGGATCTTCGCGATGCGCTCGTCGAAGGAGCGCTTCTCATTCTGGAGGTTGCCGATCTGGGCGTGAAGCTGGCGAAGCTGCGTGGCGAGGTCGCCTCGCTGCTGCTCCAGATCATCCAATTGCCGCTGCTGTCCATTCAGAAACCGCTCGGCAGAGTCAAGCCGCCCTCGAAGGGCCCGCACCTGGGTGTCGACGAGGTGAAGGGCGATGAGATTCGACAGAAGCATGGGTGTGGATGAGGCGCTCAAGGACTTCATCCTAGCAGCAGGGACGCCGGGATTGATGCTCAGAGCCGCAGCAGGATCCATGCCAGCGGGCCGGCGGCGAGCAGCGAGTCGAGGACATCGAAGATGCCGCCCATCCCCGGAAGCACCCGCCCGGAGTCCTTCACGCCTGCGTCGCGCTTGAGCAAGCTCTCCGCGAGGTCGCCCATGGCGCCAACCGCTCCGAGCAACGCCCCGCCCGCCAAGGCCCATGGGAGCGGGGGAACCCATGCTCGCCCCTCCCAGAGCCACGCGAAGAGCGCGGCGATGAGGGCCGAAGCGACGATGCCACAGGCGAGGCCCTCGCGCGTCTTGCCGGGGCTCAGCCATGGAATCAGCTTGCTCCGACCGATGAGTCGGCCTCCGAAATAGGCGCCGATATCTGCGCTCTTGACCACCAGCACGCAGGCGACGAACAGCGGTGCCGTGAAGTCGAGCCTCACCTTGATCCAGAAGCCAGGGAGGACTCCGGCGATCACAAAGACGAGAAGAGCGCCTCCGACCATGGTCGTTGCGCCTTGAGGAGTGCGCCGGCTCGCCGCGGTGAAGAGGCCAGCGCCGGTGAGCAGCGCAAGGGAGACCGCCGCCGTGCTCGGGGCCGGTTCCATCACGCAGGGCACGCCAGCAGTCGCCAGCACACCCGCGACGGCGGCGACGATCGCGAGGCCCGTCGGCAGGTGGACTCCGACCGCTCGCAGGAGTCTGGCGACTTCCGTGGCCAGCAGCGGGACCACCACGATGAAGACGAGCGCTGCAAGCACCACTCCCGGTCGTTGATGAGCCACATCGATCGAGTGGTCAAGCCAGAGCAGGCCGCCGAGCGCGGCGATCAGCAGCGAACCTGTCAGGAGTCGCGGTCCCAGCATGCCTTCGTCCGGCGCTCAGTAAGTCGGCACGCTCGGATCAATGTCGATTGACCAGAGGTGGATGCCACCCGCCATCGAGCGCACATTGCTGAAACCCTCGCGTCGCAGGAGCGCGGTCATGCGAAGACTTCGTCCACCCTGGTGACAGTGAATCACGATCGGCCGATCTTCATGTTCTCGAAGAGCCTCGAGATGCGACGCAACATCCTGAAAGGGCACATGGACCGATCCGGCGATCGACGCGAGCTCGCGCTCCTGGGCCGTCCGGCAGTCGATCAGCAGGAGATCCTCGCCGCCTTCGATGCGCGCCTTGAGTTCGCGCGGGGCGATCTCCCACTCAGACTGAAAGGGATAGCCCGACGGGAGACCGTTGGCATCGAGCGCAGGGGCGTGACTCATTGGGGCTCCACCCAGCGCCAATCGACGGGGGCGCTCTCCGCGGCGCTTGGACGGGGAGTTGACGGCGCCCGATGCACGCTCCACGGCGGATCGATGATCGCGCGGATCGGCAGGATCAGCAGTTCGCCTCCGAAGATGAAGGGGGCCGCGACGGTCTCAATCGCGAGCGAGCCGCCATCCGAGGCGCCTTCGAGAACCGTGTCGGTGGTCGGTGCCGCACCGGTGTTGCGCGCGGGTCCGCTCGCGAGCAGCACCGGCTCGAAGTAGGTCGGCTGGTGCTCCACCTGACCCCCGGGAACACGGATGATGACGGGGTCCCAGTGCCTGCGATCGAGTCCGCGCAGTGACGGCTCGCCCGACGACGCGATGTCCTGGACCTGCGCTTTTCCGTGGAGATCGGGCAACGCTCCCGGCTCCGCATCGAGCAGGCCGTTCTCCATGTTCATCGAGTTGCAGCCAGCGACAACGAGCGTCAGCAGGGTGGTGCCTGTGCACGCGAGCGGGGCGAGGCGCCTGGAGAGGTCACGGGAGCGTGTCGCGGCGGATTCAAATGGTCGCATGCATGTCATGGCGGTTCCTTCGAACTCGGCTCGGTCGGATGGCAAGACTTGAAAGAGGCTCATGCGAGCTCGCGGGTGGAATCGGTGCGTCGTCCGATTCGCTCCATCGTCAACTCGATCGTATCGGAATCAAAGCCGAGTCGCGCCAGGTGGCGTGCAACGGCGGCGTCCCCGCGTCGCCTGAGCGAGGCGTGGCGCGCCGATCGCAGGGCACGCTCAAGATCAGGTTCATCGCCGATCGCTTGGCGCGCTGCGGGCGCGGCGTGGCGACCAAAGCCCTCCGCCTCGAGTCGAGCGGCGAGAAGCGGAACCGTCATGGCTTGCCGCCTCGAGAGGACCTCGGCTCGCTCGAGTGCGGCCCGTGCCTCGTCGAGCCAGCCATCATCGACCAACTGATCGAGGGCCGTGCGAATCGCCTCGGCGGCATGTCCTCGGGCACCGAGGCGCTCTGCGAGGCGTTCGCGTGAAATCGAACTTCGAGCGAGCGCCGCGAGTGCAACCCGGCGCGCCACAGCGACAGCGATGAGCGCCTCCACGCGACGCTCCAGTGCGGTCGTCCATCGCGTCCCGGGGCCGATCCCCAGTCGCTCCGCATCATCGCGGCGCAGGGGGCCGAAGCGACGGTCTGCCACTTCCACCCGGCAGAATCCGGGGTCATTGGCAAGGGTGCGAAGGGCGGTGACGGTTCTGGAAGGCACGAGTGGGACACCCCCGGCAGCGCACCACCGGCATGCACCGGATTGGAGCGGGGCTTGCCGGTCATGTTACGCTGCCCCGATGCTGCGATTGAACTTCATTCGCAGGGGGGCCCTGTTGCCGGTGATGCTCTCGCTCGTTGCGCTCGCGGGCTGCATCAACGATACCTACATCCCGGAGGATCGCACTGATCGAACGCCGCGCGAGCTGCGCGTGACCCACCAGGTCGGCGGCATTCATCACTGCGGTCTGCTCCATGGCGGAACATGGTTCGTTTCTCAGGGCACGACGCTCTTGAGCATCGATCCCCGAACGGGTCGGATTCGCAGTGAGGAGAGCGTGGTCCCGATCGGCTCGTCAGGTGCCATCGTGGACATGACCATCTGGCGTGAAGATCTTCTCGTGGTCCTCGAGGAGACGGGGCTTGCACGCATCGACTTGCGCTCGGGCCGCCAGCCGGTGACCGTCGAAGTGATCGATGCGGCGCGCCTGGGCATCCAGCCTCGAAGCGTCTCGGTGGTCGATGACATGCTCTACATCTCGGGTGTCGGCGGCGTCGTGCGCTTGCCTGACATGAAGCGATTCCTTCAGGGCTCCGACCTGGTTGGTCGCGTGGTGGCCACGCCATCTGGCCCTGTCGCGCCTGTTGGGCGGCGCGTCGTTCGTCTCGATGACGGCGCCTATGCAGGCGCCGCCACGATGCTCGAACCTCTCCCGCCATCGATCGGAATCGATGGTGGGCTTGCCTTCGTGCTTCAGAGCCGCGATGGCGCCACGATCGGCCTCATGGGCGGTGACATTCGCGAGATCGCGAGTGAGGTTGTGCCCGGATTTGTGCGACGCCTGCGGGTGCTTGAAGGTCACCTCTGGGCGGTCACCGATTCCGAGCTCGTCGCGTGGCGCATCAAGGGTCGCACCCTGGGCGAAGAGGAGCGCTTTCCGCTCAAGGGCGGTGCGGACATTGATGCGATCAACGAAAACTACTTCGCCGTCGTCGGCAGCTTCGGGCGAGCGATTCTTCGTAAGGAGAGCGACACGACCGGACCAGGCGATGACTTCCTGCGCGTCACGCGGGTGCCCGGTCGAATGGATCTCGCGCTCACCGACCAGCGCACCTGGATCGGCTCAAGCGCTGAGGGCACCTGGCGCTATGCGCTCCGTGGCAAGCCCGAACTGATCGAGCGAAAGGTCGAGGTCTGGGGAGTGCCCTCGCGAGAGGCGAGCGCGAACTGGGGCACCGCCAAACTCGCGGGCGATGAGGAGGATTTCCGTCGCGTGGAGATCTCCGCCGGTTTCGCCGGAGCGAAGGGAACATGGACAGCGCCTGATGAGGGGCGCATCTGGGTGGTGACCGTGGTCGATGGCGACCTCTGGATCGGTCACGATCGAGGCATTGCCGTGCTGCGCGCGAGAACTGGCGGCGTCGTGGTCGATGGCGCCTATCCCGTGGTTTCTTCGCCAGCTCGTGGCGTGACCTCTTCAACCTCTCCGCTTGTCGAAATCGGATCGGTCACCCTCGAAGGTCCGGTGTTCAACATTGCGCCGTTGCGCACCGGGCAGGGTGTCAGCTTCGTGAGCCGGTGGGGCGGCTTCGGCGTCGTCGAGTGGGTGATCCCCTCGTCGAAGCAGGCAACCTTGTTGCGGCCGACCTGACCTTCGGCGACGGCGCTCGTCGGGCGTCGGAGCACCACTCCTGGCAGATGCGGTCTGTTGCGCAGAGCCCTCCGCGCGCCTTGCAGACCCGTCGGCCATGCAGGATGAGCAGGTGGGAGAGAAGGCCCCATTTCTCCTTCGGAATGAGAGCCATGAGGTCTCGTTCGATCTTCTCCGGCGTGGTGGCCCGGGAGAGCCCCATGCGTCGAGAGAGCCGCATGACATGGGTGTCGACGACGACGCCCTCGTTGATCCCGAACGCCGTGCTCAGGACGACATTGGCGGTCTTGCGAGCGACGCCTCGAAGCGTGAGA
Source organism: Phycisphaeraceae bacterium (assembly GCA_019636735.1). NCBI lineage: Bacteria > Pseudomonadati > Planctomycetota > Phycisphaerae > Phycisphaerales > Phycisphaeraceae > Phycisphaeraceae bacterium. Next base: position 247,002 of record JAHBWY010000003.1, read on the forward strand.
AGCTCCTCCATCGTGCGGGGAACTTCGCCGCCGAAGCGCTCCTCGATCACGCGCATGCTTTCGGCGACCGCCTTCGCCTTCATGCGCCAGAAGTTCAGCGTGCGCAGATAGGGGGCGATGCCCTCGACGCCCGCGCGAGCGAAATCGGCGGGGGCGCGAAAGGCGCGAAAGAGCGCCGGAGTCGCCTTGTTGACGCCGACATCGGTCGCTTGCGCGGAGAGGATCGTGGCAATCAGCAGTTCGTGGGGCGTGGTGAAGTCGAGTTCGCAGCGAGCGTCGGGATAGCGCTGTTCGAGCGCCTGCACGAGCGCCAGCGCCCGGTCGCGCTTGGCGGACACCTGGCGCCGAGTCACTGGAGCACGGCCGCGCGCCTTCATGGCACTGAACCCCGGCGCGGAAGCAGCGAGAGTCCAGCCATGGCGACTGCCGCGAGCGCAGTGGCGAACTGCACACCGTTGAGGCGCTCCGCCGCTCGATGGCGACGATCGAAGACCTCACGGCGGGCCTCGGCCTCGACCTTGTCACCGGCACGGGCCTGCTCGAGATACGCCCCAAGCTCGCTCCTGAGTGCGTCCGCCTGAAAGAGCGCTCCGAGTGAGAGCGAGCAGAGCAGCACGATCGCCACATTGGTCATCCGAGTGATTCCCCGCCGCGGCGTCACGGCTCCGCCGATCTGCGACAGGATCCACGCCACGAGTGCGCCAAATGAAAGGAGGAGCGTCGCCTGCATTGACATCTGGAAGACGGGCTGCATCACCATGCCGGCCGCGATCCGACCCATCACGGCGCTCTCTGACCCCGCGTACGCCGTGTAGTCCGGGAGAGAGAGACCGAGCTTCGGCAGCGTTCGGAACGCTCCGATCGCCGCAACCCCGGGCGCTGCGATGGAGACGGTGATCAGCGCCATCACGACGAAGAAGAGGGCGATCGCGGCGGAGCCCACGCGCGTGGGTGGTCTTGTGTTGAGGGCTCCGGGAGCCGAGGCGTGCCTCGATTGGGGCGTGGGGTCGACGCGAGTCATGAGGCAGATGGTAGCCACGCACCGGAGCGCACTTCGTATTCTCGGCGCGCATGGAGGCCGATCCCACGCAGCGCCCTGCTGAGCTTGCCGCGACGCTTGCACCGCTTGGTGAGCCGATCGAGGGTCTTCAGTGGATCGCGGAGAGCGGCTTTCGCGGAGTGCAACTCAGCGCGGCTCAACCCGGAATGCGTCCGCGCGAGCTCGACGCCGGCGCTCGGCGCGGCCTGCGCGAGACCCTTCGGCGCCTCGATCTTCTCCCTGCGGGCCTCGATCTCTGGATTCCGCCCGCGCACTTCATCAAGGAGCAGGAAGTGGCCCGCGCGGTGGATGCGATGTTCGCGGCGCTCGCCTTTGCCGAAGCGCTCGGCCGCATCTCGGTGAGTTGCGTGCTGCCCCCTCCCTCCGTGCCGGCGCGGGGCGCCATCGTCGAGGAGGCGGCGAGGCGCGGTGTTCGTCTTGCTGACTTCGCACTTGAGGCGACGGCCGAAGAGTGGATCGGCCTTGGATTCGATCTCGCGATCTGTCGGGAGCGGCATGCCGATCCGGTCGAGGCGATCGCCCGTGCCGGCGCCGCGCTCGCCGCCGTTCGGATGGGTGAAGTCACCCCCGACGGCCGTCGCACACCGATCGAGCCCGGGGGAGCCTCGGCCCACGCCCTCGGGGAACTACGAGTGGCGCTCGCCTTGGGCGCGCCGGTCGAGCTTCCCGTTGCCGATGCGCGCGGGTGGAGCGACCCCCGCGCCGGATTGCGCTCCACGCTGGCGGCATGGCGCGGTGATCCACCCCCGGCTTGAAGTCGTGATCGAGCGCCGGGGGCCACACTTCGATTACCGTGCTGTCGATGGATGTCATCGCCCACGGCGTCGATGTGGTGGCCATCGAGCGGATCGCCCTTCTGCTCGAAGCGCATGGTCCGCGCTTCATCCAGCGCGTCTACACGACCGAGGAGCAGCGCTACGCGGAGATCTCTCCCGTGCGCCGCGCCGAGCGCTACGCGGTGCGCTTCGCCGCCAAGGAAGCGGCGCTCAAGGCACTGGGCACAGGACTTCGAGGTGGGATCCAGTGGACGGACATCGAGGTCGTTGGAACCCTGCTCGGAGCACCACAGCTCATCCTGCATGGCGAGGCACTGGTGGTCGCCGAGCGGCTCGGCATTGAACGATGGCTGATCAGCATGAGCCATTCGGGCGGCATGGCGCTCGCGAGCGTGCTGGGCGGGCGGCCCTCGCTGGCAGAAGGCGGATAAACTCCCGCGTATGGCGAGACGCGGTCGACCCGTTCTCTACGAGCTGCTCGACCCTTCGCAAACGGAGACAGTGCCCGGAGCGCGCAGCGCACCGGGGCGCAGCGAGGGCGCGGTCGCCTCATCGCGACAATCGATCCGCGTGCCCATCGGTTGGTTCTGGCTTGCGGCGGTCGTGGCTCTGGCGCTGGTCGCGGTCGCGTACCAGTTCGGTCGCGCCGCAGGTGAGCGCTCCGGCTTTGCGCGCGGACAGGAGTGGCGCGGCGATCGAGAGGAGCAGTCGCGCCTGGCCACGGCCACTCCCGATCCAGCGCGGAGTGCGACGGCCGTGCCCGACCGCCCATCGGCGGGTCGATCCGAGAGCGCATCAGGAGGCACCCGAACGAGCGAAGTAGAGCGAACCACTGCGGGTCGAGGCCGAGAGAGCGCTTCCGCAGGCTCAGGTCTGATCGAGAGTGATCCCCGCCAGAAGGGCCTGAACTACTGGATCGTGGCCCGCACAAGCCCCGATGAGGCCGCCCGCATGGCGCCCTTCATCAGGAGCCAGGGACTTGAAGTTGCGGTCGTTCCCGACAATAATCCCCGATTCGTCCGAATCGTCGCGCTGCCAGGCACCACCGAGGGTCGTTCCTCGGAGGCCTCGAGGCGCATGGAAGCCAGAATCAAGTCGATCGGAAAGCTCTGGAAGAACGCCGGACGCGGCAACCGAGACTTCGACGACACCTACCCCGAACTCTACCGCTGACACCATGAGCCTCCACTCCAGTTTGAAGACCGCTTCCGGCGCCCTGAATCGTCATCGCAATGTCCTGACCCGGACCGAGCGCATCGAGAAGCTCGTGCTCGCCGAGAAGCTCGACCTCGAGAAGGGCTCTGCGCTCGGGCTGGTGAAGGTGCGCTCCATCAAGGCCTCGACGGGCAAGAAGCCGAAGAAGGCCGAGGGCGAGGGCGGTGATGCCGCCGCCGCGGCACCGGCCGCAGGCAAGGCTGGCGCTTCAGCCGCAGGGGGCAAGGCTGCGGCTCCCGCGAAGGATGCAGGCGCGAAGAAGAAGTGAGCCGTTGACTTCTTCCTCGCCGAGCGCGTCAAACATGCCGGTCTCGATCGACCACCTTCTCTCGGAGCGGGTGCGCGGGATGGATGCGTCCGGCATTCGCCGCGTCTTCGAGCTCGGCGTCAAGCTTGCTCGTCCGATCAACCTGTCGATCGGACAGCCCGACTTCGTTGTGCCTGAAGTGATGCGCAACGCCATGGCCCATGCGGCTCAGGCGAATCACAACGGCTACTCGGTGACGCAGGGAATCCCCTCGCTCATCGAAGTGATCCGTCGCCATCTTCACGAGGACCTTGGATGGACCGGTGGTCCGGATCAGACCGGCTGCATCGTCACCTCGGGGACGAGCGGCGGCCTGCTCTGCGCGGCCATGGCGCTGCTCGATCCGGGCGATGAGATCATCATTCCCGATCCCTACTTCGTCATGTACCCGCAGCTCGGGGCGCTGACCGGAGCCAGGGCCGTCACCTGCAACACCTATCCCGACTTTCGGATGACCGCGGAGCGCATCGAGCCGCTCATCACGCCTCGCACAAAGGCGGTCCTTCTCAATTCGCCCTCCAATCCCTGCGGCACGGTCCTCACGCAGGCCGAAACGGCCGAGGTGCTGGAACTCTGCCGATCGCGTCGCGTGCTCCTGATCAGCGATGAGATCTACGACGCCTTCTGCTTCGAAGATGCGAGGGAGCAGGGGCGCTGCCCGAGCCCCGCGCGCGGTGCCGAGGATGTCCTGCTCATTCGCGGCTTCGGCAAGAGCTATGGATGCACGGGCTGGCGCGTCGGCTATGCCGCCGGCCCGAGGGCGCTGATTCAGGAGATGGCCAAGGTGCAGCAGTACACCTTCGTCTGTGCGCCGACTCCGGCGCAGCATGCGTGCATTCACGCCTTCGACATCGATCTCACGACGATCGTCTCGGAGTACGCCAATCGGCGCGATCTCGTTCTGCGTGCCTTCGACGGAGTCACGCGCGTGGCCAGACCGGGTGGCGCGTTCTACGCGTTCGTCGAAGTTCCGCCCCATCTCGGCAAGAGCGCGAGTGAGTTCGTCGAGCGAGCCATCGAGCGCAGTGTGCTGACAATTCCTGGCAAGGTCTTCAGCAGCCGCGACACGCACTTCCGCCTGAGCTTCGCCACGCGAAGGGAGGTCCTCGACGAGGGCCTTGCCATTCTTCGCGAACTCATGCTGGCGTAGGTGTCACTCCCCCGGAATCTCGTGGATGGTGTCCTGCCAGGGGCTGCTCGCGCTCGCATGGAGCCGGCGCGGAATGCGTCCGGCGCGGAAGCCGAGCCACCCCGCATCACAGGCAAGACGCATGGCCCGGGCCATGGAGACAGGATCGCGCGCGAGCGCCACGCCGGTGTTGAGAAGCACGCCATCGGCACCCAGTTCCATGGCGCGGGTCACATCACTGGGCGTGCCGACTCCGGCATCGACGATCACCGGGTAGTCGGGCGAACCACCTTGGTCGGGATCCTTCATCGCTTCAAGCAGCAACTTGATGGCGAGAGGATTGGCGATGCCTCGACCGGAGCCGATCGGACTACCGGCAGGCATGACGCTCGCGGCCCCCGCGTCTCGCAGGCGCTGCGCGATGATGGGATCGTCGCTCGAATAGCAGAGGACGGAGAAGCCATCGGCCACCAGCGTCCGGCAGGCTTCGAGCGTGCCGACCGGATCGGGGAGAAGGGTGCGACGATCGCCGAGCACTTCGAGCTTCACCCACCCCGCGCCGGCGTTTCCCATCTGCGAGAGAAGTTCGCGTCCGAGTCGCGCCACGCGCACGGCGTCATCGGCAGTGAAGCAGCCCGCGGTATTCGGAAGGATCGTGTAGCGCGCGAGGTCGATCGAGTCGAGCAGTGAACGCCCCTGCGCATCGAGCAGGCGCTCGCGCCGGACGGCGACGGTGATTGCGTCGGCGCCGCTCGCATCGAGGGCCTGCTGCATGAGGGCAGGGGTCGCATACTTGCCGGTGCCGAGGACCAGGCGCGATCGAAGCTCGAAGGGACCCACGCGCAGGGGAGGCGGCGCGATCGGCGCGGCGGCGGGAGAGACCTCGGGGAAGGGCTGTGTCGAACTCATCTCGAAAGGTTCCTATCCACCGCCGACGAAGGTGACGATCTCGACTTCATCGCCCTCCCGGAGCGGCACCTCAGGGCGCTTCGCCATGGGCACGATGGCCCGGTTGACTTCAACGGCACAGGGGCGCCCCTGAGGCACCATCGCGGAGACCAGGGCCGCCACGGTTGGTGCGGATCCAAGGTCCACCTCATGCTCCTGTCCGTTCACGCGAAGTCGCATCTCCTTGATGGTAGCCGGGACCTACGATGGGTTGCGATGGGCGCAGCCACCCTCAACCAACCTCTCTTCGATCGGCCGGCGGCCTTCGCGACGGGCCATGTTCGCTCGCGGGTGCTCCGGATCCTGACCGCGGCGCTGCTCCTTTCGCTGCTCGCCGCCGGAGGGTGTCGGCGCAAGACGGTGGGGGAGTACGACACGAGCACGCCGGACGCCGCGCTTGAAGCGATCCGACTGATGATTCTCGAGGGGCGAGCGGATCTCCTGCCCCAGATGATCGAGCTGCGTGCTCGCGACATCACCTTCGACGACGGCGTGACCGAGGCGAGCGCCATCGCCGATGTCAAGGCGAAGTCGGGCGACATGCTGGCTCGTCTCTGGCGCATCAGTACGAAGATTCGCGAGCGCTGGCCGAAGCAGGTCGAGCGCGAGGTCAATAGCGCCAGTCGTGGGCGCGACTTCGAAGACACCGTCACGAGAGTCATCGTCGACCCCTTCGCCGCCCTCGATGCACAGCGAGGTCGGTTGAGCGTCGAAGATCTCACCGACGGCACCGCGGCCATCCTCTGGGAAGATGAGCCGGTGCTGGGTGGATTCGTTCGCATGGTCGAAACGAACAATGGTTGGCGCGTTGAGATCGAAGCGAGTGCGCTCCGGACGAGCCGCTTCTGGCCGGACACGCGCCACGAGTGGGCGGTCATCGCGAGCATGATGCTGGGCATCGAGAACGCGTTGAAGGACTTCGAGCGGGAACTCGACTCGGGGCGCTTCCGCGATCTCGCTGCCGCCAGTTCCAGGGTCGGGCGCCTCGTCGGTGAGTCGGTGGTCGCCCAGAGCATCATCTACGCGATGATGCGTCGCGAGCCTGCGACTCCCTGAGCGGGAGAGGTCGATCGAGCGGGGGGCGAGGGCGCAGAGAGGGCGTTCGGTTCTCCGGACTGTCAACCCGGCAGCCGCTCAGCCCCGGCGCGCTGCAGACGGCAGCCCGGAGGCCATTCTCTCGAGAATCTCGGGGGTTCCCGCGGCTGGCATGCGCTTCGCATATGGGCTCCTCGACCAACTAGCACTGGTCAGAAGGAGAAACCCCATGCTCAACATTCTCTCTCGGTCGTTCAACCACAACCCCTTCACGGCGCTCGATGAGGTCATGAACCTGATGTCGCGCGAGAACTCGAACGGCAACTGCTGCACGGTGCATGCGCCGGCCGCGCTCGCCATCGACATCCGCGAGCGGAAGAGTGACTTCATCGTCGAGGCTTCGCTGCCCGGCTTCAGGAAGGACGAGGTCGATGTGCAGATGCACGACGGCATGCTCACCATCACGGCGCATCGCGAGACTTCAAACGAGGCGAGCGATGCAAGCGCCGAGAGCCACGGTCAGTGGATCCGGCGTGAGCGATCGGTGACCAGCCTCGCTCGCCAGGTTCGTCTGCCCGAGGGCGTGAGCGGTGACGGCATCAAGGCCGAGCTCACCAATGGCGTGCTCACGCTGCACATTCCGAAGCCGGCCCAGCTTCAGCCGAGGAAGATCTCGATCGGCTGATTCATGAGATCCGTTGTCGCGGCGCACCATCGCTCGCGATGGAGAGAACACAACGGGTGTGGTCTGCGCTGCCGACGGATGCGCAGCCACGCCCGTCTCTCGTTCCGACCCCGACAGACATCGCGAACTTCACCCAAAGAACAAGCCGTCCGAGGCTGGGAAGCGGGGCACGGTCCCCCACGAACGACCGTGCCCTGTCGGAAGGACCTTCCGGGTCGCTTCAAAGCCTCGGGCGGCTAGGGGCGAGAATACTGCGGAAACGATCGCACACAAGAACTTTCCGAAGATTCCTCGTCATCTCGCAGAATTGTTGCATCCACGGGGCCCGATGGCGCGATCTACCCCGCGTCCTGACTCGGACTCACGGGGCTGCTGCGGAAGCGTGAGGCTCGCGACTCTCCCTGGCGTGGATCTTTCCGTCCTCTCCAACCTGTTCGAACCGGACCGCGACCCGCCGGCTGACCCCGCGCTCGGGCATGGTGACGCCATAGAGCATGTCGCAGGCCTGCATGGTGCGCTTGTGGTGGGTGATGAGGACGAAGTGGCTCCGCTCGAGGAATGGCCTGAGCGTGGCGCAGAAGCGCTCGACATTGGCCTCATCAAGGGCCGCGTCAACCTCGTCCAGGATGCAGAAGGGAGCCGGCTTGCTGCGGAAGATCGCCATCAGGAGCGCGACCGCTGCGAGTGTCTTCTCGCCACCGGAGAGCTGACTGATGACGCGCGGCTCCTTGCCGGGCGGCTTCGCGCGGATCTCGATGCCGGACTCGAGCCAGTCCACCTCGCCGGTCTCCTCGATCGGCAGCAGAAAGAGGTCGGCGCTGCCGCCCCCGAAGAGCATTCGGAAGGTGCCCGAGGTTCCACCGAAGTGCTCGCGGACCGCCTCGAAGGTGGTGCGGAATCGTTCACGGCTGACCGAGTCGAGCTCGCCGATCAACTGCTCGAGTTGGCTGCGGGCGTCATCGATGTCACGGACCTGAAGGGAGAGCGTCTCGAAGCGGCGCTCGAGCTCGGTGAGCTCGTCGATCGCGTCGAGATTGACATTGCCGAGCGAGCGAAGCTCCGCTCGCAGGGCATCGACCTGGGCGGTCGCACCATCGCGATCGACAGGTGTGAAGCCTTCGGAGCGACGCTCGTCGAGGTGCTCCTCGTAGCTGGCCGCGAGATCGAAGCCCTCCTCGTTCTGCGTGCTCTCTTCGAGGAGTTCGCGCCGCGTCTCCAACTCACGACGGCTCATTTCGACCGCGTTGAAGTCGCGTTCACAGTGCAGAACCTGCTCGCGAACGGCGTGCATCCGCTGCGCCACCTGCGAGAGATCCGCTTGGAGCGAAGTCAATCGCGTCTCGACCTCACCGAGCGACGAGGCCACTTCCGCGCCGCGGGCTGCCGCCTCTCGCCCCGCTTGCTCAGCCTCGAGAATCGTCTCGCGAAGACGCTCGATCTGGCCGGCGCGGCGCTCCTGCTGCTCGAAAGCCGCCGCCGCACGGCGCCGCGCCTCGTCGAGATCGGCGCCGGCCAGGCGGCGCTCCCGGCGAAGGGCGTCAAGTCGGGCCGCCGACTCCGCCACGAGCGCGTTCGCATGCGCGACGCGCTCAGCCGCCTCACTTGCCGCCGCCGCCATGTGTTCCGCGGTCGCCCGCACCGTGTCACAGGCGTGGCGACGCGATTCGAGCGTGCGCTGCGCTTCGGCGATGGTCTGATCGAACCCCGTGCGATCTCGCTCAGCGGCCATCTCGCGCTCAGCAAGAGCGCTGGCCTCTTCGTCGACCACGCTCAACTCGTGTTCCTCACGAGCCTCGAGCTGGCGGGTGCGATCGGCGTGGAAACGAGCTTCAACGGCGCTGCGCCGCGCCTCGGAGAGCCGTCGATCGACCTCCTGCTGCTGGCGCCGGGCGTCGTCTCCCTCCGCAAGGAGCGAGGCGGCCTCGCTCTCATGCATTGCCAACTCATGTCCCACGGCCGCCAGGCTCGCCCGCAGTTCGCCGATTTCGGCGCGGCGCACGATGACGCCATGTTCGGGTGACCCCGGCGCTGTACCGCCGAGGCGGAAGGTGCCATCCCGCTCGAGCACATCACCATCTCGGGTGACCAGCCGTGCGCCCCGAAGCGGCCCGGATGCAAGGCGACGAGCGATCTCGAGGTCGGCGACCATCCAAGTATCTGAAAGCAGGCGGCGGGCGAGCGCTTCAAATCCCGGGGCCACTCGAACGAGCGAAAGAAGGGGAGTCGCCTCATCGGGGTGAGGGAACGCCGGCTCAGGTTCAACGGACTCCTCGTGCGAACGCTCGATGCAGCGCACCTGCCCGTCAAGACCGCGCCAGCGGTCAATCGCCTCGACGACGCGGGCGAGATCGTCAACGACGATCAGGTCGAGATCGGTGCCCAGCGCCCGCTCGACCACCGCGGCATGTTCACGGTCGGCCTCGATGAGGTCCGCCAGAGCCGCCACGACGCCGGGGAAGCGATCTCCGGCGTCGAGCACCTCCCGAACGCCACGGCCGAAGCCTTCGCGGGCCGCGCGCATCTCTTCGAGGATCTGGAGGCGGCTCTCGAGAGCGCTGCGCTCCTGCCGAAGCTCGCCGACGCGCCTCGCGGTCTCCGCCTGACGATGCCCAAGCGCCGCCACCCGCGCGAGGTGTTCTTCAACACGCGCACTCAGTTCGGAGGCTTCCTCTTCCGACTCCGCAGCTCGGCGCTCCGCAATCCGGCGATTCTCGCCATGCGAAGCGAGGCCCTCACGAAGACGAGTCTCCCTCGCCACGAGGCGCCGACGCTCTTCAGCGAGGCTGGCGACGCGCTCGTCGAGTGAGTGGCGTCGCCCCATCAGTGCGGCAAGCTCACGCTCCGCAGCCGCGACATCATCACGGCTTCGGTCGAGCGAGCGGGCGGCCTCCGCAGCGGCGCTCGTCGCCTCCGCTCGCGCCCGTCCGACGGCGGCGAGATTCCGGTCGGCGTCCGCCGCAGACTCGGCGAGGGCCGCGAGCGACTCATCGAGTTCCTCGATGCGCACTTCGAGTTCGCGACTCTTCGTTTCGAGCTCCTGCGTGTGAAGAGCATCATCGCGCGCGGCGACCTCAGCATCCGAGAGCGACTTGGAGGCAAAGTCCGCCCGCTGCTCCGCCTGGCGCACCATGCCGAGCGCTTCGAGCCGCTGCTCTTCGAGTGACCTTCGTCGCTCCTGAAGCGCCTCTCGTTCCCCGTACAGACGATCCTGTTCCGCCTCAACCTCCGCTGCCTGGCGCTCGATCGTGGCTCGCTCCACTTCGAGCTGGCTGATCCGGCTCGTCAGGCCGCTCAGTCGCTCGCGGTACTCGTGATAGACATCAAGGGCGATTGCGCGGCGCAGCGTCTTCCGCTCGGCTTCGAGCGCCTGGAAGCGACGCGCCTTCTCCGCCTGTCCTCGCACGATCCGCAGGCGCCGCTCCGTACCCGAGAGTTGCTCACGCACCTGCACGAGGTTGCGCTCGGCAGCGTCGAGCTTTCGGGCCGCCTCAACCTTGCGGAGACGGAACTTCGCCACACCCGCCGCTTCCTCGAGAATCGCCCGCCGTTCGATCGGCTGCGCGCGAAGCATCGCGTCGACCTTGCCCTGCTCGATGATCGAATAGGCCTCGTTGCCGATGCCCGTATCGAGAAAGAGCTCCTTGACATCGCGCAGTCGCACGCGACGACCGTTGATCAGGTACTCGCTCTTGCCGTCCGCGTGCAGTCGGCGCGTCACTTCGACCGTGTCGTGATCAACCGGCAGGGCGCGATGACGCACCTGGTCGCGACGAATGGCCGGTCCTTCGAGATCGTCGTCACCGTGACTGTCGGGGACTGCGGAACAATCAACCGATCCATCCGCCAGCGCCTCGGCGGCGCCTTCCGCCGAAGTCGGCGACGGCTCGATGGCCGAGGTGTCGACGGCGACCGCGCGCGGCTGCTCCAGGATGGGGTTGTCGAAGACCAGCGTGACCGACGCCATGCCGAGCGGCTTGCGCCCGGCGCTTCCCGCGAAGATGACATCGATCATCGCCCCGCCGCGCAGGCTCTTCGCGCTGCGCTCGCCGAGAACCCACTTCACGGCATCGACGACATTGCTCTTGCCGCACCCGTTGGGGCCGACAATGCCCGTGATGGGAGCGTCGAAGGAGAACTCAGTTTCGTCGGCGAAGCTCTTGAATCCCGAAAGAATCAGCTTGGCGAGGCGCATCGGACCTCCTGTCGCGGCGGGCGAGCCCATCCTGGGCACGCGTCATGAATCAACGAGGCACAGTATCGGCTGGCGCGCTTCGCGGAGCAAGCGAGGGCACGGGAATCGACCCGAGGTCACTCTCGCGGCTTCGCGTGAGCGCCGGGACCGCGGCCGAGGAGTCCTCCTCATCGTCGAACTCAGGTCGGTCGAAGTCACCCTGCTCGCGCTCGCGGCGAATGATGGCGGCGAGCACACGATCCTGCTCGGCCTTGAAGTCGGTTCGACCGAGGTACCCCGCCTTCCAAATCTCATGCAGGGCGCCGATCGTCTCGGAGTAGCTCATGCCGAGGCCCGCCTCCGGGCTCTCGGGACTCGGGCGATGTCCGAGATAGGCGACGAAGTCGCTGACCAGCGGATTGACCCGGTCGATCATCGGCGGGCCGTCGTCACGCGGACGATAGAAGACCTCGATCTTGGGTTCATCGGGCTCGCCTTTGAGCATGAAACGGTTCCCCCAGGCCATGACCGTGGTCGGGCGATCGATCTCGAGGTCCTCTCCGAAGAGCACGATCTTGGGCCTGCCGCTCTGCTGGACATAGACCATGGGCGATCGGCTCGGGACGAGCACCACATCGAACTTGTCATCGAGTGATCGGACGAGCAGCGTGGGATCGCGGCGCTTCTCAAGCGCCTCATACGCCTTCAAGCGAATGTCGACCTCGGGGTCATCGAGCAGTGGACGGAGGCCAAGATCGATGGCGGGATTTCGCCCCATCGCACCGAGGAGTTCGATCGCACCAAAGCGATTCTCGAGCGTGCCGTTCCTGGCCATCTCGATGAGCGGGGGCACGCAGAGCGGATCGTCGAGCTTGGCGCCGGCCTGGAGCGCCGCGAAGCGAGGCTGCTCCTCGGGATAGTCGTAGAGATCCTGCACCGAAGCGAGGGCCTTCTTGCCGAGTGACTGCCAGCGCCAACTGGCGGCGCCGGCTGCGCCGGGGTTCGCCAGGAGGCTGCGACGCACCGCCTCGGCCGTCTGCTCGATCGCGTCGACTCGAATCGGCAGGTGTCGAAGCAACTGCACGAACTCCTGCGGGCGCGATCGGAAGCTCGGAGGCACCGTGATGAGGATGGTGTCGTCGCTCTTGCCATGGGCTGTCGCGCTCGATTGCCCAGGCTCACGCGGAAAGACGCTGTTGATGGCGCTCTGAAGGGTGAGCGCACGATTGTGGCTTGGCGTCGCGAGTCGCAACTTCAGCGGCATGTCCTTGACGACGCGGCCTCCATCGAGAATGCGGCCCGAAGTTCGGTTGATGCCGTCATTGCGCGACGGACTCGGATCGACGAATGGATTGACGAAGAGCGGACCTCGGGCCTCGGCCAGAACCTGAGCCTGCTTGTTGCCCGGAAGGATCGGACCGGGCCTGAGCGCCGTCGTCCAGAGCCGACCTCCCTCAAGGCTCGTGGCACCGCTGCCGGGCACGTTGTAGACGCGCACATCGAAGCGAGAATCCTTCGTGCTGCCGGGCTGAATGACGCCCTCGACGATGACGGCGGCGACATCGTTCGAGTTGAGCATTCCCTCGGGCGACAGTTCATTGCCGATCGTCGGGTCACCGACGCCGCGACGAGCCATCTCCTGAAGCAGATAGGCGCGGACTTCGGCAGGCATGATTCGACTGCCGGTACCGGTGAGACCGACCACCAGGCCATAGCCGCGCACGACGGTGGCATCGAAACCGACGAGCACCGACTCGCCCGCAATGGTCCCGCGCATGATCGGATCGACTTCCATCGGAAGCGGCTCGCGGTCGATGCGCTCTCCGGGCTTGGTTGCTCGATCGGCCCGTTCGACATTCTCGATGCAGCCGACGCCGGTCAGCGCCACCCCCACGAAGGACGCGACCACGATCAAAGGTGTCCACTTCTTCATGGAAGCGGAAATCCTACCGGGGAACAGCCTCCACCGAAACCGAATCAGGGTGACTTCAGGCTCGAAGGGCCATCTCCAGGCGCTCCGGCGGCGGTGATTCCACATGAACGCGCTGCCCCGTCCGCGGATGCGAGAACCAGAGTCGCCATGCGTGCAGCATGAGTGGCGTGGGCTTCGCGCCCGCTGGTGGTCGTGAGGTTCGCGGCGGAAGGTCCGGTCGGTAGATCGGGTCGCCGACGACGGGGGAGCCCATGAGCGCCATGTGAGCCCTGATCTGGTGCAGGCGACCCGTCGCGATTCGAATGGTGAGAAGGGCCCGCCTTCCCACGATGTCTCTGACCTGCCATCCCGTCAGTGCTGCCTTGCCTGTGCCGCGGCGGGCAGGAATGCTGACCTTCATCTCATCGCGCCGCTCCTCCCTGAGCGGCACGGAGATCTCTCCGTGCGGCCTGGTCGGCGGTGGCGATACAACCGCGAGGTACTCCTTGTCCACGCGGCGCTCTTCAAACTGCTCGCGAAGCGCGGCGTGCGAAGGAGCGTCAAGCGCCACCAGAAGACATCCGCTCGTGTCACGGTCGAGGCGATGGACCAGCCCCCAATCATGACGCTCGCCGAGGGCTCCAAGGCCAGGTTCGAGCGCCATCAATCCGTTCAGGAGTGAATCGCGCATGTGCCCTGCGCCAGGCTCGGTGACAATTCCCGCTGGTTTGTCGACCACCAGAAAGCAGGGATCGCGATAGAGGATCGAAGGTGCAATGTCCGGGTTCGGTGGGGGGCGACTCACGGGATTGGCCGGGGAGTTGCTGCACCGTAGCAAGCCTCGGCCGTCGTCGTGTTCAAGGGTGCATTGGATGGGGGCTCACTTCCTATCATGGCCACCCATGCGTTCGCTTCTCGCACGCTGCCTCGCCCCCTTTGTGTTGGCGCTGCTCGCGTCGGCGCTCATCGCTCCGGGAGTCATGGCCGCTGTGCAGGAGTCGCCCGCCGCGGCGGCATCCGCGCCGAGCACGCCGCCAGCGCAACCGCCAGCCGATTCACCGCCGTCGGAAGCGCCTTCTCCGGTACCTGCTGAGGCCATTGAAGAGACCGAGGTTGCCGCGGCCATTGCCGCAGTCCCCGGCCTCGAGCCGGAGGCGGAGATTCGTCGTCGCCTTGAAGCCCTGCGGCGGATCGAGTCGCCCTCGGAGGAAGACAAGGCGCGCATCGAGCGTCTTCAGCAGGTCCTTGATGCGATCGGCCGAACCAGCGGGCTGATTGAGCGGGCGGAGGAGAATCGCGACCTCGTCGTACAGCTTCAGCAGCGACTTGAACGAGCTCGAACCCCTGCGGAGCCCCCGGCGCCACTGGCGGAGGACGCCACGCTCGACCAGCTTGAACAGGTGGGGCGTGTGGCCACGGCTGAGGTCGCAGCCGCAAGAGATGCAGTGACGCAGGTGGACGCACTGATCGCGCAGCTCGCCGAGCGGCGCCGAACACTGCCGGAAGAACTGGCCCGCGCCAGGAGTTCGCTGACCGAGTCGCAACAGGCCGCCGATGGTCTTCCCATACGGCAGCCGGGTGGCACCGACAGTACACGGCAACTGGCGCTCTCGAAGGTGCTCGAGAACCGCGCCCAGATCATGGTGCTCGAAACGGAGCTCGCTGCGCTTGATGCGCGGGGTCAACTGCTCGCAGCCCAGCGCGAGATGGCGCAGGCGCGACTGGCGCTGGCCGAAGCGCGATCCTCGGAGATTCGGAACCGAATCGATCTGGAGCGCCGACGCGTCGCCGAGGCGGCCGAGGCCGCGGCACGCGTGCTCGAAGCGGAACCGGCCGCCACGGTCGATCCCCGTTTGCTCGAAGCGCGCCAGATCAACCTGGAGATCGCAACGGCGAGCCGCGAGGCGAATCAGCAACTCACCGAGGTGCGAGCGCGGATTGAGAGTCACCGCGCCGAGTTTCAGCGGATTGACCGGCTCTTCAAGGTCGACAAGGAGCGAGCCGAAGTCGCGGGAACGACGGGAGAGATCTCCGCTGTCCTCCGAAGTCAGCGCGAGGCTCTGCCCAGCCTCAGGCGTTTGGCGACCGAGTCCGTGAATACGAATGCCGCGCGGATCCGCACCGATCTCGCATTGATCAACTGGCGATTGCAACTCGATGAGTTGGCGGCCGAGGAGGCGGCCGCGAAGGAGCGTCCTCAATCGGAGGCGCTGCTCGAAGTCCTGGCGGAGCGACGGACCAGTCTTCTTCCGGTCCTGATCGCCACGATGGATGACCTCAGCGGCGATCTCGGCAAGCTTGCGAAGGCCACGACTGATCTCACCGAACTGGTGACCTCGTTCAGAAACTTCATTGACGAGCGCATCCTGTGGGCTCGAAGCGGCCCGCCGGTCTGGTCCCTTCAGGCAGGCGATGTCCAGAAGGGCTGGACGCTGGTCAGGCAACTTCTTGGAAGTCCCGCGTCCTGGAGCAGCGCCTGGAATCAGGTCATGGGTGCGCCCTTCTGGGCGATCGTGGGACTGGGGCTCGCGTTCGTGCTGCTGGTCACGCGGCCGATCCAGAACTCCATGCTCATTCGCCTCGCGGGCCGCGTCTCGCGTGGGAGCAGCGATCGCTTCGCCTTGACCCTCGAGGCGCTCGGCATCACTCTCTGCCAGTCGATGGCGGTGCCCATTGCGATGGTGGGAGTGGGCCTCTCACTACGGGCGAGTGAACTTGCGCCGCCCTTCGCGCTGGCGCTGGGCTCGACGCTGCTGACGGGGGCTTGGTGGGTGGCGTTGCTCCTCCTCGTCTACCGCCTGGTGGGACGCCAGGGGGTCGCCGCCGAGCACTTCGGCTGGCGCCAGGAGCAGATCGAGCTTCTGCGTCGAAGCAGCATTCGACTCTTCTGGGTCAGCACGCCGTTCCTTCTCTTCGCGGTCATGCTCAGTCAACTGACCGGTGTCGAGCGATCGGCGGCGCCAACGGAGTTCACCCAGGCCGGTGCCACGGGCGTGCTCCGAAGTGTGATCTCCATTTCGTTCCTGCCCGTCCTCGCCATTCTCTTCTGGTCGGCGTGGCGGCTCTTTGCGCCGAGCCGCGGGTTGCTCTCCGCCCACATCGCCCAGAACCCGAACGGCTGGGTCGCCAAGTTCCGCATTGTCTGGTTCCTGCTGATCATCTCCGTCCCGGCGTCCGCGTTCATGCTCACGCTGCTGGGGTGGGGATACACCTCGGGGGTGCTGACGCGGAAGTACATCAACAGCGCGATTCTCGCTCTGGCCGTTGTTGTCGTCGAAGCAATCTTCCTTCGAGCGCTTGAGTTTGCAGCGCGATCGATGGCCAACCAATGGCGCGAGAAGTTGCTCGAAGCCGCGCCGACCGTAGCCGGAGTTGACCAGGCGCAGAAGCAGGATGTTCGCACCGAGGTCGCGGCGCTGAGCCGGAAGACGCGCTCGACCATCAAGGGGCTCTCCATGGCCATCCTCTTCGGAGGATTGCTCATCATCTGGAGCGATTTGCTTCCGGCACTCAGGGTGCTGGACACCTGGTGGCTGTGGGAAGGGGCCCACGGGCCGGTGTCGTTCGGGGCGCTGCTCTCCGCCGCCGCGATCGCCGTGGTGGCCATCTTTGCAGCGAAGAACCTGCCGGGAGCTGTCGAAGTCCTCATCCTGCAGCACACGGGCATGAGCCCCGCGGGCCGATATGCGACGAGTTCGGTGATGGGCTACTGCATCGTCTTTGTCGGCATCCTCACGACGGCTTCGTGGGTCGGCATCTCGTGGCAGAGCGTGCAGTGGCTCGTGGCGGCAGTCGGTGTCGGCATCGGCTTCGGTCTGCAGGAGATCGTCGGTAATTTCATCGCGGGACTCATCGTGTTGCTCGAACAGCCGGTCCGCGTGGGCGATGTCGTGACCGTCGGCGACAAGACGGGACAGATCGTGCGAATCCGCATCCGTTCGACCACCATTCGCGACTGGGACGGCAAGGATCTCATCCTGCCCAACAAGCACCTCATCACCGAGCGCGTGGTGAACTGGACCCTCTCGGGGGCGCCACTCCGGCTCTCGCTCCCGATCGGCGTGGCCTACGGCACCGACCTCGCGCTCGCCGAGAAGATCCTCCTCGAGTGTGCGCGCTCCATGCCGCATGTCATTGCGACACCACCACCCAACGCCCAACTCATGGGGTTCGGCAACAGCTCGATCGACTTCGAGCTGCGATGCCATGTGGGACGCCTTGAGCATCTGAATCCCACTCGGCACGCGCTCATGATCCGAATCCAGTCGGCGTTTGACGAAGCGGGCGTGACCATCGCCTTCCCGCAGCTTGATATTCATGTCGAGCCCGCCGCCGTGGAGCGATTCACCAAGGAGGTCAACCGTTGACACAGCGCGCCCCCGAGCGTCGAAGCCCTCACGGAACCGTGGCGCGACTGGCCCCCTTCGGTGAAAGCGTCTTCGCGCGCATCAGCCGCATGGCCGTGGCGCACAACGCCGTGAATCTCGGACAGGGCTTTCCGAACTTCGATGGCCCTGAGTTTGTGAAGGAGGCGGCGATCCGCGCGATTCGCGAGGGGTTCGGGCAGTACGCACGAAGCGCGGGGCTTCCAGTCGCGAACGCCGCCATAGCCGAACGCTGGCGTGAGTCGAGCGGTTTCGCCGTGGATCCGGACACCGAGGTCACGGTCACGGCAGGGTGCACGGAGGCGATTGCCGCGGCGATCCTCGGGTTGGTCGAGCCGGGCGACGAAGTCATTCTCGTCGAGCCGTTCTATGACTCCTATGCGGCGAGCGTCGCCATGGCCGGCGGTGTGGTGCGCACAGTGCGTCTCGAGCCACCGGACTTCTCGTTTCCCGTCGAGGCGCTCCGACGAGCCATTTCTCCGAAGACCCGACTTCTCCTTCTCAACACACCGCACAATCCCACCGGGCGCGTGCTCTCGGCGGAAGAACTGTCAGCGATTGCGGATCTTGCTCAGCGCCACGACTTCATCGTCATCAGCGACGAGGTCTACGAGAAGCTCGTCTACGAGGGCACGCACCGATCGATCGCGACGCTGCCTGGCATGCGCGAGCGCACCGTGGTCCTCTCGAGCCTTGGCAAGACCTTCTCCCTGACAGGGTGGAAGATCGGCTGGTCGATTGCGCCTCCGCACCTCACGAGCGCCGTGCGCGCGGCGCATCAGTTTCTCACCTTCGCAGCACCGACGCCGCTCCAGCGTGCCGCCGCCGACGCTCTTCATGCGCCTCCGGAGTACTACGAACAGCTTCGAAGCGACTACTTCGAGCGCCGCCGAGTGATGCTCGAGGAACTCCGCTCCGCTGGCTTTGAACCGTTCGTGCCGGAGGGGAGCTACTTCGTCATCGCCGATCACCGACACTTCGGCTTTCCCGACGACGAGCGCTTCTGCGAGCACCTGATCACGGAGGTCGGCGTCGCCGCCATCCCGTGCAGCGCCTTCTACGCCCCGCCGGCGGAACGCGGCCTCGTCCGCTTCGCCTTCTGCAAGACCCCGGAGACCATGCGCGAAGCGGGGGCGAGGATGAGGGAGCGGCTTCGACCCCAGGGGGTGTCCCAGTCGATCGGGCGAGCGTCGTAACTGGTCGGCCAGGGGCGGGGCTGCCTGCGGGGGCGTCCCGAACTCCCGGCCCGCAGCGATCGGTGGGGTCTTGCCAAAGCCGGAGACGCTGTTACACTTCGCGATTCCCCATTTGAAGCGAGGAGCCTGAGGTGTACGCAATCATCGAGGACAGCGGAACGCAGATCAAGGTGCGCAAGGGCGACGAACTGGAGCTCGATTTGCGCAGCCTCAATGGTGACTCGAAGACGCTCGTCTTTGACAAGGTGCTCGCGATCGGCAGCGGCGATGGGGCTCCCGCCAAGCTTGGCTTCCCCTATCTCAGCGGCGCCCGCGTGACCGGTGAGGTCCTTGGCGAAGTTCAGGGCGACAAGCTGAGGCTCGCGAAGTACAAGCGCCGCAAGGGCTATCGCCGAACGAAGGGCCATCGGCAGTCCTACCTCTCGGTTCGAATCACCGAGATCGCCAGCTGAGCCCGCCTTCGGCGGGGTTCTTCTTCTTGTGTCGAACAACAGCGCGGCACGCCGCGTACACTGTCTCCGTGGACAGGCGATCGCCCCCGGATGTCCCGGGCGAGGAAAGTCCGAACACGAAAGGACACGGTGGTGGCTAACGGCCACCGGCTGCTGCTGAAGCCAGGGAAAGTGCCACAGAAATGACACCGCCCACGATCCTTCGGGGTCAGGCAAGGGTGAAATGGTGCGGTAAGAGCGCACCGCCCGGCCGGTGACGGCCGGGGCAGGGCAAACCCCACCGCGTGCAAGCGCAAGCAGTCCCAGCCGACTTGTCGGCACCTGTGGTCCGCAGGATGGGACGGGTCGCGTGCTTCGAGGTCGTCGGCAACGGCGGCCCAGAGAGAAATGATCGCCAGCCCCAAGTGGGCGACAGGATTCGGCTTATGTCCACACCAGCCGCGACAGGCCACCACCTGTCGTGTTTCCACAGTTCGAATGCTCCCACTACAGGTCGTGGGCAGGGAAGTCCAGGAACCCCAAGGATCGTGTTCAGAAAGTTGAAACTTCTCCCCTTGCCAATTCCAATTCAGCGGGGAGAATCTTCCCCCGAATCCCCGCAAGCAGGAAGAAGGGCCAGCGCCACGGCCTCCTGCATGGACGCAGACGGCCGTAGTCCACAGCACGGATGAACCAAGGACCTCACCCATGAACCTCGGATCGAAGACGACCACCCTTCAGACTTACTGCATGCTGCTCTACCGCAAGGCAGTTCATCCGGAGTTCTTCGGGATTGCCGGACGGAAGCAGATCGAACATGGCCTCTGCGAGTTCGAGGGGTGGATCTACCGAGGCGGCCATACGGGGCGCCTCCAGATCGGCAATGTGTGTGTGTGTGAAGTCGTGATCGATCAGGCGAATCATCTACCCGATCGCGGCCTCGTCACGACGCTGCCGTGTGCCGGGGAGCGCGACCACGAGGAGCGCTTCGGCGACCAGGTGCTGTACATGACCACCATCCAGACGGAGACGCTCTCGGAGCACCTCTACCTGAGCACCTACAAGGAGATGGTGGCCCACGGACGCGAGAGCGACTCGATCACCACCGCGTGGATGGATGACTCCGGGCGCCCCAACCTTTCGCTGCTCGACATGCAGCGCTACCGGAACGAGATTCACATTCAGGGCTACCACCTCCGCAGCGATTGCGGCCTCGTGCTGCGAACACAGTCGATGTTCCAGTTGCTTGGAACCCAGTCGTCAGGTGCCGGTCCGGTCGCGTGAGTCACGCGGCACTTCCACGGAAGATCCTTCTCGAAGTCGACCTCGCCTTGGGTGTCGACTTCGTGCCTCGGCCCGGGACGGAGCCCGAGGAAGCCCCTCTTGCTGCGGCGCACGCAGGCGAGTCGAAGTTCGCGCGTCCAAGGGAGGCTCCATCGCCTCCTGTGCGAAGCCGCGGTCCCGAGCAGACTGTTGCAACTCCGACAGTGACTGACAGACGGGAGACGCGTCCAGCCGCTCCTCCGATGGTCGCGCTCTCCTTGGGGGACGCGGTCACACCGGACTTTCCCACGCTTCGCCTCGAGGGGGAGTCAAACTCCGATGCGCTTGAGCGCCTTCGGCGCTTTCACGCTGAGCACTGCCCGCACTGCACTCGAGTGAACACGCACCGCAACCTCGTCTTCGGAGAGGGCGACCCCGAAGCGTCCCTTGTCTTCGTCGGCGAAGCTCCAGGGGAGACGGAAGATGAACTCGGCCGCCCCTTCGTTGGTCGTGCTGGCCAGAAGCTCGATGAGATGATCGCGGCCATGGGCCTTGAGCGCGACTCGGTCTACATCGCGAACATCCTGAAGGCGCGGCCGCCCAACAATCGAACGCCGCTCCCCGACGAGGTCATGCGATGCGGGCCAACCCTGCTCCGGCAACTGGCGATCATCAGGCCGACGGCCATCGTCGCGCTCGGTGCTCCCTCGACCAAGTTCCTTCTCGGAACCAGCGAAGGCATCACGCGAATCAGGGGGGTGTGGGCTCGGCTGACGCTGCCAGAGGAGATCGGTGGTGGCGAGATCGAGGTCATGCCCACCTTCCACCCCGCCTATCTCCTGCGAAACTACACGGTGGAGACAAGGAAGGCGGTCTGGTCCGACCTTCAGCATGTCATGCGGCGGCTGGAACTTCCGACTCCCAACACCGGCGGGTGAGCCTCCGAGGTCGTATCCAAGATCACGCTCCGCCAGGAACCGCTATCGGACCACTCGTTGCCAATCGAACGATCGACAAAAAATTCTGCATCAGGCATGGAACCGATCTCGGGGGATCAGCGAATAGAGGGGTGTCAGACAGTTGACCTCATCTGACTGACATCAACCCTGCCCCCCACGAGGAGCCTGTCGCGGTCTCACGATCAGCGGCGGGCTCTTTTATTTTCGCTCCTATCGCCCGCAAGCCGGGATGCCGTTTTCGAACTTGCACTCGCCCGGGATCCTTGGGCCGCCAAAGCAGCGCCCCCTGCGTATCGGAACCCTTGCTCGAGCCCAGAAGTGCAGCGGTCAGCTCGGCGTCGAGCGATCGGACACCGCCGCTGGCGATCGCAGGGGAATCGTGACCGGGCCGTCATTGATGAGTTCGAGTTCCATCTCGGCGCCGAATCGACCGGTCTCGACTTCGAAGCCCTCCCGGCGAAGTCCGTCAATGACCTGATTCACAAGCGTTTCCCCCTCGGCAGGGGGCGCCGCACCGAGAAAGCTCGGCCTGTGTCCGCGGCTCGTGTCGGCGGCAAGCGTGAACTGGCTCACGATCAGCATGCCTCCGCCAAACTGGCGGCAGTCGAGGTTCATGCGCCCTTCGCCATCGCGGAAGATTCGCAGTCCGGCGAGGCGACGGACCATCCACGCCGCGTCGCTCGCGGCATCTCCCTGTTCAGCGCAGAGCAGCACACAAAGGCCGGGGCCGATTCGACCGAGAAGGGCGCCATCTTCGCGCAGCCGGACCTCCGCGCGGCGCACACGCTGAACAACGGCGATCATGCGTCGACGCCGACCCAGGCGAGCGCGGCGCAGGAGACGAGCGCAATCCGCTTCGGGTCGATCGACTGTCGATAATCGATGAGCTCCATGGTCGCGCCGGGACAGGCCGCGATCGCGGCGCTCATCGCACCGACGCTGCACCATCGCGTGGAATTCTGGCTCTCGGCGATCGCCCGGATGAAGGCATCGCCGTCACCCCGCTCGAAGACCGCGAGCATCTCTCGGTCGTGTCGCTCGACTTCATCCTGCTGAAGTTCATCAACGGGCTTCTCATCGCCGAAGCCGGGTCCGACATGGCTCAGATCACACGAGGCCACAACGAGCGTTCGTCCAGGCAGCAACGCCACCACCTCCGCGAGCGCTGATCGAAACTCCGCAAAGCTCACGCGCGCGCCGTCGTCGGCCACCATCGGCGCATTCGGATCGGGCACGAGCGCGGTCGTCACCGGCACACCGCCGAAGAGATGCTGAACCCATGGAAGATGGAGCTGCACCGAGTGCTCACCGACATGATCCATCTCGTCCTTGAGCAATCGCTCACCGAGCTTGGCAACCAGTCCGTCAACCAGCGCCGCATCAGGTTGCGCCACGCCGAACGGTGTGTCGAAGCCGAGGCGGCTCATGACCACGCCGTCGCCCTGGCCGAAGTGATTGGTTCCGAGCACGATCACTCGCGCCGGCGAAGGCGCACCGACCCACGCTCGATAGGCCGCGGCGTAGATCTCACCGCCTCGTTCGGGATCAAGGTGCGGCGCCATGACTCCGATCACTCCACCGCCGAGTTCGGGATCCTCCGCCGCATCGAGAAGGGCACCGATCGCCGTTCGGCACGCATCGGCGTCCTCACCCCACATGCGAGTGATCGCACCGGGAAAACAGCCCGCCTCAGCGCAACGGCGGCGCAACGCGCTCTCGATGGTCGAAAAGGTTGGCCCCCACAGCATTCCGATCTCATCAAGCTTTGACGCGAGGTCCCGAAGCGGCACGATGGGAACCCCCAGTCGCGCCGAGATCTCATCGAGCGAGAACTGACCGTTGAAGTGCTCAACCACCGGCAGAATCTGCATGGGCAGCACGATCATCTGCTGAGCAATCATGCTGGGATCGCGCAATCCAACGAAGACCTGTCCATCCCGTTCAACCGGCATGCGCTGGAAGGTCCGGATCTCGGGTCGCTCGATATGTTCGGGGAGTGGGGCGGTGTCGGCCATGACGGCGAGTGTATGGGGGCTGCGCAAACCCGCGGAGGTTCCTTGATGGAGGATGTCGATACGCCGAAGTGACTTTGAGAATGATGACCTCGGGTTAGACTCGGAGTCCTGATCAGGCATCTCATTTTTGGAGCGAGGAGCAACTGAAGTCATGAGTCCCACCACCACCCTTCGAACCGTGATCGTGCCATCCATGGCGGTCCTTCTTCTCGGCGGCACGCTGATGGCCCAGCAGGGCGCGCCGGCCGGTGATCGCAAGCCCGGTGCCCGCCCCGACGATGGTGCCCGCTCACTGTCGCCGTCGGGTCCTTCGGCCCCGCGACAGGCGCCCACGCGAGGCGACATGTCGCCCACCCAGACCCAGCCCGGCGCGGCGAATGTCGCCCGCGATGTCACGGTTGGCGATGATCTCGATACCGCGGCGGTGCTTCGCTTCGAGCCTGCGGAACTCGATCTTGGTGAACTCGCGCCCGATCGATCGAAGTCCGGCATGGTGAAGATCGTCAACATCAGCGACCAGCCGGTGACCATCACGCGGGCCATCGCAAGCTGCGGCTGCACGACCCCGGTGTGGCCTCGCGATCCGATTCCGCCAGGCGGCAGTGGCGAAATGGAGATCACGCTGAAGGCCGGTGCCAAGGCGGGCGTGACGCTCGTCAAGAATGTCACCTTGCAACTCGATGGCGGCCACGCTCCGGTGCGCTATGTCCTCCGCGGCACGGTGCCCGAGTATGTCCGCATTGCCCCTGACATCGTGGAAGCCCCCGGCAGCTCCGAGCGACCGGTCTCGAACATCATCACGCTCACCTCGGTTGACGGAACCCCGTTCCGCGTCACCTCGGTGACCCCTCCCATCATCATGACCGAGGATGCCCGGTCCGCCTCCGGAACCGCGGCGCTCGAGCACACGCTTCGAATCGACTGGGACAAGTGGACCGAAGCAGGTCGTCCGTTCCGCGCCCAGTTTGCGACCGATCATCCGAAGGCTTCGTCACTGGCCGCGATGATTCGACGACCGATCGACCGCAGCATGGCGGCACAGGATCCTGACTCGCCGCTCTTCACTGGCAATCGTCCTCCGACGGCACCTGCGGCCCAGCGCCCCGCGCCGGCTGGAGTCGTCTTCGCCGCTCAGCGCGGCGATCGAGCCGAGGTCGAGCGTCGCCTGGCGGCTGGTGATGATCCAAACGCGCATGATCCGCAGAGCCTGCGCACCGCGCTGCACTGGGCTGCCCGAAACAACAATGTGGAGCTCATCGATGTGCTCCTTGAGAACGGCGCGGATGTTCGCGTCGTGGAGCGCATGGGCCGTCAGGCGCTCGCTCTTGCGGCCGAAAGCGGTTCGGTCGATGCCATGAACCGGCTGATCGCTGCGAAGGCAGATGTCAACGCCCGTGATGAGTACGGCGGATCACCGGTGCTCTGGGCATCAGGTCTCGGTTCTCCCGAGGCGGTGCAACTGCTGATCGACGCCGGCGCGGATCCGAACATCCAGGACTCCAATGGCATGACCCCGCTCATGTGGGCCGCCACGCTCGGCAATCCGCGGAGCGTTGCGGTGCTTGCATCGACCCCGGGCATCAGGCTCGATTCCGTCGATGTGATCTCGGCGGAGACGGCCCTCATGCGCGCGGCTCGCAACGGCAAGGCGGAGTCGGTGAAGATTCTCATCGACCACGGCGCCAAGGTTGACGCCAAGAACCAGCAGGGCATGACCCCATTCCTCTTCGCCTGTGCGACCGGCAACCTCGATTCCGTGAAGGCCGTGCTTGAGGGCAAGCCGGACATCGCCGTGACCGATCCTCGCGGACGAAACGCCCTTGACTTCGCGTCGGCCCGCACCGAGACCGAAGGCAAGCGCATCGCCGAGTTCCTCTCCTCCGAACTCAAGCTCAAGCCCTCCGGCACCGTGGCGGCATCCCCAGCCAGCGGTGACGCAGCCAAGGGAAGTTGATCGCGAGAGCGTTCTCCCGCGGAGCCCGCGTCCGCGAGAGGGTCTCCAAAACCCGTCTCGAAGGCCCGCCCTTGCGGCGGGCCTTCGTTTTGGGGAGGCTGCACATCCAGACTCGGCGCGGAAGGTGACTCTCGGAGGGTGGCCCCTGAGCCGGCCGCAAGCCATTCACACCGAGCCATGACCTTGAACTCCCGGAGCTCCCATGCCAGCAACCACAACCGCACCGTCCGCCACGACACCAGCCTCGCTCGGCAAGCTCTGTGACCTTGTTCGACAAGGCAAGCTCCTCGAAAGCAGCGCCGCCATTCTCGGCTGGGACCAGGAGACCATGATGCCTCCCGAGGGGGTCGAGCATCGCAGCCGCCAACTGGCCCAGTTGGCCAAGCTCGCGCATGGCATGCTGACTGACCCGAAGATCGGCGAGCTTCTCGCGAAGGCTGACACGGAGTGCGCCTCCCATGACCCGCTCTCACGCGAGCGGGTGAATCTGCGGGAGATCCGCAGGGACTATGAGCGATCCGTGAAGCTTCCCGCAGATCTCGTGGAAGAGCTCGCCGAAGTGTCGAGCAAGGCGCAGCATGAGTGGGCCGAGGCGCGGCGTGACTCCGACTTCGCTCGCTTCCGCCCCTGGCTCGAGAAGATCGTGAAGCTCAATCGCCGAAAGGCCGAATGCTTCGGATGGGATCGAACTTCGGGCGAGCCGTGGGACGCGCTCTCCGACAGCTTCGAGCCCGGTTGCACCGCCCGCATGGTCGAAGGGGTTTTCACACCACTGCGCAAGCGACTGGTCGCGCTGCTTGACCGTGTCGACGGCGCCTCCAAGCGGCCATCCAACGCGTTCAACGATCACGAGCTTCCCATTGAGGCCCAGGAGCGCTTCTCACGCATGATCGCCGGGCGCATCGGCTTTGACTTCAATCGAGGGCGCCTCGATCGAAGCACCCATCCCTTCTGCGGTGGAAGTCACTGCCGCGATGTCCGCATGACCTCGCGCTATGCGCCGCGTTGCGTGCTCGACGGGCTTGGAAGCACCATGCACGAGTCGGGCCACGGCATGTATGAACAGGGGCTTCTGCCCGAGTGGATCGGCCTTCCCATGGGCGAGGCGGTGTCGCTCTCGGTGCATGAGAGTCAGAGCCGCCTCTGGGAGAACCAGGTCGGGCGCTCGCAGGCATTCTGGCGCTGGTGCCATGGAACGCTGCCTGAGTTCTTCGGGTCGGCGTGCGACCGCTTCTCGCCGGAGGAGATCTATGGAGCTGCGAATCTCGTCGAACGAGGACTCATCCGAGTCGATGCCGACGAGGCGACCTACAACCTCCATGTGATCGTTCGCTTCACCATCGAGCGTCGCCTGCTTGATGAGTCGCTGCCGGTCGCTGATCTGCCCCAGGCGTGGAATGAGCTCTACCGTGACATCGTTGGGGTGAAGGTGCCGGACGATCGGCGCGGTTGCCTCCAGGATGTGCACTGGAGCATGGGAGCGATCGGCTATTTCCCGACCTACACGCTGGGCACGCTCTACGCCGCCCAGTTCTTCGATGCAGCGCGACGCGACCTGCCCGGCCTCGAAGAAGGCTTTGCCCGCGGCGAGTTCGCCCCGCTCCTGGCGTGGCTTCGCACGCACATTCACTCGCAGGGACGCCGATATCTGCCTGAGGACCTCTGCAAGGCCGTGACCGGCGCTACACTCTCCGCCGATCCGTTCATGCGCTACCTCGAAGGGAAGCTCGCACCGCTCTACGGTCTCTGAGCCAGCCGAGCGCACTCGGCCATCATCACGACTCTCTTCCCCCCCCGGCCCCGGGATCTCCCGCGACCGTTCGCCTTCCTCAGAGTGAATCGACCTGCTCATGGAACTTCGGAATGTTGCCATCATCGCCCATGTCGACCACGGCAAGACCACGCTGGTCGACGCCATGCTCCAGCAATCGGGAGTGGTCAACGATGGCGGCGCCACCGATTGCGTGCTCGACTCGAATCCTCTCGAGCGTGAGCGGGGGATCACCATCCTCGCGAAGAACTGCGCGGTCAACTACACGATCCGCCATGGCCCGCGGCGCGGCGCCTCGCTGCGCGTCAATGTGATCGACACCCCGGGCCACGCCGACTTCGGCGGCGAAGTGGAGCGGGTGCTCCGCATGGCCGACGGGTGCCTGCTGCTCGTCTGCGCCCTCGAAGGCCCAATGCCGCAGACGCGCTTCGTGCTCGGCAAGGCGCTCGAACTCGGGTTGCGTCCGATCGTGGTCGTGAACAAGTGCGACCGTCCCGACGCCCGCGTGCAGGAGGTCGTGAACGAAGTCTTCGACCTCCTGGTCGATCTCGGCGCCGATGATGTTGCCCTTGACTTTCCAATCCTCTACGCGAGCGGCCGCGGAGGATGGGCGGCGCGCGACGCCGATCGGCGCGATCACGGCGTGGACGAACTCTTCGAGACGATCCTCGAGCGCGTCCCTCCGCCGAAGCGCCCGGTCGATGAGCCGCTTCAGATGCTCGTGACGAACCTCGACTACAGCGACTATGTCGGGCGCATTGCGATCGGCCGTGTCTACGCGGGGGTGCTCCGCTCTGGTCAGCCCGTCGCCATCTGTCGCGATGACGGTCGCGTGACCCGCGGCCGCGTCCTGAAGGTCGATCGCTTCGAAGGGCTCGGCCGCCGTGGCGTTGAGGCGATCGAGGCAGGGGACCTCTGTGCCGTCGAAGGCCTTCCCGACATTGAGATCGGCGACACCATTGCGGATGTCGAGCGACCGATCCCCATGCCTCGCGTGCGTGTCGACGAACCGACGCTGCACATGGTCTTCCGCATCAACGACGGTCCCTTCGGCGGGCGCGAGGGGAAGTTCGTCACGAGCCGCCAAATCGGCGAGCGCCTCGAGCGCGAATTGCGCTCGAATGTGGCGCTCCGCGTCTCCCCGGGCGACGGCGCTGACGAGTTCCGCGTCTCGGGGCGAGGCTTGCTTCACCTCGGCGTGCTGCTTGAGACTATGCGGCGAGAAGGATATGAACTCACCGTCGGAAAGCCGGAGGTGATCGAGCGCGAAATCGACGGCGTGAAGTGTGAACCGTGGGAGCGATTGACGCTCGACACCGATCAAGCCTCGATGGGTGGCGCGCTCGAACTCCTGGGCGGTCGCGGCGCGGAAGTTCTCAAGATCGAAACCCGCGGCACGCGTTTCCATGTCGAGGCGGAGATTCCCGCTCGCGGACTCATCGGCTTCCGAACACGGCTTCTCAACGCCACCGGCGGCGAAGCCGTCATGCACCACAGCTTCGTCGGCTACCGCCCCTTCACCGGGCAGATCAAGAAGCGACAGAACGGTGTCATGATCGCCAACGAAGGGGGATCGGCCACCACCTATGCGCTGCTGCAGCTCTCCGAGCGGGCGGTGATGTTCGTGCGCCCCGGCGACCCGGTCTACGAGGGCATGGTGGTGGGGGAGAACAGCCGCGACAACGACCTGGTCGTGAACGCCGTGAGGCCGAAGCCATTCTCCAATGTCCGTGAGTCGAGCAAGGAGGCGACCGTGGTCCTGAAGGCCCCGAGACTCATGTCGCTCGAGATTGCACTTGAGTACATCGAGGATGACGAGTTGGTCGAGGTGACACCCGTGGCCATCCGGGTGCGGAAGAAGCTGCTCAAGGAGACCGATCGCCGCCGGGTGGAGCGCGCCGCGCGCGATCGAGAGGCAGCCAATGCGCGCTCGTGAGGCCGCTGGTCGCCTCGTCGCCATGGCGCCCCGCGGACATCCGCTTTCTGCGATCCTTGTGCACGCATGAGCCAGCGACCGCCTCCTTCGCGTGACGATCAGCGCCTGCGACGCCTGGGCGAGCTTCAGGAAGGGCTCTCTTCGAGCGGTGTGCTCGCCTTTGATCCGGCGACCTTCTTCGATGCCGTTCGAGCCGTCCTCTTCCCGCAGTTTCGCGGAGGACGACGCCTCGTCTCAGCCCACCTCAGGCTGGTGCATGCCCGAGCCGAGGAGATGGCGGCGGCGATCAACGACGACAGCCGCGCCGAGTGGACTGACGCATTGATCGACGCGCTCCCCGAGATCGCCGCCGGCCTCTACGAGGATGCCCGCTTCACCCTGACCCAGGATCCGGCGGCGGCGAGTCTTGACGAAGTGATCATCGCCTACCCCGGATTCGCAGCGATCACGACCTATCGTCTGGCGCACTTCCTCCACTTGCATCAGGTTCCGCTGCTTCCGCGGGCTCTCACCGAGCATGCCCACGCGCGCACTGGCATCGATATTCACCCCGGCGCGGAGATCGGCGTGCCGTTCTGCATCGATCACGGCACGGGTGTGGTGATCGGCGAGACGGCTGTCATTGGACGCCGCGTGGTCATCTATCAGGGCGTGACGCTCGGCGCCGTCAGCGTCCGCAAGAGCGCCGCCGACACGAAGCGCCATCCCACCATCGAGGACGATGTGGTCATCTACGCGAGCGCGACG
The DNA here is from genome assembly GCA_019636735.1 of Phycisphaeraceae bacterium. Taxonomy (NCBI): domain Bacteria; kingdom Pseudomonadati; phylum Planctomycetota; class Phycisphaerae; order Phycisphaerales; family Phycisphaeraceae; species Phycisphaeraceae bacterium. The sequence goes on from JAHBWY010000003.1 coordinate 276,897, forward strand.
GTGCTCGGCGGCCGGACCGTCATCGGGCGGGGGAGCATCATCGGCGGCAACACATGGGTCACCCGGAGCGTTCCGGCGGGTTCCTATGTGGTCCGACGCTCGGATGTGCCGGCGATCAAGGAAGCCAGCGACGAGTATGTGATCTGACGATTGACCGCGTCGCGCGAGCTCGGGGCGTGTGGCGCTCTCGACACTCCGCCGGGGCATGAAAGGGAGAAGGCACGCGTGCGAGTCTCAGACATTCTTGGAACGATCGGGCGAACGCCCCATGTCCGGGTGAACCGCCTCTTTGGAAGCGCGGAGGTCTGGCTCAAGCTCGAGCGCGCCAATCCAGGCGCCTCAATCAAGGATCGAATCGCCCTCGGCATGATCGAGGATGCGGAGGCGAAAGGCCTGCTCAGGCCCGGTGTCACGATCGTCGAGCCGACCTCGGGCAACACCGGCGTGGGGCTCGCGATGGTCGCGGCGGTGCGCGGCTATCGACTGATCCTCGTCATGCCTGAGTCGATGAGCCTCGAGCGCCGCACGATCATGCGGGCGCATGGTGCCGAGCTCGTCCTGACTCCGCGCGAACAGGGCATGAAGGGCGCCATCGCTCGGGCGCGAGAGCTCCTCTCGGAGCGCGACCCCGCCTGGATGCCGATGCAGTTTGACAACCCTGCGAATGTCGAGATCCACCGGCGCACGACGGTCGCCGAGATCATCGAAGACTTTCCCGAGGGCCTCGATGCGATCATCACCGGCGTCGGCACGGGGGGGCACATCACCGCGTGCGGCCAGCTCCTCAAGCCGCGCTGGCCATCACTCAAGGTCATCGCGGTCGAGCCGACGAAAAGCCCCGTCCTGAGTGGAGGATCGCACACACCGCACGCCATTCAGGGGATCGGCGCCGGCTTCGTCCCTTCGATCCTCGATCGATCGTCCCTCGACGGAATCATCCAGGTGAGTGACGACGACGCCAAGGCGATGGCCCGGCGCGCCGCGCGTGAAGAGGGAATCCTGATGGGCATCTCGAGCGGCGCGACGCTTGCGGCCATCGAACAGGCGCTACCGACGCTGCCAGCGGGCAGCAGGGTGCTCGGCTTCTGCTACGACACGGGTGAGCGATATCTCTCGGTCGACGGCCTCTTTCCTAATGCCTGACCGCCGATGAGGACGCGTTCCCGCCGCTGGTAGAGTGCTCGATCCATGGCCACCCTGGTGATGAAGTTCGGAGGGACCTCCGTCGCCGACCCGGATCTCATTCGGCGTTGCGCGCTGCGACTGGCTGCCGCGAGCGCCGAAGGGCACCGTGTCGTGGCCGTCGTCAGCGCCATGGGCCACTCGACGGACCATCTCATCGACCTCGCGGAGAAGGTCTCACCGGCGCCGAGGCGTCGCGAACTCGACGCCCTGATGGCGACCGGTGAGCAGGTCTCCTGTGCGCTCGTGGCGATGGCACTCGCCGAGCTCGGCATCGAGGGGGTGAGCCTCACCGGCGCCCAGGTGGGAATTCACACCGACGACTCCCATGGGCGCGCTCGCGTCCTGAGAATCGAACGCCATCGCCTCGAGCATGAGCTCGCGCATGGCCGGCTGCCGATCGTTGCAGGCTTCCAGGGAATTCGGTCCAACGGCGACATCACGACGCTCGGCCGTGGCGGGAGTGATACGACCGCGGTCGCGCTCGCCGCAGCACTCGATGTCTCGCGCGACGGCGGCTGCTGCGAGATCTACACCGATGTCGACGGCGTCTACACGGCGGACCCGCGCATCGTGCCGCAGGCCGTCAAGCTCGCCCGCATCAGCTACGAGGAGATGCTCGAACTCGCCGCGCTCGGCGCCGGCGTCATGCATGCCCGCGCCGTCATCTTCGGTGAGAAGTTCGGCGTTCCCATCCATGTCCGACACAGCCAGAAGCCCGACGCGGGAACGATCATTTCAGAGGAGACACCCGACATGGAGGAGATCACCGTCATCGGTGCGGCCCTCAAGCCCGATCTCGGCCGCGTAACTCTGCGTGGATTGCCGGCGGTGGTCGGCCTCCAGGGCCGGCTCTTCGAGGCGATCGCGAAGCGCGGCATCCTGGTCGATGACATCGTGCAGACCGAGAGTCAGGATGCGATGACCATCTCGGTCACCGTCGAACATGGCGACCTCGCCGAAACGAAGACCGTCGCCGGGCAGTTCATCACCGAGCTCGGTCGAGGCGATCTCTCGGTCGAGGTCGGACTGGCGAAGGTCTCCGCCGTCGGCACCGGGATGAAGAGTCACTCCGGAGTCGCGAGTCGCATGTTCCGAGCCCTCGGCGACGCGGGCATTCCCATCCAGAACATCACGACCAGCGAGATCAAGATCTCCTGCATTGTTCCGCGGGAGCACGGGGAGCATGGTCTTCGCGTGATTCACCAGGCCTTCGAACTCGAAAAGGGCGATCGCTCGCGGGCCGTTGACCAGCCGGATCGCGCCGCAGCCCAGTAGGGTGTGATTTTACATAACACACATTCTCAGACCTTGGCCATGCGGCAGGGGTCGTAGGATCGACCGAGATGAACATGCCGCACGATCCCAGGATCCCGCCGGTTGCGCCGTTGTGTTCGGTGTTCCGCCGGCATCTGAAGTCGCTGGACCTCAAGTACACCCAGGAACGGGCGGACATTCTCGCTTCGGTCATGGAGCGCGATGGCTTCTTCGAACCGGAGACGCTCTTCCTTGAGATGACGCGCGCCGGTCATCGTGTCTCTCGCGCGACGATCTACCGCACGCTTCGATTGCTTCAGGATTGCGGCATCATCGTGCCCGCACTCGTCGATGCGAAGCAGACTCGATACGAACTCGCCTATGGTCGGCGGCCGCGCAATCTGCTCGTCTGCGTGCGCAGCGGCAAGGTCGTCGAGTTCGAGAGCCCCGAGCTCGCGTCCCTGCGTGACGAGATCTGCCGGCGTCACGGCTTCGCACCGATCGGTCACCGCGTGATGGTCTATGGCGTCTCCGGCGAGAACGATGCCGTACCGAGCCACCGTGCGACTTCTCGGGAGGCACCTTCCGATGATCGTCGACCGGGAGGCGAACCGCGAGTGACATCGGAGCGGGCGCCGGGCTCCGCGAGTCGCTCGCCGCGTCCACGCCACAGCACCAATGGCGGTCGATCGAAGCCTGGCGCGTCGTCGCGACTGCGGCGCTGAGTGGAACCCGCGCAGGCTCGATCGAGCCGCGGTGCCGGTGAGTCAAGCCATTCGTTGCAGGTCCCTTCCGGTTCCATCTACTTGTTGAGAGCTGTGCGCAGCAGCGTGCGCAAGGTTGACTGCTGCGCGACATCGCTGCTCGTCAGTCGCAGTCGACGAAGGTTGCTCGGTTCTCCGGGAGCGGGCAGGTCGAGTTCGATCGTCACCGTGTCTGGCGGCAGGAGCTCCGTGATTCGTGAGGCCCACTCGACAGCCGTGATCGTCGCCGGCTCGGAGATGAGTTCGCTCCAACCGACCGCCTCGAACTCCTGCGGCGAACGCACCCGGTAGGCATCTGCATGCACGAGCGCGAGCCCAGGCCCGGCATAGCGCTGCATCAGGACGAAGGTCGGGCTTGAGACGAGCGATGGGTCAATGCTCAGACCTTCCGCCATGCCTCGCACCAGAACGCTCTTCCCCGCACCGAGCGGACCATCGATGGCGACGACATCGCCCGACTGAAGGGCCCCGGCAAGCGCGGCGCCGGCCCGCGCCATCGCCTCGGGCGAGTGAACCGCAAGCCCCTCCGCGTCGATCGACTCATGGGCCGTCATGCGCTGACTCCGATCGGCCCGTGTGCTCCCATCCGAGGTTCGAGGCATCGACAAGGGTGCCATCGATGTCGATCACGCACCTCGCTTCGCCGGGTGCACGCCGTTGAAGGACTCCAATGCGCGTGATCGGCACCGGCCGCCCGAAGCGATCGGAGAGCGACGGAGGCACCTCGCCGGCCGCCGCGAAACAGAGTTCATAGTCCTCGCCATCGGAGAGCGCGTTCATCAACGAACAGCTCTCGGCACATGGCACCTGATCGGCGAAGAGGCGGACCTGGCCATCCTCCGGAGCGAGTGCGGCCGCATCTCGACCAAGACCATCGCTGAGATCGATCATCGCGTGAAGGCGATCTCCAAGATGCCGACGCAACTCCCGCGCCTCGAACACGCGCGGCTCGAAGGCCAGATGACGGCCGAACCCATCGGGTCGGAACGAGCCTCCGAGGGCGCCCGTGACGAAGAGGCCATCGCCCTCCCGGGCGCCGCGCCGAGTGATCGCGGGCTGATCGCGCCACTCGGGCCATGGCTCCGCGAGGATCGTGACCGCCAGATGGAGCGGTTCGCGCCCGCCGTGCATCGCAAGGTCGCCGCCGATGAGCGGGCACTCCCACTCGAGCGCGGCTTGGCGCAGCGCTTCAAAGAGAGCCGTCGCGCGCGCCTTCGCCCAATCTGCGGGCAGTGTGCACGCGGCGAGGATCGCCTTCGGTCGCACGGCCATCGCGGCGACATCGCTCAGGTTCCGCGCGAGCGCCTTCCAGGCGATCTGAGACTCAGGAGTACCACGAATGAAGTGACGCCCCTCGATCACCTGGTCGACCGCCAACTGGATCACGCGGCTGTCGAGCTTGATCTCCGCCATGTCGTCACCGGGTCCCACCCGGATCCACGGCGGCAGCCCGCATCCGGCACGCTCAAAGTGTTCAAGCAGCGGACGCTCCTGAGCGATCTCCTCGCCCTCGCCGCGCCCGCCGCTCGAGCCGCGCGCCTCACGCGATTCGCTCATGGCTTGGCCGCCTGCACCGCATGGTCTCCGCACGCGGCCGATGCGTCGGCGTGCTGCGGCGGTTTCTGCGGCGCCGAGACTCGGTGCCCGGCGAGAAGATCAACGAGCAGTCGCGCCACTCTCTCGGAAGCCCCCTGCCGCGCACGAATCTCCGCTCGACCACGCTCCGCAAGCGCCGCTCGCTCCGCGGAGTTCGAGAGGAGTTCAGCGAGGGTCGCCTTCAGGGACTCCGCGTCGCAGCGGACGAGACCACGAGCCTCGTGCAACTGGGTCACTGTCTCCGAGAAGTTCGAGGTGTCCGGCCCCACCACTGTCGCCTTCCCGAGCGCCACGGGCTCAATCATGTCAGAGCCGCCGTAGCGACGATCGACCGCAAAAGTCCGTCCGATCACAACGAGATCGGCAAGCGCATAAGCCTGTCGAAGCTCGCCGATCGAGTCGAGCAGGAAGAGGTCGTTTGAAGGTCGATGCGGCGCCTCGCGGTTCGTCCCCTGCGATGCTCCCCTGCCGCCCCGTCGCTCGCTCCGCCGCACGCATCCCGGCAAAGCTCGCGCCGCGGCCTCGAACCACTCCGGCTTGCGCGGCGCGCAGAGGAGCTGCGCCCCCGGCGGAAGCGACCTGAGCAGCAGCGCCTCTTCTCCCGGCGAGGTTGATCCGGCCACGATCAGCGGTCGGCTGCGGTCGATCGAGAGCGCCTCGGCCAAAGCCGCAGCCCCAGGGACTTCATCGGCGATCTCCGCCGTATCCCACTTCATGGTGCCCTCGACGCGAACGCGCTCGGCCGGCGTGCCCATCCAACGAAAGCGCGCGGCATACGCCTCGCTCTGCGCGGCGACCAGCGTCAGCGCACCAAAAGTGCTCCGCACGAAGGGGCGAATCATCCGGTAGCGCCCTTCGCTTCGATCGCTCAGCCGTCCATTGATGACCGCCACCGGCACCCCGCGAGCACGGCACTCTGTAACGAAGTTCGGCCAGACTTCAAGCTCCGTCAGCGCGACTACATCGGGACGAACTGCGTCGAGGAAGCGCCGCACCGACCGGCTGAAGTCAAAGGGATAGCGCACCACGCGATGCCGATCGGCATAGAGGGCACGAGCTCGCGCGGTCCCCGTGTCCGTCGTGACCGAGATCACGAGTTCAGGCGCCGAGGGGTCTCGCTCAAGCGCCGCCACCAGGTGTCGGATCGCATTGACCTCGCCCACGCTGACGGCGTGCACAAGCAGGCGCCGACGGTCGGGCTGCCGAGGCCAGGGCTCCGCGTGACCAAACCGGGCCCGCCAGTCCGTCCTGAGTTTGCCGTGCATGGCCATGCGGACCGCCCAGATCGGCAGCGTCGTCAGAGCGGCCACGGCGTAGGCGGCGTCAGTCAGCAGGGCCATGAGAGGGAGAGGCGCATCATCCGGAATGAAAGCGTAGCGACTGCCGCGCGAATGACCGGCCCGCGCCCACTGGGATGAAAAAATGCCCCACGCCTGTCAGCGGATGAGCGTGACGAGGCGTGGGGCTGAATTGGACTGGTCGAACGGTCGAGCCCTTCGTGGGCCTTGGGTGGTCAGGTGGAGTCTCGGGCCCACTCCCCTGCCCGGTGCATCAGTGTGGAACCTTCTGGAAGAAGAGGATGCGCGGCGCATCACCTGGACGCTCCACCTGCGTGCGATCGACTCCGATCACATAGCGGCTGTCATCCACAATGAGTTGCGGATCGGTCCCGTCATATCGGCCGGTGATCGGATCCGCCTTGACGCTGCGCACGCGCAGGTAGACGGTGAAGACATCGCTTCGAGTGGTCAGGATGTTCGACAGGCTCGACAGGAGCAGGTTCTGATCGAGCGCATCGCCGTAGGTTGGCGCGAACATCGGCGTCTCGCGAAGCTCCACGAAGTTACCGCTCAGAGAGGCTTCCATTCGGCGGGTCCTGAAGGCATCGGTGCTGATCCGGGCGCCGTAGGGCGGCGCCGGATAGCTGGGATTGGCGTTGAGCTGCCGATAGCCGCCACCGACATTCAGTTCGTTCGCGGCGGAGGCCTGGGCGCGGCGGAAGGGATCAAGACCCGCGAAGCGCACCGACCAGCTCTGGTTGTCGTTCCAACCCCAGTTGCTGGATGGCCCGCCGTTGGGCGCTGCCGTTCCACGCGTCAGCAGCATGGTCTCACCCAGGCTGTCAAAGCCGCGCTCGGCGCGCATGCCCGGGAAGAAGCCGATGTCCTGGTACTGCGTTGATGGCGGAGGCGACTGTCCGCGATCGAAGTAATGCGGCATGGCCGCCGTGTTGCCCGGGAAAGGACGGCTGGGGTAGATCCCGCTCGGGGCCCAGTTCTGGACTGACGGCGTGCGGCTCCGATAGAGATCGATCGAATCCGCCACGCGCACGAATGGGTTCGCGGCGGGAAGCGGCGGCTGACGACCGGCATCGAGAAGCCCATCGTTGTTGGTGTCGAGATCGGCGAGATCGTTGACACCATCGCCGTCGAGATCCGTCGAATCGTTGTAGACGAGCTGCGACATGTGCGGCAGGGCGCGCAGCACCTCGACTGGCGCCGTATTCACATTGATCAGGCCGGGGGTACCCCTGCCGGTGAACCCGCCCGCAAGTCGGAAGCGGCGATCTTCGAGCCACTGGGCCAACTCGTTCGTCGTGATGACGCCATCGCCATCGAGGTCCGCTCCCGGCGGGAGCGCACCGTAGTTGCCCTCAACCAGCGCCGTCCCGCGATCATCCATGGTGAAGGCCTCGATCAATCGAGTGCCCTGCGGCAGGCTCGACGCGAAGGCGCCGACGGCCCCTGCTGCTCCGCCCCACTGCGTCAGGAAGCGCTGCTGCGGCGGAGAGGCCTGATTGCCGTTGCGATCGAACCAACTGAAGGCGATGCTCGGGTTGTCGACATGAATGCGGTTGAGGAACGGCCACGCGGGACTCTGCTCCTCGGGGAAGGAACGGCCGTCGCCGTCGACATCGACATAGCGATGCACGAGACCGACCGGGTAGCCGGGTACTCGATCGGTCAGGATCTCTCCAAGAGTGTGGCGCGTCGCGCCTCCGAGTTCAGAGACCGGTCCCCAGACCATCAGGTTCTTGACCTCGGCGATGGTGTCGAAGTCCTCCTGGCGATGGCCCAGCACGAACGCGCCATCCATCGGGAGCAGACGATCGATGGCCCGGGCCAGCGCGACGCCACCGGAGACCTCGGTCTCCATGTTGGTGTCGAGCACCGGCGGTCGCATGCCCTTGTCCGCCACGAAGGTGATGGGCGACGAGACACCCGAGCCCGGCAGCGCATTGAAGGGCAATCCGAAGATCTGGCGCGGATTGACCTCACCGGACGGCAGGCCGACGACGGTGCGAGTTGTGAAGCTCGTCGGCTTCATCGCGACGCGCAGGATCGGGTCGTTCAGGTTCGATGAGCCGTTCGACGGCGGCCAGTTGCTCCCGGAGGCGTTCTCCGCAGTGAGGCTCACCGTGTAGTTCCTGATGAGCGGAAGCAGGTGGTTGCCCTTCAGAGGAATGCCTGCGAAGAGTGTTCCGACGAGGTCGGGATCACCTGAACCCTGATCGGCGGGGTTTGAGTTCGCCGGGTTCTTCAGGATGGTCGGCAGCGGATAGGGCGCGGGGTTCGCGTAGTTGAAGGTGAAGTCCTGCACCCAGGGGGTCAGACCAACCTGCGCCTGGAAGGCGGCGCCGCGGTAGGTCTCCGAGTTGTTGCGACCTCGGAACGGACCCTGGCCATCGGCGAAGATCGCCCCCGAGGTGGCGCTGCCGTCGAGCGGCAGATCGGGGCGCTGCTTGCTCGAAGCAAAGACATAGCGCGGAGCGCGCTCGTCGGGCGTAATGAGATTGTCGCCCTTGCCGTTGTTGCCCGGAGTCGGCCAGCGGTCATAGGCGACCGGATCGCCGTTCAGACCGTAGACCACTGCGAAGTCCTTGCCCCAGAGGCGCGAGGAGCGCGTCCAAGTCACATAGTAATCATTTGTGTCGATGCGAATGCCGTTGAAGGTGCCGCTCTGTTGCGGCTTGAGATGCCACGGCGGCGGCGGCTGCGGAGCCGGGGGTGGAGGCGGAGGCGAATTCAGCAGCGGCCACATCTGGTCCTCGTTGCTTGAGTGACCGAGATCGATGGGCGGCGGCCAGAAGCGACCATCCTCTTCAAGCAGCAGCGCGGCGGCCATGGAGATGTTCCAGCCGCTTACGGGATCGGCACTCGACTGGTCCGTGTCGCCCGGATCGCGATCGAAGCGATCGACCACGACGGTCCCGAGCTGCACGCCGGTCTCGGGATTGCGAAGTACACGGCGAACCTGGATGCCGAGCTCCGGACGGAACGCGGCGACATCGGTGCCGATCTCCTGCGTCGCATCGAGAATCTTCGACTGGGCAATGGGGTTGTTCGCGTTCAACTGGCATCCGAAGAGCACCGAGCTCGGCCGGCTCGAACCGAGCAGGCGGCGGCGCGGGAAGCGCGAAGTCAGAGTCGCCTGGCTGTCCTCGTTACCCCAGACACCCTGATTGTGCGGACAGAAGGCGCTCGCGGGAGCGCCGGCGAGCCCGGCGCTCTGAAGGCCGGGGTTCGCTCCGCCGAGATCGTTCGCCTCGACGATGTCGAGGTAGTCGAGCCAGCGGGCACGGAAGAAGGGATCGAACTCAACACCCTTGGTGAGCGGATAGCGACGCTGAAGCTGATCGCTGTCACCAGGGCGATAATTGATCTGATTGTGATCGGTGATGGCGAAGACGATCGCCGTGCGCGGCTCGGCCTCGGTGGTCGGCCCGAGCATCAGCGGAATCGGATCGTTCTGGCCGTCGCCATCGAGGTCATAGGGATATCGAATGATGTTCCCGTTGACATCGGTCTCGTAGAGAGGGAACTGGTAGGTCTGGCCGAAGATCTCAAGTCGATAGTCGGCGAGTCGGATGGGGTACGGGAAGGGATTGGCCACCTGCACCGCAACAACGGCCGTCGACTGGCGCTGCCATGCATTCGGGGCCGCGGTCGACCAGTCATAAAGCTGATCGACGAACTTGTCCGCGGGCACGATGGCGACGAAGTGGCTCTCGTTGCCGGAGTCGTTGTATCCCCCGGGAATCGAGTATGGGTCTGCGGGCTTCGGCGCAATGACGCTGGGATTGGTCGTGCCCATCACGAACTGCCAGCTCGAACCGAGGCGCGTCTTCGGCCAGACAACCGCGAAGAAGGCCTCCATGACCACGGGATGTGCCTCGATCCCCGAGAAGGCGATGCCTGCACCGCCCGGTGGCGCACTGCCGGGCAGCGTCGGATCGGGATCTTCGGCGAAGAGCCGCGTGTCGGGGATGTTGCCGAGCGCCGGGTTCACACCCGCGAAGCTCGGCAAGAGAGGCTGAGAGGTGAACCACGAGCCCAGCACCTGCCCGCCGGGGCCGGTGGTGAACGGACCGATGAACTGCGGGCCGCGCCGCGCCACCGCGGCGTTCGCGGCGAGGCTCGCCGCCATCGCATTCGTGATCTTCTCCGACTTGAGGGCCGTGTCGACGGTCTGACCTGATTGACCGTCGGCGACGATACTGCGGGGACGATTGGTTCCCGTCAGCGTCTGGAACCCGGTGCTGGGCATGTCGCTGCCCACCTGGAATCGGTCGGCGTAGCTGCTGACCGTGCGGATCGGAAGTCCAGTGGTCGAGTCGATCGGACCGCGATACTCGCTCTTGAGCGAGGAGAGCGCGCGGCGGCGGAAGTCACGCGTCCACTCGTTGATCGAGAAGGCGTGATCGTAGGAGTCGGTTGCGCTCGAGCCTGGGCCGCGCACCAGCACGCCGCCATCGATCGCGCCGAAGATGCCGTACACGGGATCGACCACGGGGTTCTGTCCCCCGACGCGATTGAGATCAATCGGCGCGCGGAGGTCGAGCTTCGCGTTCCAGAGGAAGAAGTCGCGCCGCGCCGCATCGAGATCGCGCGCGTCGAACACTCCATCGTTGTTGGCATCGCCCGCGACGGCGCGAATCACCTCAGGCCGCCAGCCACCGAGCGTGAAGACCTGACTCGCGGGGATCGCGGCGTAGGCTGGTGGATCGGCCGTCCCCAGATCAGCCTGGAGCTGCGCGAGAGTGGGATAGGCAAAGGGAAGATCATCCAGCTCAGGCGGGCCATACCACGGCAAGGGCTGATTCGGATCGATCGGCCGGAGACGACCGTTGTCGACATTCCACCATCTGGTCCAGAGCGCCGGGGGCATGAGCTCATTTCGCGCACCGGAGATGGTGGTGATCTTGCGACGATTGTCGACGAGCAGTTCCTCCGCCGAGAGCTGCTTTCCGCTCCACTCATTGGCCTCTTCCCGGGTCTGGGCCGAACGAAGGTAGGCAAACGCATTGGCGTCGGCATTCAGAGCACGCTCGAGTCGGCTGAGAATGAAGGGCTGGTTCTGACCGTGGCTCATGCGCAGTTCCACCTCGTCGGCCACGGTGAAGGGCGAGAGCGGAGTGGTGAAGCCGCCAGGCGAGTAGCCCGGTGCGGTGGGATCGAGCGGGGGAATCGGAAGGGTGCCTGCGGGTGCGTGGTAGAAGCGCACCTGCCCATCCTCGAAGTTGCTCTTGAAGGCCCTGAGGCGCTCCGACTGAAGTCGAAGCTGCTCACCGAAGAGGCTCCACGCGCCCGGAGCATTCGCGGGGTACGCGCTGCTTCGCTGGAATCCGCGCTCGCGGAGGAAGGTGGGATTGGTCTCCGCCGTACCTGCCCAGCGGTTCGCCGTGTCGAAGGCGACCGTCATCTGCGGGCTCGAAGCGAAGAACCCGGTGGGAAGCTGATTGTCGGGCGAGTTGAAGAAACCGACGGGCGTGTCGAGCTGGTCGAGATCGGAGACGAGCGCGAGATCGCCCGGCGTGTGTCCGCGCGTCTCACGCGTGGCGGGCGCGAGCGCCGTTGCCGGCACCTGGTTCCGTCGCTGGAAGCGGGTGGCGACATTCAGGTTGAGCATCGCCGAGTTGTCGATAATGCGGAGGGCGACGAGGTGACGGACGCCCCGATCGACCGAGGTCGGCGCGAGGTACCAGAAGCTGTCGGTGAACCCATCGCCATCGGTGTCGGCAAGGGTGCGCTCAATGATGTTGCGGATGGTGTTGTTCGCGTCATCCGGCTGGCCGTTCGCGAGGAAGCGCGTGGGGCCCACATCAGTCGGCCGGGTGCCCGGGGCAAGCAGCGTGCCGGTTCCGAACGGGTCAGCGAGCCGGATGAAGTTCGGCAGCATCCGGGACGAATCGGGAAAGGAGTTGCCACCGCCGAAGGGCTCGGTGACCGCGAGCGCGTAGCCACCCGGCGTGAACCAGTTGTTGCGCCGCTGGATGAAGTCCGATGCGTTCGTGAGCGGCGTCGGCGGCACACTGGGCAGCCACTGCTCATAGGGAATCCCCAAAGCGGCGAGGCCTGAGTTGACGGGAATCTGCGCCGGATCGGCGGGCACGATCAACGGCGTTCCGAGCGTTCCCGTGCGTGCGTTGTTGACGACATCGGAAATGTCCGGCACCACGCGGTAGCCGTTCTCCGCGGTCGGCAGCCAGGAGAGGTGTGCCCAGTGTGAGAAGGTGCTGCCGAGCGGGTCGGGGAAGATGTCATTGCCCACACGAGTCGCCCGCTGCGGTTCGAAACTCGCCAGCCAGCGATGATCGCCGTAGCCGGGGTTGCCAAGTGGATTGCTCTCGCCGTAGATCACACCGATGTGATCCGGCCAGTTGGTCCATGGTTTGACCGAATACGGCGCGAAGTTGAAGCCATCGGGATAGCCATCGGATCCGAGGGTGTAGACGGTGTTGAGATTGCCCGGGTCGAGCAGGTTGGTGAGATAGTCAAGAGGGTCAATCCCGTAGCGCGTGGAGGTGGGCAGCGCAGGCCGCCGCGGCCAATCGCTGCGCGCCATCGGCCGGATGCCTGGTGCGTTGTTCGCGGCAAGGAGGCCCGGATCTCCCCCTTCGGCCACAGTGCCCGGAGGCACGATCGGCTTCACGAAGAGGCTCGTGGTGACTTCGTCGATCACGCTGCCCGCGATCGCGTCGATACGGCTGTCGAGGAGCGACCGGGTTTGCGTAGCGCTGGCGATCTCACCGGCACCCTGCGTGCGGACGATGTACGCCATGCCCATGACGGCCAGAAGCAGCAGCACGCCGGCGACCAGCACCAGCGCATTCCCGCGGGGGGCGCGGGCCGCATGGCGGTTGGAGCGAGGCAGCGCCGAGAGGCGCTTCGCGCGAGCGGTGGAGATTCGACTCTTGATTCGATCGGTCATTCGTGTCACTCCTGCGTCTGTCGCGGCAGATCAACCACGAACTGGACGGTTCGGCCCGCCTCCACCGTGAGACGGGGGTCGTGCAGCCTCAGCGTGAAACGAAGGGCGCTGGGCCACGGGGTGTAGTCATCTCGAAGGACCTTCAGTCCGTTGAAGGTCTCGCTCACCGGCTGGTTGTGGTTGAAGCCGAAGACGGCCGTGTAGACCCACACCGGCATGTTCACGCCGAGAGGACGCGTGATGCCGAAGGGGCCCTCGATGTTTCCCGGTCGCACCGGCGGACCAATCACGGCGGCCGCGCCACCACCACTCGGAAAGAGCGAACCGTTGAACTGCTGCCACTGATTGGTGCCGTGATTGAAGATGTTGGTACCGATGTAGGTGGCGGCGTTCGGAACGCTCGTTGCCACGGCGTCCCACGCAGGTTGCGGCCCCATGAGTGAAGTGACCCCCCGCCACTGCGACTGCGGAATCACGAAGGTGCCGCCCTCGGGCAAAGCGACATTGTTCTGAAGACCATCGGGAAGACCGAACCACACCTGGCCCGCGGCGGGATCGAAGGCGACACCGGGAAGTCCAACGGTGCTGGCGCTCGATCCGCTGAAGGCGTACGCCGCGGTCTCGAGGAAACCGGTGGTGCGTTCCACGCGTCCCGTGCCCTCGCGCCACGCCCAGTCGATCTCAATCGAGGAGCAGTTTCCGGAGAGCATCGTCGCCGTGAGGATCTCCTCCATGCGTCCGGGCGAAGGCGGAGACTTCTCCGAGCGAGGCCAGCCCCAGATTCCGGCGAGTGTCGCGCCCGCACCAGCGCTGACTGGAGGACCGACGCTCATGTTGCGAATGCGCTGCCATTGGCTGTTGGCGCCCTGGAGCCACGGCAAGGTGGCGCCATTGGCACCCTTGGTGGCCGTGCGACGAATGTCATCGAGTGTGCTCGCCGCGATATCCACGCGCCCCGAGGCGATCCAAGAATCCGGGAAGAGCGAGTCGGTTGCGGTGAAGCCCTGATAGGCAATCGTGTCGTCGGCCGCGGCGCCGAAGTGAGGCGCCGGGAAGGCGCGCGACCAGATGGCGGTCGCCGAGTTCGGGCCGAACTCATTGTCGCTGTTGAACCAGCGCTTGGCGCCGCCATCGTCGGCGAGCAGCGTTGCCTGCCGAGCGAGCACCCACTGCCGCGCCGGAGGCTGTGTTCCGAAGACATTGGGCGCACTCCCGTTGGCCACCGCCCACGGTGAAACCGTCAGGTTCGGCTGCGGAGGCCCATCAAAGGCCCAGGGCACGGCAGGCATGACGGCCGTGTTGAAATCGAAGAGGCCGGGATCGGGAAGAAGTCCGTTGTTGAGTCGTCGCAGCGTGGGGAACTGCACACCCGGTCCGATGTAGATGCGACTTGCGAGCGCCTGCTGATTGCCCCCCTGCGTGCCCATGTTGAAGCTGCCGACGAAGCGGGCGGTCTGATCGAAGCCATCGGTGAAGAAGATCACTCGATCGCAGCGGATGATCGCCTCGGCCGGCCTCGTCGGGTCGAGCAGCGGAGCAATGGCCGACCCGCCGAAGTTCTGCGCCTGCGGCCATCGGGTCGTCTGGTTGATGTCGTTTCGAACGGCGATGCACTGGATGACGAGGAATCCCTCAGGGCTCATCCGCGCCACATCCTGGCGAATGACGCGCTCGACGGCGGCGGCAGTCTGCTGAATGTTCGCATTCGCCTCGCCGTAGCTGGTCACGGCGCTGGCGGTGCCGAAGATGCGCGCCGTGGCGAGAATGATCACGACCAACACGGCCACGGCGATCAGGAGTTCGACGACGGTGAAACCGAAGGTGCGTGCTCGTCTCATGGTTCAGAGCTCCTGCACCGTGCAGAACACGGGGATGATGGTGTTGCCCGCCGCGTCGCGACCAGGCAGGTACCAGATCTGGTCGATGCTGGTCGAACCCTGATCATCGGGATCGGGCCCCGACGCGCGGCCGACCAGAGCGGGCACTGGTGGAACAGCGGGAATCGGGCGAGCCAGTCGAACGGGGCCATTGGTCGGCACGCGCCGGCCTCCGACCACGCGGTGGACATTGTTGAATTTGTCGAGGATCCACTGCCCGGGCAACTGCCATGCGCCTGACTGCGCCACGGCGTTGTAAGGGGTCCATGTCGTGCCCGGATTCGTGTTCGGAACAATGTCCCGATTCGCCACAGTCCAGAGGGGGCCGGGGTTCGCGCCGATGGCGCCGACACCCTGGTTCGATGTGTTGCCCAGGCGGATGGTCACCGGCAAGGGCGGAAGGTCGGCATTGGATTGGGGCTGTCCGAGATTGGCGGGGTTGTTCGGAGCCCGTGCCACCGAATAGGTGCGCGGCTCACCACCCGGCGCGGCCACTCGATAGACGAAGATGGCCACATAGATCCGACCCTCGAAGCGCCGGAACATGCAATCCCAGTAGTACTGCCCGGGATTGGCGCGAGTGCCGGATCCCTGCGGCCAGGTGCGCTCCGCCTGCGAGATATAGAAGGCAGGCACCTTCGGCCGACGGATCGCTGCGCCATTGGTGTCATAGCCGACCACTTCCGCTTCGACGGAGCGAACATTGAGATCGGAGTCGAACCTGCTCCGGTTGTACGGGATGCCGTAGAGCGTGTGCGTGAAGTTCTGAATCGCTGCGGGAATCGGCAGCGGGGCGAGACTCGCCGGTTCGCTTGCAGCGTTGCGCCCGGCGGGAAACTCCGTCGCCATGTCCAGCGCGGTGTTGACACTCAGCAGCGGGAAGTCGGGACTCGTGGGCTGTTGAGGGAAGAAGGACGCCGCGCCGAGTCCTCGATAGGTCGCATCCCAACTGAAGATGTCGATCCTTGCTTCATTGAACGGCGTGTTGGGGTTGTCGAAGACGAACCCCGGGCGCTTCCATCCCCAGTCTCCAGCGAGGCCGAAGAGATTTGGCGCACTCCCGGCGGAGCTGCCCGCCGAGCGATACGGCAGCTCCAGAGAGCCGCCGTCACCGGTTGATCGCGCATCTCGAAGATAGAACTGCTCGAAGGTGCCGAAGTCTTCCTGTCGCACCTTGCTGCGGATGACAGCGATCGCGTGGTCGGCGACCACGCGTCCGAAGACATCGTCATTGGAGAACTGCTGCTGGGCGATGCCCGCCGGGAAGATCGCCGCGAGCATGACCAGCCCCATCCCGAGCACCAGAATGGCGATGATGAGCTCAACCAGCGTGAAGCCGCGTCGATGAAGCGCACGGCGAGGGCATGGCATGGGCAATGGCGACCCATCGGCCGACCCCGCGCCGCTGACATGGACTGTGAAGAGCCTCATCGCTTGACCACCTCCGCCACGCCGGTGAAGCGGTTGAAGTTGATTTTCTCGGCGAACTGGTTGATGAACTGACTCTGCTCGCAGCGCAGGCGGGACTGTCCTGCGGGCAAGCTGCTGCAATCGGCAGGTAGCGCTGCACCGCTCGCGTCGCCCGGAGCCTGGTTCGAGCCCGACCAGTTTGAGACGACGAAGAACTCTCGCGCCGCGGCGTCGTCGAAGACCGCCAGCGAACGCACATACTGGATGCTCGGCTCATCGACCTCTTCGTTGTATTCAAAGAAGCGCGCCGCACCCGTGGAGGTTCCGACATTCTGGACGGGCCACCCATTGGCATTCTTCACTCCGTCGAAATCGAAGTAGACGCTCTCGTAGTTGGCGAGACCTATCCCATTCGGGAAGCGCGTGATGACCGTGCCGTCCGGACCGAAGAGCACGCCGATCGCTCGGCCATACTCGTTGTTCGAGAACTCCGGCTGGGAGACCCAGATCGAATCCTGATCGAAGTCGGTGCGCGGACCGGCCACCTTGACTCCCGGGGGGAGCGTGCGGGTCACGGCTTCGGGGTGCGCGTTGAAGGGCATGTTCCAGACATCCACGACCGGATTGTTCGGACCGCCATCAACGACCTTGACCACCATGCCCGACCAGAGGGCGATGACCACATCGGTCACCTGGCCGCGCGCGGGAACCAGCGGATCGACGGCGCGAGCACGGAAGGTGATCAGCACCGGCTGGTTTTCCTTCATCGCCCTCGCTCGTGCTTCACCTAGCGCCGCAATGACCTGGTTCGTGCCGATCGCAAGACGGCTGTCGCGCGAAAGGCGGGTCACCGAAACAGCCGTCAGCACGGCGAGAGTGGTGATGATCCCGATGACGACCAGCAGCTCAATGAGCGTGAAGCCGCGGGAGGGACCAACATGGATGGATCGTGGATTGACCATGGGGTTCCTCACTGGAGCGGCGGCACGGGCCAGATGAGCTCGTAGCTGTAGACATTGTCGTCGCGCGTCCCGAAGTTGCCGTCGGGTCCGGCGCTCACGAAGCAGATGCGCCGATCGCGGCAGACGCCGAGGATCTGTTCATCGCCTGTGCGCACTGTGCCATCGGGATCGCGCCCCTCTCCCGGACCTGCGGGCCGACCGGGGAAGACCACGCCAATCCTGTTGCCCCAGGGGTCGATGAGTTCAAGTCGAGCGATGGCCGCGTTCGGAGTGGTGCCAGGGACTCGGGGATCGGGAACGAATGCCAGCGACGGAACGGGGCCACCCGGATATCCCGGCGCGGTCGACGGATCGCGTCGCAGCAGGTCGGGGCTGATGCGCTTCAGGATCTCCATGGAAGGTTCGTGCGAGGCGAGGAGCGGACGGAACTGGTGGTTGTTTCCCGTCCCGTCGATGTCCATGCCGTTGAGCAAGCAGACAATCAGATATGCGCCGCCAATGTCCAACTCGACGATGTCGTAATCCCCCACCGGGTCGCCATTGAGCCGCCGATAGGTGATCTTCTGGCCTCGCGCCCTTTCGAACTCGGCGACCGCCTGATCGAGAGCCTGGAAGGCCATCTCCAACTGCTTGCGCTCGGAGTTGCGGAGGACCGACGCGCTTACCGCGAGCACGATCGCCGCCAGGAGCGCGATGATGCCGATGGTCACGAGCAGTTCAAGCAGCGTGAAGCCGGCGCGAGCGCGACCGAACCGACACCGAGGCACCAGTCGCGCGGAGAGGAAGGCGATCGTTCGAGTGCTGGTCATGGTCCGAACTCCACGATGTTGTCGGCGTTGAAGCCGCGCGAATCGACGCGGCGGAGCGGATTCCATCGCCGGTCCGGGCCGCAGGAGTGCAGGCCGTAGCTGGCCGCCTGAAGGGCCCGAAGCGTGGAGGTGTCGCCATTCAGATCCGCGATGCCGTCGGCGTCGGCGCCACGCGGAATCGAGACCGGGCGCAACGCGAAGAAGTCACCCAGATCGAACTGGCTGCCATTGGTCGAGGGATCGGGCAGCGAGGGATCAAGCTGCACATAGGCCTTGCGGAAGTAACGGATCGGTCGGCCCCAGTAATCGATGAAGACCTTGGGAAGCGCATCGAAGTTGGTGACTTCATTCGCGCGCACGATCCGGGGCTCCCACCACGAGCCGCCTCCATCGGGATCATCGACCTGGTCCCAACCGTTGATACCCCCGATGACGCTCTCGTCGCGAACATCCATGTAAGGACCGAAGACCTTGCCTTCGAGGTTGATCCGAGTGCGCGGAATCGCCGCACTGTCGTTGTTGCCGGTGTCGTTGAAGGTCGTCGCCGCCAGTGTGATGCGCGGCGGCGGCGCCAGATTGCGCTGCGCGTAGAGCCCGGAGAGCACAGTGGGGCTCGCATTGAAGGTTGCTCCGCTGTAAAGCGAACCGAGCCCGGCGGCACCGACCTCGGACGCAACGACCGGTGAGAGCGCCGCGCCCCAGACACCATCGCGGCCCGGAGAGCGAAGACCGAGCCTCGGAGTCTCACGACCGCCTGGAAGCGTGGTCGAGCCATTGACCACGGTGCCGTAGCCGTCGGCGGAGCGATCGCCATAGCCAAGGAGGTACTCGGGAAGTGTGGTGGTTGAGTGCCAGCGCTGAAGACCGAGTCGCTTCGGCACGGTGTTCCACTGGTCGATCTTCGTGGTGCCTGAGCCATCGGTGTTGAATGGAGGCACGAGCAGATCACGCCCCGCACCGATGTTGGCCAGATTGGTGCTCGGCGGAGTGCCAGGCCAGCCGAGCGTCGCCCCGATGCCGGCGGAGGTGAGCTGCGTCGGCACGCCGAGCGTGGGCGGGTAGTAGCCGTGATCGGCCTTGAATCGCTCGAGACCGTTGCGGATCGAGGTCATCAGGAACTCGGTGTTGGCCCGCTGGGCGCGACGGCTCGCGAAGGAGAGCGCGGCGAGGACCGTGCCGAGAATCAGCAGGATGATCCCGATGGTGACGAGCAGCTCCACCAGCGTGAAGCCCGTGCGACGACCGTGGCCATGCATCAACCGCCACCACCCTTCTTGTTGGCGCCAGCAACACCTTCGATCATGGAGACCAGCGGAAGGAAGAGCGCGAGCACGATGGTGCCGACGATGCCTCCGAGCACCACGACCATGAATGGTTCGAGAAGGCTCAGAAGACTGCTCACGGCCACATCGACCTCTTCATCGTAGTTGTCCGCGATCTTCATGAGCATGACATCGAGGTCACCGGTCTCTTCACCGACATCGATCATGTTCACGACGATCGCGTCGCAGACCTTGCTCTCGCGGAGCGGTGCCGCAAAGGTCTCGCCCTCGCGGATCGAGTCGTGCACCTTGGTCAGTGCCTTCTCGAAGACATAGTTCCCCGAGGTATCCCTGGTGATCGAGATGGCTTCAAGAATGGGCACACCGGCCGCGACCAGCGTGCCGAGCGTGCGGGTGAAGCGCGCGATCGAGGTCTTCTTCACCAGCGGGCCGATGACGGGCAGCTTGGTTCGGATGATGTCCGTGGCGGCTCGTCCGAAGCCTGTTTTCCGCAGCAGTTTGAAGAAGATGAAGATGATGAACGGACTGGTGATGATCCAGATGGCACCGGGCACCGCCTGGTTCGGCGTCAGCGTGCCGGCCACCCACTTGCTGGCCGTGATGAGCCGCTTGGTGAGTTGCGGCAGCTCAACGCCGAAGTCCTCGAAGATCGTCTGGAACTTCGGGATCACGTAGTACATGATGCCGGTCACAATCGCGACCGCGATGGTGATGACCACCGAGGGGTAGATCATGGCGCCCTTGATGCGGCGACGGAGGCGCTGCCCCTTCTCCATGAAGTCGGCAAGGCGCTGGAGAATGACATCGAGCACACCGCCGACCTCGCCGGCCGCGACCATCTTGCAATAGAGGCGGTCGAAGGCCTTCGGATGCTTGGCGAATGCATCGGAGAGCGTGCTGCCCGCCTCGACATCCTCGCAGACGGAACCGAGGATCGACTTCAGCTTGCCGGGCTTCTGCTGCTGCTCGAGGATCTGGAGTGAGCGAAGGAGCGGCAGACCGGCATCCTGGAGCGTGCTGAGCTGGCGGGTGAAGAGCGTCATCCGCTTGAGCGGCACCCGGCCGATGCTCGGCAACGAGAGCGAGATGCTCCCCTTCTTCTTCTTTTTCTTGCCGCCGGATGAGGCCTTCTCCTCCTGATCACCGCCCTTGATCTTCTGCTCACGGACGCTGGTGGGAAAGAGACCCTGGGACTTGATCTGCTTGATCGCATCCTCGCTCGAGGGCGCCTCGATGGTGCCCTTCTGGTTCTTGCCGGCGGGATTGAGTGCCTCGTAGGCAAAGGTCGGCATGCCTGTGTCCTCCAAACGCGGCGACGCCCCGCCGCGGTGTGATCGGGACGGCGGCCGCCGCCCCGAGTCGGTCATTCATCAACGATCGTCTCGCGGACCACTTCGTCGATGGTGGTCCGCCCGTCATAAATCCCCAGGAGTCCGTTCTCACGCAGCGTGCGCATGCCGCGCTTGCGGCACTCGGCCCGAAGCGCCGCGGTCGACGCCTGGGCCATGATCATCTCCCGAATCTCATCATCGAGTTGCATGATCTCGAAGATGGCCATTCGGCCTCGATAGCCCGAGCGATTGCAGTTCTCGCAGCCGCGTCCGCGGAAGAAGGTGCGGCCCTCGACCTCGGCAAGGCGGAGCTGAAGCTCCATGAGCTGCTCCTCGGTCGGGACATACTCCTCCTTGCACTTGCCGCAGACGCGCCGCACCAGCCGCTGCGCGACAATCGCCTCGAGCGTCGCCGTCAGCAGGAAGTTCTCCACGCCCAGGTCCACCAGACGCAGGATGCTGCTCGGCGCGTCGTTGGTGTGCAGCGTGCTGAACACGAGATGCCCCGTGAGCGACGCCTGAATGGCGATCTGCGCCGTTTCGAGGTCGCGGATCTCGCCCACCAGAATGATGTCGGGGTCCTGGCGAAGGAAGCTCCGCAACAGGCGCCCGAAAGTGAGTTCCTGCTCGACATTGACCTGGCACTGGACGAGGCCGTCGATGTCGTACTCCACCGGATCCTCGGCGGTGAGAATCTTCACATCGGGCTGATTGAGTTCGTTGAGCGCGGCGTAGAGCGTGGTCGTCTTGCCGCTGCCGGTGGGGCCGGTGACGATCACGATGCCGTTGGGCTTGTTGATCAGCACTCGGACAAGCTCGAGTTCATCGTCGCGCAATCCGATGCGATCGAGCGAGAGTTGCACATTGCCTCGATCGAGGACACGCATGACGACGCTCTCGCCGAACATCGTCGGAAGAACTGCCACACGAAGGTCGATGGGTGCGTTGCCGACGGTGAGCTCGATTCGACCGTCCTGCGGAAGGCGCCGTTCGGCGATGTTGAGCTTCGCCATGACCTTGATGCGGCTGACGATCGGGAGCGCGAGGTGCTTGGGCGGCGGGACCATCTCGTAGAGCACGCCGTCGATGCGATAGCGCATCTTGAACTCGCCCTCGAAGGGCTCGAAGTGGATGTCGCTCGCCTTGTCGCGAATGGCCTGAAGCAGGACGAGGTTCAGCAGTCGGACGACCTTGTTGTCGTCGGCGGCCTCCTGTAGGGTCGCGAGATCGATCGAGTCGCCTCGGCCTTCGAGCGCCGCGAGCGCCTCGGAGTTGCCCATTTCGGCATAGATGCTCTGGACCGACCCCGCCTTTCCGGCGTAGCGCTTGCGAAGGACATCGTCGATCTGGTCCGAGGCCGCCACGACCGCGGAGACCTTGAAGCCCATCAGGAGCTTGAGGTCATCCACGGCGCGGAAGTTGTCCGGGCTCTTGAGAGCCACCGTCAGCCGCTTGGTCGCCGGCTCGAACTCGATGGGCACGATCTGATAACTGTTGGCGGTCTCTGCGGGGACGGCATTGATGACCTCATCTGGGATCTCCATGGACCCGAGGTCAATGAACTTCATCCCAGCCTGACCGGCCAAAGCGACCTGAACATCCCTGGGCTCGACCAGACCAAGCTCGACCAGAATCTCGCCGAGGCGCTTGCCCTTCTTCTCCCCCTGTTGGAGGCTGAGCCCTTGGTGAACCTGATCGCGCGTGACCTTGCCAAGCTTGGTCAGGACACGGCCGATCATTCGGCCCTTCAGCTCTGAGACATCAATGGGTGGCATTGAAAAGAGGCTCCCGCTCCATCAATTCGGCTGACGGAGTGCAATTGTTGCGTGTTATCCACAAGATCAAAGCGCACAAGGCGGATTTGATCGTTACGCCAATCGTCAATCGAATCAGCGCACAGAGTCGACTGGGCCAATCCGACCCCCCAGATCGGCATCCCAAGGCGCGTCGTCACTCCGAGGCCTGATCAAGCTCGGACCTGCCCACGGTCTTGCCGGAACGGTGCACCCGCTCCGTCAGATCCGCAGGATTACGGGCCTTGTCGATCATCTCCTCCGCCGAAATCAGGTTGCGGCTGTAGAGCGACCAGAGGTGGTCGTCGAGGAGCTGCATGCCGAACTTCTTACCGGTCTGAATGGCGGAGTCGATTCGGAAGGTCTTGTTCTCGCGGATCAGGTTCGCAATGGCCGGCGTGACCACCAGGAATTCGAATCCTGCCACTCGGCCAGGGCGGTCCTCGCGAGGCATGAGGACCTGGCTGAGCACGCAGAGGAGGCTGGTCGAGAGCTGGACGCGAACCTGCTCCTGCTGGTTGGTCGGGAAGGCGTCGATGATTCGGTTGATGGTGCCCGCCGCCCCGGTGGTGTGGAGGGTGGCGAACACCAAGTGACCCGTTTCAGCGGCCCGGATGGCGGCCTCGATC